>CALFSV010000256.1 GCA_937916485.1 uncultured Paracoccaceae bacterium | reverse complement strand
AGGGCGACGCCTTTATCCTGACAGTGGATGACAGGATCAATGCCATCGCAGGGGTGACCCCTGCCCTGGCGTTTTCCGAA
Source organism: uncultured Paracoccaceae bacterium (assembly GCA_937916485.1). Next base: position 110,500 of record CALFSV010000256.1, on the reverse strand, counting down.
GGCTTTATGAATGCCTCTGTGCTGGGGTCCGATACAATCCAGCCCGGCGATGTCCTTGGTCTGACGATCTGGGAGAACGTTGACGACGGCCTGCTGGTCCCCTTGGGGATGAATGCCGCCGTCCTCGATGAGGTGCAGGTCGATGGATCGGGCTTTATCTTTGTCCCCTATGCCGGGCGTATTCGGGCCGCCGGGAACACGCCCGAAGCGATCCGCCGCCTGATCTCGGAAAAGCTGGAAGAGCAGACCCCCGATCCTCAGGTCCAGGTCAGCCGCCTGGCCGGCGACGGTTCCACCGTGTCGATCGCCGGCGGTGTGACAGGACAGGGTGTCTACCCGATCCAACGTCCGACCCGCACGCTGGCCAATATGCTGGCCAATGCCGGTGGACTGTCCATCCCGACGGAAATTGCCAAGGTTACTGTAGTGCGCGGCGCCCATACAGGCACGATCTGGTTCGAGGATCTGTACACCCATCCGGCACATGACATTGCCCTTCGCAACGGCGATCAGATTATCGTTCAGGAAGACAGCCGGTCGTTCACGGCACTCGGTGCGACCGGAACGCAGACCCAGATCCGATTTGACAGCCAAAGCATCTCGGCCATCGAGGCATTGGCGCAGGTTGGCGGGCTGAGTTCGGCCGCTGCCGATCCGACGGGCGTCTTTGTGTTCCGCAACGAGCCCGAAGCCATCGCCCGTGCGCTGGTCGGCCGCGATGATCTGGTCGGCGCCCAGCGGGTTGTCTATGTTCTGGACCTCACCCGCCCGAACGGCATCTTCTTTGCCCGTGATTTCGCGATCCGGGACGATGATACGGTCTATGTGACCGAGGCGCCGTTCGTTCAGTTCAACAAGGTGATCGCAGCCCTTACCGGTACCCTGGGTACAGTCGACGCCGTAACGACGGCAACATCCGGCCTGTAGCGACGTGTCGCAGACAATCGAAACGGCCGCCGCGGGAGGAACCCCGCGGCGGCTTTTTGTCTACAACGGCGGGTTTCTGACCCAACGACGCATCCGGCGGGTGCTGGAGCTTTCGGGCTATGACATCCGCTTAGGCAAACCCAGCCCGCAGGACATGGTCGGCGTTTGGGGCCAAAGCCCGACCAGCCCGCGGGGCGAGGCTGTCGCCGCCCATACCCAAACCCCTATCTTGCGGGTCGAGGACGCCTTTCTGCGCTCTGTCCTGCCCGGCCGGGATGGCGAGCCGCCCATTGGCCTTCATCTGGACACCCGAGGGGTCCACTTTGATCCGGCCCAGCCCTCCGATCTTGAGGTGCTGTTGGCGACAGCCGAGCTCGACGACACGGTCCTTCTGAATCGCGCCAGGGCGGCCATTGATCGTCTGCAAAAAAGCCATCTGTCCAAGTACTCGGCCTTTTTGGCCGGGGCTGAGGTTCCCGAACCGGGCTATGTCCTTGTCATCGACCAGACTGAGAGCGACGCCTCCGTTACAGCCAGCCGCGCCAACCGCAACACCTTTCGCGAGATGTTATTCGTCGCCCGCGAAGAACATCCCCGCGCTCGGATCCTGATCAAGTCCCACCCCGAGACGATGCAGGGTCACCGAAAGGGCCATTTCCGACCAGAAGACCTTGGGCCGAACATGGCGTTCCTGGACACGCCCGTCTCGCCCTGGCGGTTGATGGAGGGCGCGGTTGGGGTCTACGCGGTCTCGTCGCAGCTGGGATTCGAGGCGATCCTCGCCGGCCATCGTCCGGTCCTGTTCGGCCAGCCCTTTTATGCCGGATGGGGGCTAAGCGATGACCGGATGCCCCTCGACCGCCGCCGCCGCAAGCTGACGGCAGCCCAACTCTTTGCCGCCGCAATGATCCTCTACCCCACCTGGTATGATCCCTATCGCGACAGGCTATGTCAGTTGGAAGACGCCATCGCGACGCTCGAGGCTGAAACGCGGGCCTGGCGCGGGGATCACATGGGTTGGGTCGCAACAGGCATGCGATTGTGGAAGCGTGCACCCATCCAGCGGGTTTTTGGCCAGTATGAAAAGGTGGTTTTCGCCGAACCAGAGGCCGCCGTCGCCCTGGCCGATAAGACCGGTCGCAGGATCATGGTTTGGGCAGGCAAGACGAACGAGGCCCTCGATGCGGCAGGCGTCGTGCGGGTCGAGGACGGCTTTCTGCGCTCGCGCGGATTGGGGGCGGATCTCGTCCCGCCCCTTAGCCTCGTCTGCGATGATCTTGGGATCTACTATGACCCCACCCGAGAAAGCCGGCTCGAACAGCATATAATTGCCGCCTGCAAGCTATCTGCACCTGAGCGCGCCCGAGCCGAGGCGTTGATTGGCAAGCTGCTTTCCCTTGGTCTTAGCAAATACAATCTTGGCGGAGAAATGCCGCCCGATTTGCCTAAAGGACGGCGCATTCTGGTACCGGGACAGGTCGAGGACGATGCCTCTATCCGGCTTGGCACCGGTGACATCAGCACGAACCGGGGGCTTCTGACTGCGGCCCGGTCGGCAAATCCTGCTGCAATCATTCTTTACAAGCCACACCCCGACGTCGAGGCTGGGTTGCGGCCCGGTGCGGTCCCGGATGCCGATCAGATTGCAGATGTGGTCCTGACCGCAACCGATCCAGTCAAAGCGCTGGACGCTGTAGAGGAGGTCTGGACGATGACCTCTGCCATCGGGTTCGAGGCCCTCTTGCGCCAAAAGAAGGTCACCTGCCTGGGCCAGCCCTTTTACGCCGGCTGGGGCCTGACCGAAGACAGGGGTATGCCTCTGCTTCGCCGGGAGGCCCTGCCCGATGTCGTCGCCCTGGCCTATGCAACCCTGATCGCCTACCCCCGATACTTTGACCCGGTCACAAACCGGCCCTGTCCCGTCGAAGTGGTTGTTGAGCGGCTCGCCAAGGGCCAGATCCCCCATCCCGGCCGGGTCAATCGCGCTCTTGCCAAAGTGCAGGGCGTCTTTGCCAGCCGCGCCAGCCTGTGGCGTTAACAATTCCGTCGCGCCATGCAGCCCCAGTGATGGCCTAACGACGCCGCCAACGTTGCAGCGTGTCAGCCCCAACCGCCCGAGTTTCGGCAAGCTGAAACCGGGGGGCATCCGACAATCGGTCTAGCCCCATGGCAGCGACGCCCGGCGTCCCCTCGGCCCCGATAATGGTCCCGGCAGCGAACACGATCAGCTCATCGACAAGACCGGCACCCAGCAGGGAACTGGCCAGGCCCCCACCGCCTTCGCAAAAGACCCTTGTGACCCCTTTGGCCGCCAATTGGCGCAAGACCGAGGACGGGGTGACCTGACGGCCATAGACGTCGCAGGGCAAACAGGTCGCCCCAAGGGCCGACCATTTCGCAACGACCTTCGCGTCCAACCCCGCATCGTGGCAAAGCCACAGTGGCACTGTGTCCGCCGTTCGGACCAATGCGCTATCGACGGGCAAATCCAGACGGCGCGAGACGACAACGCGGACCGGCTGGCGCACCGCACCCATGTCGCGGACGGTCAGCATCGGATCGTCCTCGCGGGCGGTCCCGGCCCCGACCATCACCGCGTCATGGCGCGCGCGCAAGGCGTGGACAGCGCGCCGCGCCTCGGGACCGGTGATCCATTTGCTTTCGCCGGTCGCCGTTGCGATGCGCCCATCCAGACTCATGGCAAGCTTCAATGTGACAAAGGGGCGGCCATCGGTCTGGACCAGCAGAAAGCCTGCATGATCGTCCCGTGCCGCGTCTTCCAGACACCCCAGATCCACGATGACGCCCGCCGCACGCAACCGGGCCAGTCCTTCGCCCACGACCAACGGATTGGGATCGCCAGTTGCAACCACTACCCGGGCGACGCCCGCGTCGATCAGGGCATTCGCGCAGGGCGGCGTCCTGCCTTGATGTGAACAGGGCTCAAGCGTGACATAGGCCGTAGCACCTTTGGCTGCAGCACCTGCCTGTTGCAGGGCGCCCACCTCGGCATGCTGGACAAGGACAGCATCGCTGCGGCCACGGCCGACGATGCGCCCATCCTTCACGATCACGCAGCCAACCGACGGCCAAGGGCCGACCTGTCCCATACCTCGCCGGCCCAGACTAAGGGCCAGCGCCATATAGCGACGGTCTGCGTCCTGGATCACAGCTCTGACTTGGGACCTGGCCGTAGATCGTCCATGAACTTGTCAAAGTCGCCAACCGCCTGAAAGTTCATGTAGACGCTGGCAAAACGGACATAGGCCACCGTGTCGATCCGGGCGAGGCTTTCCATCACAATCTCACCGATCTGGTTCGAGTTGATGTCCGTCTCTCCCAACGATTCCAACCGGCGCACTATCCCCGAGATCATCTGGTCCATACGCTCAGGCTCGACCGGGCGCTTTTGCAGGGCTATGCGGATCGAGCGTTCCAACTTGTCCCTGTCAAAGTCCTCGCGGCGACCGTTAGATTTGATGACAACCAGATCACGCAACTGCACCCGCTCGTAGGTGGTAAAGCGTCCCCCGCAGGCCGGACAAAACCGGCGCCGCCGAATGGCGACGTGGTCCTCGGCGGGACGTGAGTCTTTAACTTGTGTATCGACGTTTCCGCAAAAGGGGCAACGCATGGTCCTGTCCTCGTCTCTGCCTTGTGTGGGTTTTCCCCACTTATGGCCAGCACTATAGGAAAGCCTCTAGGATTTGGGTAGACCCCAAATCTTAACGCTTGATGTTGTTACCGATAGGACTCGGTCCAACCATCCGGGTAAAGCGGGCCCAGTTCGGCCTTGAGCGGACCAAGGAACTTTTCGTAACGTTCCCAACGCCTTATCGACGATGCATAGAGGGGCTGGCGCACCTGATGAGCGGACAGGGTTTTGCTGCGATTTGCGCTGGATTGGAAGTCGAGGCAGGCCGTCTCCCACTCAAGTCCCGCGAAATCCAGCGCCCGGCCCAGTGTGGCCTCGGGTTCGGACACAAGGTCTTCGTAGCGCAGCGTCAGGATGGGGTTGGGAAGGACGTCTGCCCAGTGGTCCATGACCTGTCGATGCTGCATATAGGCCCGGCCCAGCAGGTGCAGATCCTGCGTATAGCTGTGCCAGGGCGAAAGCTGCTGGATAAAGCACGACACGCAGGTATCCAGCGGGTCCCGCAGCATGTGGATGACCCTAGCCCTTGGCAGGAATTTGGCAAAAAGCCCCAAAAGCTCAAAATTGTGCAACGATTTGTCAATCACCACGGCGGTCTCGGCCTGGCTTGGTGCGGTATCCCCAAGATAGCGTTGGGCAAGGCTGTTGGCCGCTGTGGCGGGCATCTCTCGGATAGCCTTGATCATATCCGCGCCGCTATGCGTCCGGAGGCGAAGGCTCTGGCTGATCAGATGCAGCGCCGGGCTTTCCCCAACGCTTTCCACCTTGGAATGCCGTGTCAGCATCTGTTCCAACAGGGTCGACCCGCTGCGGGGCATGCCCACGATCAGCAAGGGGCGTTCGCTTGGATCCCCGCCCCCGTCTTCAAACGACTGCTTGTGTGTCTGAGAGCAGAGGGCCTCGACAAAAGCGGCATATCCGTCGACATCACGCTTCATCGGGGCGGCGGCCTTTGCCTCGACCGTCGTCAGGAAAGCGGCCTCGTCCTCTCCGAAATCCACCTGGGCCTTAGCCAGCAGGCGCAGGGCATCCGCATAGTCCTGCCCGCCTATCTTGCGCAACGCTGGCAGGATCGTGTCGGTCAATCGTTCCACTTCGGGATCTGACCGCTCTATCTTGGCCACGCTGAACAGAAGCGGAAGGAGAGAGGCGTTGTTTGGATGCTCTACCAGCAGCTCCCTTGTCAGGGTCTCGGCCCGGGCCATATCCCCGACGCCCGCAGGGCCCGTGCAAGTTGAATGCGCGACGGCAGGTGATCGGGCTGCTGGCGCAGGGCCTGTTCAATCTTTTCCAGGGCCTCGTCATGGCGGTTCAGCGCCATGTCAACAGCTGCGGCGATGAACAAGGCATCGGGATTGTCGGGGGCGATGTGCAGGGCCGCCGCAGCATGATCCCTGGCCTGGGCAAGCCTTTGACAGTTAAGAGAGCTTTCTGCCAACAGGACAAAGCTTTCCGCTGCCTTCGGCTTGAGCGTCAAGAGACGCTCGGACAACAACAAGGCTTTGCCGAACCTTCGGGTATAGCGGTTCTGAAACCGAACGGCTTCGGCCAGGACAACGGCGTTCTTGGGTTTTTGCTGGACCAGCTTGTCAAATAGCTGGTCTGCTTCGGCAAACCGGCCCGCTTTCGCCAGAGCTTTCGCCTTGTCCAGCATGGCCTGCCCCCAAAAGTCGGTTTCCCTAGGTCAAAGCTTAGGCATGAACGGCGACCCCAGAAAGGAGCCGCCGATCATACGCCTATTGATCCAGGAACGACCGCAACTTGCGCGACCGGCTGGGATGCTTGAGCTTGCGCAGCGCCTTCGCCTCGATCTGGCGAATCCGTTCGCGGGTCACGCTGAACTGCTGACCGACCTCTTCGAGGGTGTGGTCGGTGTTCATCCCGATGCCAAAACGCATGCGCAACACCCGCTCTTCGCGCGGGGTCAGCGAGGCGAGAACGCGGGTCGTGGTTTCCTTCAGGTTCTCCTGAATGGCGGAATCCAGCGGCAAAATCGCGTTCTTGTCCTCGATGAAATCGCCAAGTTGGCTGTCCTCTTCGTCGCCAATTGGCGTCTCAAGGCTGATCGGTTCCTTGGCGATTTTCATCACCTTGCGAACCTTCTCCAGCGGCATTTGCAGCTTTTCGGCCAGTTCCTCTGGCGTCGGCTCGCGGCCGATCTCGTGCAGCATCTGGCGACCGGTGCGAACCAGCTTGTTGATCGTCTCGATCATATGGACCGGGATACGGATCGTGCGGGCCTGATCGGCGATCGAGCGTGTGATCGCCTGACGGATCCACCATGTAGCGTAGGTCGAGAATTTGTAACCGCGGCGATACTCGAACTTGTCCACGGCCTTCATCAGGCCGATGTTGCCTTCCTGGATCAGGTCAAGGAATTGCAGACCGCGGTTGGTGTACTTCTTGGCGATGGAAATCACGAGGCGCAGGTTGGCTTCGACCATTTCCTTCTTGGCCTGCCGGGCTTCTTTCTCGCCCTTCTGGACCTGCTGCACGATACGGCGGAATTCGGTGATGTCGACGCCGACATACTGGCCAACCTGGGCCATTTCGGCACGCAGTTCTTCGATCTTGCCAGTGGACCGTTCAACAAGCGCCTGCCAGCCACGGCCAGACTTTTCGGCCATGTCTTCCAGCCAGTTGGGGTCAAGCTCGCGACCGCGATACTCGTCGATGAACTCGCGGCGGTTGATGCGGGCCTGGTCCGCCAGCTTTACCATGGAGGAGTCGATCGACATGATGCGGCGGTTGATGCCGTAAAGCTGGTCGATCAGCGCCTCGATCCGGTTGTTGTGAAGGTGAAGGGAGTTCACCAGCTCCACGATTTCCGCCCGAAGCTTTTGGTAGACGCCTTCATCCTTGTCCGAAAAGGTGCTGTCTTCGTTCAGGGTTGCCGACATCCGGGCATCCTGCATTTCGGACAGTCTGCCAAAGTCGTCTGCGATGATTTCAAGGGTTTCAAGCACGCGCGGCTTCAACGCCGCTTCCATCGCCGCCAAAGACATATTGGCCTGTTCATCGTCATCGTCGTCGTCATCAGAGCTGATCGGATTGCCATCCGCGTCCAGTTCCTGACCATCAGAGGACTTGGGCTGCGCGGTCGTCTCGGTGGACGTGGCGGCCTCGACCACCGGTTCGACGGCGTCGTCGTCGCCCAACTGGTTGCCAAATGTGGCTTCCAGGTCGATCACATCGCGCAGCAGAATGTCCTCGGACAGCAATTCGTCGCGCCAGATGGTGATAGCCTGAAAGGTCAACGGGCTTTCGCAAAGGCCCAGGATCATTGTGTTGCGGCCAGCCTCGATACGCTTGGCAATCGCGATCTCGCCTTCGCGGGACAGCAATTCGACCGAGCCCATTTCGCGCAGGTACATGCGGACAGGGTCGTCGGTGCGGTCAAGCTTTTCGGTCTCGGACCCAGCAACGGCAACATCACGGCCACCGGACAGGGTTGCGACTTCGCGCGATTTTCCGTCGTCCTCGGATTCCTCGGATTCTTCTTCCTCGGTCACCTGGATGCCCATTTCAGAAAGCATCGACATGACATCCTCGATCTGGTCGGACGAGACCTGATCGGGCGGCAGAACGGAGTTCAGCTGGTCATAGGTGATGTAGCCGCGCTCTCGGGCTTCGGCGATCATCTTCTTGACGGCGGCCTGGCTCATATCAAGGCTGATATCGCCATCCTGGTCGTCGTCCTTGGAATGATCGTCGTTATCTTTCGCGGCCATGTGGGGCTCCTGCTCCAGTATCGTCCAAGGTGATTCGCCGTCGCGTCTCTAAAACGAATCAATCCGTCCGGTCGGTGATTCGCAACCTGCCTAAAAGCGATTCTCTGCCATATGTTGCAGTAGCAGCGGAATCACCTTGGTCATTTAGAGCTGCGACCGCCCTTTGCAAAGTCGATGGTTCCCAAAATATCGTCAAAAGCGCTTCGTTCGTCGCGACGCATCCGGGCTCCGTTCTGTCCGGTCTCATACTCGGTCCGGTCCTCATTGTCGCCCCGACCGGCGCGGTCAACCGCAATGGCGGATTGCTGCAACCGCCATGTCAGGCCTTCGTCGGGCATACCAGCAAGGTCCTCCATGGCCTCCTCCAGTTCGCGGGCATGTCCCCTGCGGGCATTCAGCTTGGCCAACTCCTCGGCCAGGCACATGCGTGCGACGTCCGGGCGGCCCGGCTGGCGAATTGCAGGCGCAATCGACACATGGCGTTCCGCAAAGAGGTTTTCAAGCGGCTCGGGCCCAATCTCCGCACTCAGGGCAGCCCTGAAGTCAGGGGCCCCAATATGTCTCAGAATAGCGTCACGCAAGGCATTATGGACCGGATCGGACGACTCCATCTGTTCCAACTGGCCCTCAAAACCGGGCAAGACGTCGGGGTTGAGGATCAGGGTAGCAAGGATGACCTGTTCGCGCAGATGGTCTTCGATCCCTTCAGCAGCCGACACAAAGGCCGAGGCCTTGGCCCGGGCGGTGACAGCGCTGGCTTGGCCAAAGGGGGCAGGTGCCGCGGACCAGGCCCGCCCCCCGCTCCGGCCTCCGCTTCGGCCCCCGTTCAGGCTTGCGCTCTTTCCCGAGGATGGTCCAGCACGGCGGGTCCCGAACAGCTCCCAACGCAGGGCCTTCAACTCTTCCCCGTAGTGTCCCTTCAGGGAGGGATCAGGGATCACCCGGATCGCCTCGCGCAGGACTTTGTCGAGGGCGGCCTTGCGTTCGGGGCTGTCAAAAACCTTGCCTTCCGTCTCGCGGCGCCACAGCAACTGAACAAGGGGGAGGGCACCCTCCAGGATCGCCCGCATGGCGCCAGCACCCTTGGACCGGATCACATCGTCAGGGTCCATCCCGGCCGGCATCAGGGCAAAGCGCAGAGATTTGCCCGATTCCAGCAAGGGCAAGGCAAGGTCAATGACCCGCATCGCCGCCCGCAGACCGGCAGTATCCCCATCCAGCGCAATGATGGGTTCGGGCGAAATGCGCCACATCAGGTGGAGCTGCTCTGCGGTAATGGCGGTGCCAAGGGGGGCAACGGTCGACGGAAACCCCGCCTCTGACAGGGCGATGGTGTCCATGTACCCCTCGGCCACAATCAGGGTCGCCCCCTTGCCTGCCGCTTCCCGGGCGGGCTTCTGGTTGTAAAGATTGCGCCCCTTGTCGAACAGCGGCGTTTCGGGCGAGTTGAGGTATTTGGCCCGGGCATTCGGGTCCATCGCCCGTCCGCCCAAAGCGATGGCGCGGCCCCGGCCATCCCGTATGGGAAAGATGATGCGGCCGCGAAATCGGTCATAGGGCTGGCCCCCATCATCAGGCCGGGCACACAGGCCCGCCTCGACGATCAGATCCGGCGAAACGCCCTTGTCACTCAGGGCGCGGAAAAGGCCTTGGCGGATGTCAGGCGCGAATCCGATCTCCCAACGGGACTGGGCCGCCTCGTCCAAACCGCGACGTGCAAGATAGTCCCGGGCCTCGCTTGCAGCAGCCGAGTGGAGTTGGAGCCTGAAATGCTGGACCGCCTGCTCCATGACCGCCGAAAGCTGGGTGCGACGGTCGGCGACCTGCTGCGCCCTTGGATCGCGTTCGGGTACCGGCATCCCGGCCTCTCGGGCCAGAATCTCGACCGCCTCCATGAACCCGACATTCTCGGTTTCACGAACGAACGAAAACGCGTCCCCCTTGGCGTGACAGCCAAAGCAATAATAAAACCCCTTTTGATCATCCACGTGGAATGACGCGGACTTTTCCTGATGAAACGGGCACGGCGCCCAAAAGTCGCCCTTGCCGGGGTTCGATTTTCGATTGTCCCACATGACCTTGCGGCCGACCACCTGCCCAAGGCTCAGGCGGTCACGCAACTCATCGATGAATCCGGGGGGCAAGCTCATGTGGGCAGTATCCGACGACCGCAGCCCAGAGTCGAGACGGGCTGCGCGCTCTGATGGGGTCGGATGCCTCCGGCGGGAGTATTTTTGACAAAGCGAAGCAGCAAGGTGATCTTTGGTCTCCCCTTCGCTCTGTTCAAAATACTCCCCCCGGAGGGGCCATCATCAGGACCTGCGCTTTGCTTCGAAGAAGTCGCGCAACAATGCTGCCGCCGCCGGTTCACCAATGCCATCGTAGACTTCGGGAACATGATGGCACTGGGCGTGACTGAAGACGCGGGCGCCCTGCGCCACGCCTCCGGATTTGGGATCGGATGCGCCGTAATACAAGCGCCTGATCCGGGCGAATGAGATGGCAGAGGCGCACATCGGACAGGGTTCGAGCGTGACATAGAGGTCGTGATCGGGAAGCCGTTCCGCCCCTAGTGCCGCGCAGGCCGCTCGGATTGCCAGCATCTCCGCGTGGGCCGTCGGATCGTTCAACTCGCGCGTCCGGTTGCCTGCTCTGGCCACAATCACGCCGCCCGGTCCGACGATGACGGCACCGACGGGGACTTCGCCCCGCCCTCCAGCAGCCTCGGCCTCGGCCAGGGCTGCGGCCATATGGCTGGTGAAACTCATGGTGACAGATGGCCCGCTCTCGCAGCCACTGGCAAGGCCCATGATTTGTGGTTATGGACAGGAAATGACCGATACACCCCCCAGCACCCCGCCCGGCGACCGCGTCGCCAAGGTCCTCAGCCGCGCCGGCATCGCATCGCGCCGCGATGCCGAACGCATGATCGCGGAGGGTCGTGTCCGGGTGAATGGCAAGGTCATCACCAGCCCTGCCCTCAACATTGCGCCCTCGGATCGGGTCAGTGTCGACGGCACCCTAGTCGGGGACCCCGAGCCGCCGCGCCTGTGGCTTTACCACAAACCCGCAGGCGTAGTCACAACGGCACGCGACGAGAAGGGCCGCCCGACCGTTTTTGATGCCCTGCCCGAGGACATGCCCCGCGTGATGTCCATAGGCCGCCTCGATATCAACTCTGAAGGGCTATTGATCCTGACCAATGATGGCGAGGTCAAGCGCAAGCTCGAGCTTCCCGCAACCGGCTGGCTGCGCCGCTATCGTGTCCGCATCAACGGATCGGTCAGCGAAGCCAATCTTGACCGCCTTCGCAAGGGGATCGAGGTCGAGGGCGTCCGATACCAGCCGATGATCGTCACCTTTGACCGCCAGCAGGGTGCGAATGCCTGGCTGACGGTGTCCCTTCGCGAAGGCAAGAACCGCGAGATCCGCCGCGCGATGGAGGGGATAGGGGTCACCGTGAACCGTCTGATCCGGGTCAGCTACGGCCCCTTCCAGCTAGGAAGCCTCAAAGCGGGCGAAGTTGAAGAACTGAAATCCCGTGTCGTTCGCGATCAGCTCGGCCTCGACGAACGGGCAAAACCCCAGCGCCGCCGCGCCTCGTCCGCCTCGGGCGGCCCGGTCGCGACTTCGGCGAAATCCCTCCCTGCCACGAGACCGGTGAAATCAGCAGGCAACAAGCCACGTCAGGCCGCAACCTGGCAGGACGACGATCAACCCGCCAAGCCAAGGCCGCGCAGCGCGGGGATGAAAACATTTCGCTCTGGTGGAGACAAAACACCGGATCGGGCGGGGCCAGAGCCATCCCGCCCCCGCAGTGCCGGGATGAAGTCTGCCAAAGCGCATGGCACCTCCCGTCCTGCCTCCTACGCGGGCAAAGCCCCTGCTTCGCACAGCGGTCGACCGCCGAAACGCGGCAAGTAACCGCGTCTTTCCCCTTGGCGCGCCGCCGCCTTCGGGTCAGACTGGAAGACAAGTCATCTTTTCCCCACTCGCATTTGCGGGCGGGCCTAACCATATTACAGGGGCCAGGCCTGAGCGCGACTTTCGCGCCCTGACAGGCGAAAGGAGGTTCGACATGACCCGATTGATCCTGCTTCTTCTGCTGTGCTCGGCCGCCGTTATTGCGGTTTCGACTGTCATCTCCCTGTTCCAGCCCACATCTACGGTTCCGCCCCGGCAGCAAAAGGAGTTTCCGATGCCCGCGACGTTCCAATACATTGCCTACGCCCTTTTGATCGCGCTGATGTTCGGGGTGGTGACTGGCTGGCTTGGAGGCGCCTGATGGCCCAGCGTTTTGGTGGCCAACACAGCCCGGGCGGGCGACCCGGCGGGCCAGACGGACCGGACGCCGCAGCAAAGGCCGCCCTGCAAGAGGCGCGCAACGATGATGCACGCGTCGATGCCGCAGGTGCTCGGGCCAATGTCTTGTTCGTGCCGGGCGTTGTCCTTGTCTTTACGTCTTTGAACGATGGGGCGGTGGCCCTGATCCTGGCCCTTGTGGCTGGAGGCATCCTGACCCTTGCAGCCTGGCTGCTGCGCGAAGGGCTGCGGGCTGAAGCGGCCTTCAACGCCCGCGCCATCGCCCGCAAGCCCGCCCTGCCCCGCAAGATGCTGGCCAGCGCCCTGACCGGCATAGGCGTCGGCCTTGCCGCGGCCACCGGCGACAGTTCGATCGTCGAGGCGGGCCTTTACGGTGTTGCCGCCCTTGGTCTGCATGTGGCCGCCTTTGGCATCGACCCCCTTCGCGACAAACGGGTCGAGGGGATCGATACGTTTCAGCAAGACCGGGTGGCCCGGGTGGTCGACGAGGCAGAAGCCTATCTGAACGCGATGCGCGACCAGATCGCCAGCCTCAACGACCGCAAGCTCGACCTGAGGGTCGCCAGTTTTCAGGCCATGGCCCGCAAGATGATCCGCACGGTCGAAGAGGACCCCCGCGATCTGACCGAGGCCCGCCGCTATCTGGGCGTCTACCTGATGGGGGCCCGCGATGCCTCGGTCAAGTTTGCCGACCTCTATCGCCGCAGGCCCGATATTGCTGCACGGACGGATTACGAGGCGTTGTTGACCGATCTTGAGCAGAATTTTGCCGCCCGCACCGAAAAGCTGATGGTGTCGGACCGCTCGGATATGGACATTGAAATCAAGGTGCTGCGGGATCGACTACAGCGTGAAGGCTTAAAGCCCGAATAGGGCCACATATGCAAAGGATCTGCCATGTCAGAAGATATTCGCCAGAAGGCCTCTGCCACCCTTGCCGAGGTTGAAAAGGTGACGGCCGTCGTCCTACCTGAACCGGCCAGCGCAAATGCCGTTGTCGCCCTCGAAGAAGCACCCGCCCCAGTGGGCGAGGAAATCCGCAAGCGCATGGCGGAACTGGATATGAGCGACACGAATTCGATCGTGTCCTTCGGCTCCTCTGCCCAGGCGGAATTGCAAGTCATTTCCCAGTCCATGCTGCAAGGCGTGCGCAACAAGGACGTCGGTCCGGCCGGTGACAGCCTGCGCGATATCGTGACGACCATCCGCGGCTTCTCGGTTTCAGAACTGGATGTGCGCCGCGAGCGGAGCCTGTGGGAAAAGTTGCTGGGCCGCGCCGCGCCGATGGCCAAGTTCACCGCGCGTTTCGAAGAGGTTCAGGGCCAGATCGACAAAATCACCGACGATCTGCTGAAACACGAGCATGTACTTCTGAAGGACATCGAGAGCCTCGATCAGCTTTATGACAAGACCCTCGCCTTCTACGACGAGCTTGCCCTTTACATTGCAGCGGGCGAGGCCAAGCTGAAGGAACTTGATAGCGTGACCATCCCGGCCAAGGAGGCCGAGGTGCAGGCCGCCCCCGAGGACCAGGGCGTGATGAAGGCGCAGGAATTGCGCGATATCCGTTCCGCCCGCGACGATCTTGAGCGGCGTGTCCATGACCTGAAGCTTACCCGCCAGGTGACGATGCAGTCCCTGCCCTCGATCCGGCTGGTGCAGGAAAATGACAAGAGCCTTGTCACCAAGATCAACTCGACCCTCGTCAACACCGTCCCCCTTTGGGAGACCCAGTTGGCCCAAGCGGTCACCATCCAGCGCAGCGCCGAGGCGGCCAAGGCCGTGCGTGAGGCCAATGATCTGACCAATGAGCTTTTGACCGCCAACGCCGAGAACCTGCGTCAGGCGAACAAGGCGATCCGGACCGAGATGGAGCGCGGCGTCTTTGACATCGAGGCTGTGAAATCGGCCAACGCGAACCTGATCGCCACGATCAACGAAAGCCTTCAGATCGCGGATGAGGGCAAGAAGAAGCGCGCCGCCGCTGAAGAAGACCTCAAGAAGATGGAACAAGAGCTCAAGGACACATTGGCCTCTGCCAAAGCCCGTGCGACCGGGACGGGCGGGGTCGTGGGTGGGGCGGTCAACCCAGGCGCGGCAAGCTAGCAAAGGGGATGGGCGAAGGCAGGTCTTTCAGGTTCGGCCCGGCCTTGAGGGCAGTCCTCCTCGCCCTTTCGGCGGGGTGTACCCCTGTGCCCACTGCGCGCATCCCGCCTGGTCCCGAGGCTGCCATGCCTGATGCCCTGCCTCAGGAAGTCCCGGAACGGTCTGAGACCAGCAAAGCCCTCTCGGTCTACTACCAGCGCCTGCAAAACGACCTGTTGTCGCAAGGGCTGATGCGGGGCGATGGCGGTGGCCCAGACACCCCGTTTACCGATGTCATGCTATCGCGGAACTTTATCCGAATTGCCCTGTTCGACGAGTATGTCACCACCGGAGACGATCTGAGGGCCGAGGCCACGCTTAGCCGGCTACGCCGCTGGGAGCAGCCCATCGCCATGCAGATCGAATTCGGAGACACGGTGCCCGTGGCACAGCGCGAACGGGACCGCAGTTCGATCGCTACGTTTTCCTCGCGCCTGTCCCGCCTGACCGGCGTTCCGATCCGGCAGGCGGATCGCGGGGCGAATTTTCATGTGCTGGTCCTGAACGAAGACGACCGTCCCAGCTACGAGGCCAGGCTACGGCAGCTGGTGCCCGGGATCGCCGACAGTTCGGTGAGGGCATTTCTTTATCCACCCCGCGATACCCTCTGCCTTGTCATCGCGTTCTCTGAGGCGGGCGCGCCGACCTACTCCAAGGCGGTCGCACTGATCCGGGGCGAACATCCCGATGCCCTGCGGCTCACCTGCATCCACGAAGAGCTGGCGCAAGGCATGGGTCTGGCAAACGACAGCCCGCAGGCGCGGCCGTCAATCTTTAACGATGACGAGGAATTCGGGCTTCTAACCTCGCATGACGAGCTATTGTTGCGGATGCTGTACGATCCCCGCTTTGAGGCCGGCATGTCCGCCGCCGAGGCCGCCCCAATCGCACGCGAGATCGCGACTGAGTTGCTGGGAGGCGAGAGTTGACGCATCCCCCTCCCCCCGGCACTACTGACCCTAGCAAAAAGGAGGCCACCTCATGGGCATTCTCGACTTTCTCACCGGCCAATTCATCGACGTCATCCATTGGACCGACGACACCCGCGACACCATGGTCTGGCGCTTTGAGCGAGAAGGGCATGAAATCAAGTACGGGGCCAAGCTGACGGTCCGTGAAGGCCAGGCCGCCGCCTTTGTCCACGAAGGCGTGCTGGCGGACGTGTTCTCACCCGGGCTTTACATGCTCGAGACGAACAACATGCCGATCATGACCTCGCTCCAACACTGGGACCACGGGTTCAAGTCGCCGTTCAAGTCCGAGATATATTTCGTCAACACCACCCGCTTTAACGATAACAAATGGGGCACCAAGAACCCCATCATGTGCCGCGATCCAGAGTTTGGACCTGTCCGCCTGAGGGCTTTTGGAACCTATACAATGCGGGTGTCCGATCCCGGGGTCTTCATGACCGAGATCGTGGGCACGGATGGTGAATTCACCTCGGACGAAATTTCCATGCAGATCCGCAACGTCGTGGTGCAAGAGGTCAGCCGCGTCCTTGCGTCGTCCGGCATTGCCGTCCTCGACATGGCCGCCAATACCGCCGACATGGGCAAGCTGGTGACACAGGCCATCGCCCCCACCATCGCCAAATATGGCCTGTCGATCCCGGAATTCTACATCGAGAACGTCTCGTTGCCGCAGGAGGTCGAGAAGGTTCTCGACAAGCGCACGTCGATGGGCATTGTCGGTGATCTTGGCCGCTATGCCCAGTTCTCGGCAGCCGAGGCGATGACGGCCGCGGCCTCCAATCCCGGTGCCGCTGGTGCCGGAATGGGCATGGGGATCGGCATGGGAATGGGCATGGCCGGACCATGGGGTCAGGCCCCCGCCGCACAGCCCGCTCAGCCGGTTCAGGCGGCACCTCCACCGCCGCCCCCTCCCCCCGTCGAACACGTCTGGCATATCGCGGCCAACGGTCAGACCACCGGCCCCTTCAGCCGCGCAACCATGGGCCAGAAGGTGGCCGAAGGCACCGTCACCCGCGAAACCATGGTCTGGACCGCCGGTCAGGACGGCTGGATGAAGGCGGGCGAGGTCCACGACCTTGTCCAGCTTTTCACCGTCCTGCCGCCACCACCCCCGCCAGGGGTCTAGGGCGTCGCCCATGCTACTTCTTGGGCCTTGATGCACGCGTTCGGGCCCAACAGCGACCATTTTTGATAGGAGGCCTTCGTGGCACATAAGGCTCGTAACGGTTACTCGACTGCGCAGATCACGCTCCATTGGCTGACGGTCATCGCCGTCCTGACCGCGTTTTTCAGCCACGACGCGATGGAGGACGCCGCCGGTGCGTTGCGCGAAAGTGGCGGCAGCCCCTACCCGACCATTCATACCGTTGCTGGCATTTCGGTCCTGATCTTTGCCCTGATCCGGTTGATCATCCGGCGTCGCCGTGGGGCACCAGAGCCTCAGGGGCAAGGCCTGCAACAGCTTGGGGCGGTCTGGGGACACCGACTGCTTTATCTGCTGATGTTCGCCGTTCCTTTCGGTGGCGCGATCGTCTGGTTCGGCGGTGTCCGTGCGCTGGGCGACGTGCACGGGCTGGCAGGTCAGGCATTGATGCTGTTGTTTCTAGGGCATGCCGCCTTGGCACTTTGGCATCAGTACATGGTGAAAGATGGCACCCTGATGCGGATGCTCCGGCCCGAGCCGAAGTAAGCCGCATCCCAAATCAGGCTCTGCGCTGATCAAGGGGCCGCAGTGCGGATGCCTGATCTGGGGAGGCACAGGCCCCTACACGATAGCACGCTTCGGATGATGACGCCCCAGTTCTGGCACAGATATCTTTGACGAACAGGCACCCAAATCCATGACTGACACCTCACAAGAGCATCACTTCCCCTGCACGCAATGCGGCAGCGATCTGCAATTCTCGCCGGGGGAGACACAGTTGACCTGTCCGCATTGCGGGCATGTTCAGACCATTGATGTGAATGAGGGCCGGGCAGAGGCGACGCGAGAAAACGACCTCCTCGCCACTCTGCGGACAGCCGAGGCGGCAACCGAGGTCGAAGAAACCCGCGTTCTGACCTGTCCCAGCTGTGGGGCGCAGACCGAGTATCAGGAAACCAGCCAGGCCGCCCGCTGCCCGTTCTGTGACACCCCTGTCGTGACCGATACCGGCACCCATCGCCATATCAAACCGGCGGCCCTTTTGCCTTTTGTCCTGGACGAACGCACCGCCCGGGCCGCGATGACCAAATGGCTGGGCCGGTTGTGGTTCGCCCCCAATGGCCTCAAGGAATATGCCCGCAAGGGTCGGGCAATGAACGGCATCTACGTTCCCTACTGGACCTATGACGCCGACACCAAAAGCCGGTATCGGGGCGAACGGGGGGTGCACTACTATGTGACAAAGACAGTCACCCGCAACGGCAAGACCGAGCAGGTCCGCGAACGGCGGACACGCTGGTCCCCCGCATCGGGCCGGGTTGCGCGGTTCTTTGACGATGTGCTGGTGCTCGCCTCCCACTCTCTCCCCAAAAGCTATACCGACGCGCTTGAGCCGTGGGACCTTGCCGAGCTGACGGCCTACAAGCCCGAATTCCTGGCAGGCTTCCGGGCCGAAGGCTATCAGGTCGAGCTTGCCGCTGGCTTTGACGAGGCGCGCGGCATCATGGACGGCGTCATCCGGCAGGATGTCCGCCGGGACATCGGCGGGGATGAGCAGAGGGTCCACAATGTGGACACCGACATTCGCGACATCACGTTCAAGCACATCCTGCTGCCGGTCTGGCTGGCGGCCTACAAATATCGGGGCAAGACCTACCGCTTTGTCGTCAACGGCCGCACGGGCAAGGTCAAGGGCGAACGCCCATGGTCGGCCTGGAAGATCGCGTTTGCCGTCGTCATTGGCCTGATCGTGGCGGGGATCGTGGCCTATATCGCGTCGCAGTCCCAATAGGGTCCGAACTGGCCAATGCATGACCAGCGCAGCCCCGCCCTCAGGCGGTCTGGTCGCTTTGGGTCTGCCCGCGGACCAATGCAGTCTTGACGCCCGCCAAATTAGCGGGCACCCCTTCAATCCATCCTTGGTGTTAGCGCCAACATGAACCGGAGGTCCCGATGATCCTGTCCTGTGGCGAAGCCCTGATCGACATGCTGCCACGCAAATCTGTGGCGGGCGAAGATGCCTTTGCCCCCTATGCAGGCGGGGCGGTTTTCAATACCGCCATCGCCCTTGGGCGGTTAGGGGTACCTGCGGGCTTCTTTTCGGGGCTCTCTTCCGACCTCTTCGGTGATCTGCTGCGCAAGGTCCTTGCTGACAGCCGGGTCGACAGCAGTCCCGCCCATGTTTCGGACAGACCGACCACACTTGCCTTCGTGCGGCTGGTCAACGGGCAAGCGACATATGCGTTTTACGACGAAAACACCGCCGGGCGGATGCTGACCGAGGCGGATCTGCCGGATCTGGCCGGGGCGGATGCCCTGTTCTTTGGCGGCATCAGCCTTGTGGGAGAGCCTTGCGGCACCGCCTATGAGGCGCTTCAGGTCAAGGCCGCAGCGACGACAGTCACGATGATCGACCCGAATATCCGACCAGGCTTTATCACGGATGCGTCGTCCTACCGCGCCCGGATCGACCGGATGATGGCCCGGGCGGATATCGTCAAACTGTCGGATGAGGATTTGCACTGGCTTATGGGCCCGGGCGATATGGCCGAGCTGGCCAAAGGGGTGATGGCCAAGGGGCCACGGCTGGTCTGCATCACGCAAGGCGCCGACGGTGCCACCGCATACTCGTCCCAGGGGGCGACCTTTGTCGCCGCCACGCCCGTCACTGTCGCCGACACCGTGGGCGCTGGCGACACCTTCAACGCAGGGGTGCTGGCCTCCTTGCACAAGGCGGGCGTGCTGACGAAATCCGGCCTCGACACCCTGACCGAAGCGGTGATCCGCGAGGCCCTGACCCTCGGTGTCCGCGCGGCCGCCATCACCGTCAGCCGGGCCGGCGCCAACCCGCCCTGGGACACCGAGCTTTGAGGGCTGTCGTCCAGCGGGTCAGCGAGGCCGCCGTTGCGGTCGATGGGCAAACCATCGGCGCGATCGGGCCCGGCCTGATGATCCTCGTCTGCGCGATGGTGGGCGATGATGACAGCAAAGCCGCCCTGCTGGCCGCCAAGATCGCCAAACTGCGCATCTTCAAGGATGCCGAGGGCAAGATGAACCGCTCTTTGACCGACATCGGTGGTCAGGCCCTTGTCATCAGCCAGTTTACCCTGGCCGCCGACACATCCCGCGGCAACCGCCCCGGCTTTTCCGCCGCCGCCGCACCAGACATCGGCAACCAGCTCTATGAGGCGTTTGCACAGGCCCTGCGGGACCTTGGCATCGGCGTAGAGATGGGGAGGTTTGGCGCGGATATGGCCGTCAGCCTGATCAATGACGGGCCGGTCACGATCACCCTCGACCTTTGAGGTCGCCCAAGAATTTTCGCGAAAATTCTTCCCCCTCTCAGCGGCTGCGCGAGATGATCAAGATCTGTCCATCTGCCCCATGGGCCACACTAACCCCGGCGCCATGAGCCTGACTTGAAGGCGCAAGGCATTGGGCCTCTACCGCCAGCGCCCCGGCTGCCAGAAATACTTTCGCTACAAACCAATGTCTCATCGTCCGTCTACGTGGACGTCACCGCCACCACATCAAAAGTCAGCCTCTGAGAAAATGTCCTGACAAGTCTAGCCGCTTCGTCCCGCCAGCCGGGATAACGCAAACAGCCCAGCTGCAACGCAGACGATGGACGGCCCCACCGGAGTGTTCAAGACGATGGCACTGCCCAGCCCGCCGAGGGCTGCGATGGCCCCAAAAAGCATGGCGATCCCTGCCATGACCTCGGGCGTGCGGGCAAAGCTGCGGGCGGCGGCGGCTGGAATGATCAGAAGGGCCGTGATCAGCAAGGCGCCGACAACCTTGATCGCAACCGCCACAACGCAGGCCAGCATCAATGTCAGGATCAACTGCTCGCGCCGGGGATCAATTCCCGCCGCCTGCGCCAAATCGGGGTTGAGCGTAGCGGTGAGCAAGGCAGACCAATGCCACCATAGAACCGCCGCGACCACCGCTGCCCCGCCCCAGATTACGGCAAGGTCCCCCCGCGTCACGGTCAGCACATCACCAAACAGATAGGCCTCCAGATCGACCCGCATGCCCGGGATCAGGGCCACCGCGACAAGCCCCAACGCCAGCGCGGTATGTGCCAGCACCCCCAGCGCGGTATTGACCTCACGCCCCTGCCCTTCAAGCCTGTGCAGCAACAGCCCCATGGCAAGGGCCACCGCCAGAACACCGCCAAAGACCGACAGGGAAAAGGCCAGCGACAGCGCCACCCCAAGGATCGCCGCATGGGCCGTCGCATCGCCGAAATAGGCCATCCGCCGCCAGACGACGAAACACCCAAGAAGCCCGGCTGCGATCGCCGTGCCAAGCCCGGCAAGCGCTGCCCGCACCAGAAAGTCGTCCAGCATCAGGTAGCGTGCTCCTGTTTGGCGGGCTCGGACACGCCACCCGCGCTTCCGGCGTCATGGGTCCCCCCATGACCATGATCGTGCTGATCGTGTCCATGAGGATGCCCGTGGTCATGGTCGTGTTCATGGCGAAACAGCGCCAGTGCCCCACCCGTCCCTGTTCCGAACAGTTCCCGATAGGCCGGGGCGGCCCGGACGACTTCGGGCGTCCCCTCGCAGCAGATGTGCCCGTTCAGGCAGATGACCCGGTCCGATGCGCTCATGACGACGTGCAATTCGTGGCTGACCATCAGCACCGCGCAACCCAGCCGGGCGCGGACATCCTCGATCTGGCGATAGAAGGCCGCCTGTCCCGGCTGGTCGAGACCCTGCGTGGGCTCATCCAGCATCAGGATATCGGGGTTGATGAGGATAGCACGAGCCAGCAGCACCCGCTGGAACTGCCCCCCCGACAGGTCTGACATTTGCCGATGGGCAACCCCGGCCACCCCGGCCCGTTCAAGCGCAGAGCGGGCCTCGTCCTCGGCCACCCGATGCGGCAGGTCAAGGAACCGGCGAACGGTCATGGGCAGGCTGGGGTCGATATGCAGCTTTTGCGGGACATAGCCGATCCGCAGCCCTTCGGCCCGCCGCACCTTGCCCCGATTGGGTTTCAGCGCCCCGATCAGCGCCCGAAGAAGGGTGGATTTGCCAGACCCGTTTGGCCCGACGATGGTCACGATCTCTCCCCGACTGACGGAAAGGGAGACACCGTCCAACACCTGCGTTCGCCCCTGACGGACCGCAATTCCCTGCGCTTCGATCAGGATCATTGGCCCGGTCCGGGCTGGCAGCCGGGGCATAGCCCTTCGGCCTCGATCACCGTCTGTTCGATCATGAAACCGGCCGCCTCGGCGGACCGGCTCAGGGGGCCGCTGGACATGGCCGCCTCTGCCTCTGCCACGGTGCCGCAGGCGCGACAGATCATGAAGGCCGGATCATGGGCTGCGCCGGGGTGGGTGCAGGCGACAAAGGCATTCAACCGTTCGATCCGGTGGGCAAACCCATGTTCGGTCAGGAACGACAGGGCGCGATAGGCCATCGGCGGTTTCGACCCCAGACCTTCGGCCGCCAAACGGTCCAGCACCTCATAGGCACCCATGGCGGTATGCGCCTCAAGCAGGATTTCCAGCACGCGACGGCGCACAGGCGTCAGCTGCAGGCCGTTTTTGGCGCAGTGCTGTTCGGCCTTTTCGATGGCGCCGCTGATGCAGGCGTCATGGTCATGGCGGCTGAAGCCGCTGGTCGACGTGGAATGTTCCACAGGTCAATTCGCCCTTTTGTTATGATATAACATCTCCTTTATAGAGCCTGTCAGTTCCAAGCTCAAGAGGTCCCATGCCCCCCTTCCCCCGCACCCTCGCCCATGGTCTGAGCACCGCTCTGACTTTTGTCGCCTCCCAAAGCCTCGCGGATGTACCCGAGGTCCTTGTCGATACGCCGCCGCTACACAGCATCGTGGCCTCGGTTATGGACGGGATGGGCACGCCGACGCTGCTGCTGCCGCCCGGCGCATCACCGCACAGCTATGCCCTGCGCCCCTCGGATGCCACGACGATTGCGCGGGCCGAGTTGATCCTCTGGGTTGGTCCAGCCCTGACACCCTGGCTGACGGCGCCGCTTGAGACGCTGGGGACCGAGGCGCGGCAGGTGTCACTACTGGACAGCGACGGTTGGGTTCGGCTGACCCTGCGGGACGATCCAGCCTTTTTCAGCGACGACGGGCATGACCACGACCATGCGCATGATCATGACGATGATCACGGCGACGAAGACTTGGCGGACACTGACCCCCACGCCTGGCTCGACCCCCTGGTGGCAGCGGCATGGGCCGGGTCGATCGCCCGGACGCTTGGGGACATGGACCCGGCGAACGCCGAAAATTATGCCAGCAACGCCAGCCAGTTCGCCGCGCAGATGGCGCAATTGATCGCAACAGTGACGGCAGACCTAGCACCGCTCTCGGGCCTGTCTTTTGTCGTGCCCCATGACGCGTTCCAGTACTTCGAAGTGAGGTTCGACCTGCCTTCGCTTGGGGCAATCAGCCTCTCGGACGCCAGCTCTGCCGGGCCCGCCCATCTGGCCGAGCTGCGCGATCAGGTCCAGAGCAGCGGCGTGCGTTGCATTCTGACAGACGCCCAGACCAGCCCCGAATGGGCCAACCTGCTCGTCGACGGGACCGAGGCCCGGATTGTCATGGTTGATTCCGAAGGGATGCACCTGGAACCCGGAGTGGCGCTGTATCCCGCCCTGATCGAGGGACTGGCCAAGGCACTGACCGAGTGCCTGAACGAGGAATAGGCAGCACGCCGGGCCACGGACCATCGCAGAGGAAAAGAAAATCCACGATCCGCAGTGCATCGGGACACTGCTGACATTCGCGTCATGACATGTCGGTTTTCGGCAAGACCGATGCGGGCGGAATTGCAGTGTGCCCCATCGACGCGAGCAGAGGGCGACATGACCGAGACCAGGCGACTATCTGACCACCCGGACTGGGCCTACCTGTTGCGGGAATTCTATGAGCTTTATCGCTTTCTTCCCTCTGGCGGCAGTTTGCCGGTTCGGTCACATCAACGCGCCGTGCGAGAGGCCGTCAACCGGGCGATCAAGGCCAATGCCCCCCTCAAGGTCACATCTCCGCCAACCGCCCTGCCAGTGACGCGGCATCTGCGCCGGGCGTTGGACAAGGGGCGGCAGGCGCAACTGGCGGCGCTGATCCGGACGCTGGATGCAATCGCGCCCGAACTGCACTGGCAATACGGCTACGAGAAGGTGCCAAAGGGGCTGGAGCGCAGCTATGGCTATGCCGAAATCGCGGGCCCTGCGGGCCCGGTCGAAACCTCTGACGTCATCCTTGGGCTTGTCCTGTTTGCCCCCGGCTGCATCTACACCGTTCATGCCCATGATGGCATCACGGAAAGCTATGTCTGCCTGTCGGGTGCAGTGTCCGAGAACCATCACGGGGTCTACGCACCGGGTTCGCTGATCTTTAACCCGCCCGGCCATTTGCACCGGATCACGGTGTCCGACAGGGAACCGTCCTTGCTGGCCTATGCCTGGATGGGACCACAGGACAAACTGCGGGATCAGAAGATGGTGTTTTCCCGTCCGGCACGGCGCAAGGCCTGACGGTCCGATCCAAGGGCCGGACCCTGCGGGTGTAGCAGGGACCACCGCTCTGGTTGACAAGCAGGCCATTCGGGACGTGGAATGGGCCAGGCAAACAGCCTGTCCCAGCAGGCGTCACTCAAGGACCTGCGCATGGCTGCCTTTGTCCCCAGCTTCACCCTTGGTATCGAGGAAGAATACCTGCTGGTCGACCGCGACACCCTCGACCTGGTGGCGGCCCCCGACAGTTTGATGCAAGCCTGCGTTGACCGGTTGGCCAAGAAGGTCAGCCCCGAATTTCTGCAATGCCAGATCGAAGTGGGAACGGGCGTCTGCGCCACGGTGGCCGAAGCCCGCGAGGATCTGGCCCACCTGCGCCGGACCGTGGCCGAAATCGCAAATGACCATGGGCTGGCGCCTCTGGCCGTGTCCACCCACCCCTTTGCCCGTTGGCACGATCAGCACTTTACCGACAAGGAGCGCTACAGGACCCTCGAAAAAGACCTTGCAGGGGTCGCCCGGCGGATGCTGATTTGCGGGATGCATGTGCATGTCGGGATCGAGGATGACGATCTGCGGATCGACCTGCTCAATCAGTTTTCCTACTTTCTGCCCCATCTTCTGGCCCTCTCCACATCCTCGCCGTTTTGGGAGGGGCATGAAACGGGCCTGCATTCCTACCGGCTGACCGTGTTTGACAACCTGCCCCGCACCGGCCTGCCGCCGCATTTTCTGAGCTTTGCGGAATACGACCGGTCGGTTCAGATGATCGTCAAGTCCGGTGCGATCAAGGATGCCACCAAGGTCTGGTGGGATCTGCGCCCCTCGGCCCGGTTTCCGACGCTGGAATCGCGGATCTGCGATGTCTCGCCCCGTCTGGATGATGCCATCGCCATCGCGGCGCTGACCCAAAGCCTGTTCCGGATGCTGTATTCGCTGCGCCACGAAAACAAGCGCTGGCGCGAATATGACCGCTTTTTGATTGGCGAGAACCGCTGGCGGGCCCAGCGCTATGGTCTGACAGAAGGGCTCATCGACTTTGGCCGTAGCGAGGTCGTCCCCTTTTCCACCCTGTTCGAGGAGTTGATCGACCTTGTCACCCCGCACGCTTCTGCATTGGGTTGCCTTGAGGAGGTGCAAAGCGCCGGTCGTATCCTGCAAACGGGCACAAGCGCCGACCGTCAGGTCGCGGTCTTTCACTCGGCCCTGTCAGCCGGTGCCGACCGCCAAGAGGCGCTCAAAGAGGTCGTGCGGACGCTGGCCTACGCGTTCACAGAAGGTCTTTGAGGGGTTTCGGCCAATGCAAGCCTCCGCAGCGACCTTTACTTTTGGCAGGGCAGGTTTGAGTATTTGAGACAGAGCGAAGGAGCAAGTCGCAGCCCCTTTCGCCCGGCCGATGTGGACGACCGCCCCGGCGGCGTGATCAGAAGTCGGTTGGAGCACCACCTTCGGCCTTGCGGCGGGTGACGAAGGCTTCCAGCTCTTCTCTTACGCCGGGGTTCATGGCGGGCGGCTCAAAGCCTGCCACGATTTCCTTGAACATCCTGTGCGCCCGCTCGGCCGTCCAGACGCCGCCTGCCAGTTCCCAGGCCTCATAATTCCGCCAGTCGCTGATGAAGGGTTGGTAGAACGCCTTTTCATAGCGGTCCTGGGTGTGCTGGATGCCGAAGAAATGCCCCGACGGCCCAACTTCGCGGATGGCGTCGAGGGCGATTTCCTCCGGCCCGGTGGCCGTTATGTCAGGTTCCATATAGCGCTGGATCATCTGCAGGATTTCGCAATCCATGACGAACTTTTCGGGGCTTGCGATCAGCCCGCCTTCGAGCCAGCCCGCGGCGTGATAGACGATGTTGCTGCCAGACTGGACGGCCGACCACAGGGAATTCGATGTCTCCCACATGGCCTGCCCATCGGGCACGTTTGCAGCACAGACCCCCGAGGCCCGCATCGGCAACCCGTAGAACCGCGCCATCTGCCCGGTCATCTGGGTGGCCCGCATGTATTCTGGGGTGCCGAAGGCCGGGGCCCCCGACTTCATGTCGACGTTGGAGGTAAAGGTCCCGATCACGCAGGGACAGCCGGGCCGGACGTATTGAAAGAGCGCGATTGCCGACAGCGCCTCGGCTATCGAGAGGGCCACGGCCCCGGACATGGTGACGGGCGCCATCGCCCCGGCAAGGGTAAAGGGCGTCACGATCACCGCCTGCCCCTTGCGGATGCAGCGCAGGCAGCCGTCGATCATCGGCACGTCGTGTTTGAGCGGCGAGGTAGAGTTGATGTTGGTGTACATATGCGGTGCAGAGGCGAACTCCTCTTCCGTCATCGCACCGGCAATCCGCACCATTTCCATCACATCCTCGACCCGCTCGGCCCCGAGACTGTAGGCATGGGCGACCTTGTCGGTCAGGACCATCTTGTCGAAGACCACATCGAGGTGACGGACCGAGGCGTGGATGTCCACAGGCTCTACCGGGTAGCCCCCGGCAAAGTGGATACAGTTGAAGTACTGGGTCAACCGCAGCAGATCGGCGCATTGTGCCCGCGTGCCCGAGACCTTCTTGCCAATCTCCATGTCCCAGTAGTTCGGCGGCGAGGAGACGTTGCCAAACAGGATATGCGTGCCGCCTATGGTGATCTTGCGGTCTGGGTTCCGGGGCGTGATGTCGAACTGGGCGGGGGCTTTGCCCACCATCTCCATGACCCAGTCACGGCCCATGCGGACGTTGGTACCGTTGACCTTGCAGCCAGCCTCACGGAACAGATCCAGCGCCTCTTCATTGAGAAACTCGATCCCGATTTCCTCTAGGATGCGCATCGCTCCGTCGTGGATCGCCGCAACCCCCTCTTCTCCCAAGGGCTCGGTCGGGCGGTCGATGTTGACGGGCAGGCGCCAGGGCATTTGCTCGAACAGGGCGGTCCCCCTGCGGGCAGAGTTTCCGGCGCGGCCACCGGTTCGGCGTTTACGGGGACTGTCGTCGGCCATGGCATGGGCTCCTTGCTCTGATGCCGACACTGACAAGCCCCCGAACAGGTTGCCAAAACATCAGCGACAGCCCGCGTCGCTTTTGATCTTTCCTAATGCCCCAGCCAGTTTGGAAGATCGGCAATCGACGGCAGGACCACATCGGCCGCCTCTGCCAGATCATCATGGGTGGCGACACCGGTCAGGACGGCCACGGCCAGCATCCCTGCCGCCCGCGCGGCGTGCAGGTCGTGCAGGCTGTCGCCGACCATCACACAGGTCTGCGGGTCAAGGTCGAAGGCCGTGGCAAAGGCAAGCAACTGGCCTGGTGCAGGCTTGGCCCCATGTCCGCTGTCAAAGCCTGCGATGAAGTCAAAAAGCCCGGTCACCCCCGCTGTTCCCAGATGGGCGCGCGCCGGGGCCTCGGCGTCGTTGGTGGCAACGCCAAGGCAAAGGCCCCGGGCGCGAAACCCCTCGAGCAAGGGCCGAAGGGGCGCCGCCTCGATCTGGGGGGCTGTTGCGGCGCGCGCGTTCATCCGGTCTATGAGAACGGCCTTGGACTGTGGCGGAAGCACCGGAAGGATGAGGTCGGCCACAACCTCGGCCGTGTTGGCGATGACAACGCTTTCGGGACGAAACCGCATCTGATCAAGGTCATAGCCGATGATCCGGGCCAATTCCGCCTTCAGGGCAGGATCGCCTCCGGCCTCTGCCTCCAGAAAGCCCGCCGACCAGGCCCCCCATGTGGCATGAAAGTCAAACAGGGTTCCGTCCTTGTCGAACAAGATGCCGTTTACCGGCCCAACGTGCTTCGCCATTTCAGGTCCATTCCACCTTTTCCGCGCCAGGCAAGGCATAGCGGGCCCGGAGCGGCGTGTCATAGGCAATGTTGGCCGTATCGCAGAAAGCAACAACCCATTCGTCATTCATGGTCAGGAATTCCAGAACAGAGGCGAGGAAGGCCGGATCGGCCGCCCGGTCCCGCACATCCTCGGCGGCGGCGCCTGTCGACCCCAGGAAGGTGGGCCAAAGGTCGTCATTCGCGGCCAGCCATCCAAGGGCCTGGAGGGCGATCATCTCGGCTCTGTTGGATTCCATTCAAAACCTCCGGTTTCATGAAACTGTTTCTTAACCATTCCCGAGCAACTGTCAGGCAAGGATGGGCATACGGCCCGAGGAAAGGTTTCACAATGTCGGGCCGCATACTGATTGTCGAGCCGATCGCCACCAACAGGATCCTGATCCGCAGCATGCTTGAGGCGGCCCGGTACGAGGTTTCCGGTGTCAACTCGGCCAGCGAACTCCAGGCCCGGATTGCCGAGTTCAGGCCCGATGTGATCCTGATGGATTTCAGTTCCACCCTGGCCGCGTCACTTGCCCTGTGCAGCAGCCTGACACGGGTTGTTCGTGGCCCAGGCAGCCTGCCTGGCCCGCTTGGTCCAGAACCTGCAGGAATGATCCCTGTGATCGCCCTTGTTAAGGACGTCGGAAGCGCGGCGCGGGTTTCCATCCTTCAGGCGGGGGCCGTCGACATCTTTGAAAAGCCGGCAAACCCGGCACGGTTACTCGCCCGGATCCGAAGTGTCTTGCGCGCGCGCGACGCACAGGCAGAGCTTTGTCCCGAAACCGGCCCGGCCGTCGCCTTCAGTTTTGCCGAAGAACGTGCGCCCTATGTGGCCACCCCCTCGCTTGTGTCTGTCCTGACCCAGCGCGCAGATCGGCTTGCGCCGATTTGCCAGCGGCTCAAGGACCGCGGCATTCAATGTCAGGTCCACCCTTCACCGACCCGGTTGCCCCCGATCCAGTCCAGCCGCGCACCCGATCTTTTTGTCATCGATTCCGCCGGTGGCGGGGTCGGCCCGGGCGATCTGTTCCGCCTGTTGGCAGACCTGCGCAGTCAGTCCGACAGCCGCCACGCAGCCCAGCTTGTGATTCTGCCGCCCGGTGCCAATGATCTTGCTGTCCTGGCACTCGACCTTGGTGCGAATGATCTTGTCAGCGAAACGATCAGCGCGGCTGAGTTGGACTACCGGATTGACGCGCTTTTGCGGCAAAAGGCGGCCTCGGACCGGCTGCGGGAAAACGCGCGCAACGGGTTGGAAGCCGCCATAACCGACCCGCTGACAGGGCTTTTCAACCGCCGCTACGCCCTGTCCGAGATTTCCGTCGTCGCGAGGGCAGCCCTGCGCAGACAGGGGACATTTGCCGCGATGATCCTGGACATCGACCACTTCAAGGCCATCAATGACACTTACGGGCACGCCGCCGGGGACAGGGTTCTGGTCGGGGTGGCCGACCGGCTGAAAGCCGAAATGCGGGCAGACGACTTTGTGGCCAGGATTGGCGGCGAAGAGTTCTTGGTGGTCCTGCGCGACAGCACCCTGGACGAGGCCCGCGTGATGGCCGAACGCTTGCGACAAACGGTTGGCAGCAAGGGCTTCGACCTTGCCGATGCGCGGCATGCCACAGATCCGAACACCACGTCCGGGGTCGAGGTCACGCTCTCTGTTGGCGTAGCGATCGGCGGTGGCGATTGTCAGACCGAGGCCGGGATTAGGGCCCTCTATGACCGCGCGGACTCAGCACTATACGCAGCAAAGACCGCGGGGCGAAATCAGGTCACGCTCAGCAGTTCTGCCGCCTGACCGGAGAGGGTCGGGCTCGCGAAAAAAGCCGGCTCACTCTTGAAGCGGACGCCTACCCCTCAGTTTCGACGGTCTTCATGGCCGTCACGGCCCAATTGCCGCTCGACCCGGTCAGCAAAATCGGCACGCTCCTGGGCGGACAGTCCCGCGATACGCGCAACAAAGACCGTCTGTGCCGCCGCCTGAACCTCTTGCCCAAAGCTCCGCTGCGCGCTGAGCAGATCCGCAAAACGGTCGAGGTCAAAGGGCTCCTCTCGGAGCAACTGGACCACCTCCCGCGCCATGGCTTCACGGTCGGAACGGCTGGGCGGCCGGATCCGGGCCCGGTCACGCAGGGCCTCTGCGATGGCCCGACGGTCCTCAGGCTCCAACGCCCGGCCCAAAGGACCGACGGACAGGTCAAAGCTGCGCGGGGGCCCGCCGCCGGAACGCCAGTTAAAGGCCGCTCCGACGGCAAGACCGACAAACAGAAGGTTAAGGGCCAGCGACGCAACAAGAGCGAGGCGTAATCCTCTGGACGACGGGCCAGCCGCCTTTGGTTCCTGCGGCATCCCCTAGCCCTCCAATTCAAAAGTATCGCCCAGTCCGGCCAGATCCAGGGACACGGTTTCACCCAGGACGCTCGCGACCAGATCGTCGACGGCCGCCGGCGGGGCAACCCCGATCCAGAGGCCCGTCACGGCCGCGGCAGTCAGCCCACCCAGAGTCGGCCAGCCACCCAAGGCGTCAAGCCAGCCCCGCCAGGCCGGCGTCACTGGGACAGAGGCCGGGGCCGCGACGGTATCGACCTGGGCCGCGCCGGCATCCGCAAGGATCCGTGCTACAAGGTCATCGCCCGGCGCCTCGACGGGGCTTGCCGCGACCTCGGCCAAGAGGGCGTCCAAGGCCGCCATGTCGGCTGCAAGGTGATTGTCCATAGTCGGGTCACTCATCTTCATACCCCAATTCTGCTTTGCGCCCCGCCAGAATGGCCGCCAACGCCCTTTTTCCCCGGGCGGTCAGACTTTCGACCGCCTCGACGCTTATGTCCATGATCTCGGCAATCTCTGGATTCGCCAGACCCTCCAGATGCCGAAGGGCAACCGCCTGTGCCTGCCGGTCCGGCAGCGCGGCCAGCGCGGCCGACAGGGCCGACATCCGGGCCTGCCCCTGCATCTGATCGGCCACCGAGGCCGCGCCATCCGCAGGGTCTGTCACCCCGTCGAGGGACACGGTCTGACGTCTCCGGCGCAGCCGGTCCGTGCACAGGTTGGCCGTCACCCGGTACAACCAGGTTGAGACCCTGGCCTCGCCCTGACGCCAGTCCGGTGCGATCCGCCACAGCCGGACCATCGCCTCCTGGGTAACGTCTTCTGCCTCGGCCCGGTCGGTGAGCATGCGCATGGCCTGCCCCAGGACCTTTGGCACCAGCCTGCCCGTCAGCAGGCGGGCGGCCTCCGGATCGCCATTGGCAAAGGCGACCAGCAGGGCCCCGTCGGGATCGGGACCTGTGTCGGCGGGCCGCGACCCTTGCTGTTGTGTCGCCATATCCATTGCAGACTGTCGTAGCTCCGTACCGGGGCGGCGTCCATCGTCGGGCGGGCCGACAGATCGGCCCACCCTAGCACTTGTCGGGCGCGTCAGCCCCGATCACGAGGCCCCTGGTGGTCGCCATGGTGACCATGTTGGCCGTGATCGCCACGCCCTCCATGATCTCCACGCGGGCCGCCCTCGCCGCGGTCGGCGCGACGGTCGTGCATGCGGGCCTGCATGGCGTCGAACTCGGCTTGTGACACGACACCATCGTCGTCAGTATCCAAGCGGTCAAACATGCGCTCGGGGCCTGGACCACGCCCCATCATTTCGTCGGGCTGCAGCAGGCCGTCGCCGTTGCTGTCACGACGGTCAAGCATCGACGCAACACGGTCGGCCATACGCTGCATCATACCCTCTTCGGCTCGGGCCGTCAGTTCCGCAACAGACAGACCGCCGTCACCATCGGTGTCGGCCATCGCAAACCGGGCTGCACCGGCTGCACTCATTTCGTCGAGGGTCAGGTTGCCATCGCCATCGGCATCCAGTTCGGCAAAGCTCGCCATCGCTCCTCGCGGGCCGGACCTGTCGTCCATCCCCTGTGCCGACACCTGGGTCACAACCAAAGCAGCCGCGATGGCTGTCGTCAAAAGTGCGGTTCTCATCGGTATCATCCTCAATTCGGCTTCCAAGAACCTCGGGCTTCTTTACCCGAGTCCCTCCCTAAACGACGGTCAGGCAAAGTTCCGTCGCACAGGCACGGTTTTTTTGGTGCATGACGGGTATGCGGGTGACATCAGGCCGCAACCTGCCCTTCCGGGCTTTTCAATGCATCCCAAAAGGCGCATGTGTGGTTCAACACGAGGATACGACATGACCCAGACTGCGACAGTGACCGAAATCGACCGCCCGACCCGACCCGCCATGATCAACGGGTTTCGGCGCAAATGCCCAAAATGTGGCGAAGGACACCTGTTTGACGGGTATCTCAAGGTCGTCGATGAATGCCCTGCCTGCGGACAGGTCCTGTCCCATCACCGGGCTGACGATGGCCCTGCCTATCTCACGATCCTGATCGTCGGGCACCTGATGGCCCCCCTCATCCTTCTGGTGTTCGAGACGTACAGACCAGAACCCATGGTCCTGGCCTCGGTTTTCACCTTGGGAACTGTCGCCCTTTCGCTCTATCTTCTGCCCCGGCTGAAGGGCGTCGTCGTGGCCATTCAATGGGCGCGACGGATGCACGGGTTCGGTCATTCCGACTAGGTACTGATGAGGAGGGCGCCATATGGACAAGACGGCCCTTCGCGATGCCGCGACGATCATCCTGTTGCGCGACCGGACTACGGCTCCGGCGATCCTGATGGGGCAACGCGGGGCGACAGCCGCCTTCATGCCGATGAAGTTCGTCTTTCCGGGTGGCGCGGTCGATGACGGCGATGCCCGCATCCCTCTGGCAGGCCCGCTCCCCCATCCCTGCTCCGCGCGGCTGGCCGAAAACAGCCTGCGGACACCCGATACGCTGGCCGCTGCCGCGATCCGCGAACTGTGGGAAGAGACCGGGCAGATCCTGGGCCGGCCTTCAGACTGGCACGATGCCCCGCCCGACTGGTCGGAGTTTGCTGCAACCGGGCATCGACCAGATGCCTCGGGGCTGACCTTCATCTTTCGCGCCGTCACCCCGCCAGGGCGTCCGCGCCGGTTCGATGCCCGGTTCCTGATGGCGGAGGCCGACCAGCTCGCCTCTGATCCTGATGACTTCAGCCGGGCGGCCGACGAACTCAGCCACCTGCAATGGGTGCCCATCGACAAGGCCCGCAGCTTTGACCTGCCCTTCATAACCGAGGTGGTGCTGGCAGAGCTTGCCGCCCGGCTCGACGTTCCCGGCCCACCCGCCCTCGTCCCCTACTTCCGCAACGATGACGAGGCGCTGCTGGTCTCCCGCCTTGGCGGACAAAGCCCGCTTGGCTCTCTCTGACGCACCTTGCGCTTTTTCTTGCAAGAAATATTCCCGCCGGAGGCATCCGACCCAGCCGATAGCGCTGCCGTCAGGCAAACAAGACCAGTCCCAGCACGCTGGCCCCCAAAAGCGCCATCCCCTGCCATTCACGCCGTGCGAGTCGCTCACCAAAGATCAACACACCGGCCATCAGGGAAAACACCAGTTCCACCTGGCCCAGCGCGTTCACATAGGCGACCGTCTGCAAGGTAAAGGCGATAAACCAGCAGGTTGATCCCACCAGGCTCGCCAGCCCAACTCCCGCCGCGACCCGCCAGGCCGCCAGTACCCTCGTAATCTCGCCCCGTTCCCGCCAAAGCAGCCAGAAGGTCATCGCAAGAACCTGTGCCGCCGTCACGCAGGCAAGCGTTACCACTGCCCTTTGAAACGTGTCGCCTGTGGCCAAAGACAGCGACGCGCCACGATAACCAACCCCGGAAATGGCAAAGAACAGGCCCGAGGCCAGCCCAAGCCCCGCCGCCCGGTTCCAGATCCGGCGATGCCACGCGCCGCCCCCGCCCCCGTCCCCGTCCCCTCCCGGCGGGTCCGACAGCAGCAAGACCCCGCCAAGGCCTATAAGGATGGCCAGCAACCCCAGCCCCGACACTCCCTCGCCCAGCACAACTAGGCCGACGAGAACGCTCAGCAGCACTTCTGTCTTCTTGAACGTGATGCCGACGGCGAAATGCCGGTGCGAAAACAGCGCCACGACGCACATTGTCGCCAGGATCTGGGTGAGGCCGCCACTCAGAGCATAGGCCCAGAACACCGGCGGGATCTGGGGCAGGCTCTGCCCGCTTGCCCCTGAGTAGGCCAGCGCCATGAGGGCGGCGAGCGGGGCGGAATAGACAAAACGCGCAAAGGTCGCCCCGGCCGTCGACAGGCCCACGCCCTTGAGCTGCTTTTGCAGGACAAAGCGCAGGGTCTGGGCCGCTGCGGCCAGAATGGTGATGGGGATCCAGGCATCCATGCCTAATCCTATGGCACTCTGCCCCTACCGGCGCCAGAGTGGATGCGCGACCGGATCCTTTGCCAGCCAGAAGTATCGCGCAAACACCTCTGCATAAGACCTGAACCGGTAACCCCCGTTGCACCCCAGATAGCGTGCAGGGTTCGCCCGATAAAGCGCGGGCAGACGATACCAGGGCACCCTTGGGTGCATATGGTGGACCACGTGCAGGTTGTTGTTGAGGAACAGAAAGGCAAGCGGCCCACGGTCCTCGATGATGACAGTCCGGCCGCGTGCCTTTTCATGGGCCTGATGCTCAAGGAAGGTGCGGATCTTGAGGAGGCTCAGCCCGAACCAGACCGCGATCAGATAGGCCCAGACCGGCATCGGCGACACCGCCACAACCGCCAGCACGGCGACCGCCGAGGGAATGTGCCAAAGCCAGTCGCGCAGGACCTGCCCATCCCCCTTCTGCATCAACCGCAGATCGCTCCACATCCAGGCCAGCTGCCCCACGATCGGCCCAATGATCAACCGCCCGGCCAGACGGTTGTTGAAGGCCAGGACAGCCTGAACCGGACGCGGCAAACGGTCCCATAGACCGCCGTCAAGGTAATTGCTTTCGGGATCGTCAAAAGGGTCGGTCAGGACCGCATCATGGTGGTGCGCCAGATGGGTGTCGCGGAACCGGGCGAAGGGGATCACCAACAAGAGCACCGGCCAGACAAGGGCCGCGTTCACACGCAGGTTGGCGAAAGGATGCCCGTGGATGACTTCATGGGTAAGAGAGCCGTGAAAGGCCGCCATCACACCCACTACCAAAACGGCCAGCCAAAGGGACACCGCCGGAAGCCAGAACAGCCCCGCGATCCAAAGGGCATAGCAAAGGATGATCAGGCCAAGCGTCGGCCACTCAACATTGCGGCGGCGTTTCGTGGGGCTAGTCACCTCAGACATCGTCGCCCCAGCTGTCACGACCCCAATGGATACGGGCCCAGACTCGTTCGTAGACCAAATAGGTGGCAAACCCCAAGGCCGCGTTGATCAACGCCATTGTGCCACCCAGCCCCACCGATCCGGTCATCGCCAGCCCGACAAGGGTCATGACCGACAGGCCGATGATGTTCCAGATCAGCGCCTTGACCAGGCTTCGCTTGCGCGATTCCACGTTAAAACTCCTTGATTGCATGACAGAAATGTAACGCCGCAGCGCGGCGGCCGGCCATTCTGTATCTACTTAACAAAATCCATCATCTGTGCGATAATTCTTGCTATGGTGACAAAACTCGACAAACGGGACCGCGCTCAGCTTTTTCGGGAAAGATTAAGCCAGGTGATGGACGAACGGCGCGAGACCCAAAGCGGGCTGGCCCGGATGGCGGGCGTCGACCGGTCGACCATTTCCCAGCTTTTGCTGGATGGTGGGGCCCGCCTTCCCAATGCCCAGTTGGTCGCCTCTTGCGCCAGCGCGCTTGGCGTCTCTTCGGACTGGCTTTTGGGTCTTTCGGACCGACCGGAACGGGCCGCCGACCTGATCGCCGCCGCCATGTCGATCACCGAGGCGCCCAGGGCGCTGGTAGATGAACAGATCTTTAACTGGCACCAGGAGGCCGCAGGCTACAAGATCCGGCATGTGCCTGCCGGCCTGCCCGACATGCTCAAGACGCCGGAAATGTTGGAGTGGGAGTATACCCCGTCCCTAGGCCGCACGACCGGTCAGGCCATCGGCGCGAGTGAGGACCGGCTCGAGTGGATGCGCGGGGCGCGGTCAGACTACGAAATCGCCCTTCCGGTGCATGAGATGACCGCCTTTGCGTCCGGGACGGGCTATTACGCGGACCTGTCCCCCGACATCCGCAAGGCGCAGCTTGATCATATGATCGAGCTTCACAGCCAACTGTACCCGACCCTGCGCCTTTACCTGTTCGACGCCCGCCGCCTGTTTTCTGCCCCTGTCACCGTCTTTGGCCCGCTGTTGGCCGTCATCTATCTGGGCCGCAACTACCTTGCCTTTCGCGACAAAGAGCGGGTGCAAGCGATCAGCCGCCATTTCGACGGTCTGGTCCGGGCGGCCGAAGTGCCCGCCCATACGGTGACCGATCACCTGATCGCCCTGCGCCGCGAGCTGGACCGGAGCCTGGACTAGCGCACTCCGACAGCAGCACCCGCCCCTTCGGGACGCGGCAGTCCGGCATGGGCCGCCGCAATGCGGGCCAGCGGGACCGCCACGCGGTCATCCGGAACGCTGGCCTTGCGGGTCTCAAGGCTGACGTGGATCAACATATGCTCGCCCGTCGCCAGCAACCGGTCGCCTTCGTACATCCGGTGGAACAGGTGCAGCTTTTTCCCCTCGCCCATCAGGCACTGGCTGACGACGCGAATCCGCGCCCCGGCCCGCACCTCGTCAATATGGCGGATGTGGGTTTCGGCGGTGAAGTAGGACCCGCCCGAGGCGATGTAATCCGCGTCACAGCCCACCAGCATCATGAAACGATCGGTCGCATCCCCAAACGCCTGCAGATAGCGGGCCTCGTTCATGTGGCCGTTGTAGTCCGTCCAGTCGAGGGGGACTGCCCGGTCCACCACAAGGATCGGGGCGGCGAGGTCAGCGACCTCGTCCAGTGTCGATGGCAACCCGCCGATCCGGCGATCCTGCGCATTCAAAAGTTTCCCTGCACCCCAGTCCTGCGCCTTGAGCCCGCGCAGGATGCTGACCAGATTGGTGTCGCGGATCCGCTCAAGCTGCCGAATGCTATGGGCGCCGGACTGGGCGTCGGACTGATCGGCGATCATGTCGATCAGCTCGTCCGTCAGTTCGGGCACATCCATCAGCTTGGTCCAGGGCCAGGACAGGCAGGGCCCAAACTGCTCAACGAAATGGCGCATCCCGGCCTCGCCCCCGGCGATGCGATAGGTCTCGAACAGGCCCATCTGCGCCCAGCGCAGGCCAAATCCATAGCGGATCGCGTCGTCGATCTCTTCGGTCGAGGCGATGCCATCCTTGATCAGCCAAAGCGCCTCGCGCCAGACGGCCTCAAGGAACCGGTCCGCGATATGGGCGTCGATCTCGCGGCGCAGGTGCAGGGGGTGGCAGCCGATTCCTTGCAGAACTGCCTTGGCCCGGTCGACCACATGGGCCGGGTTGGCCTCGGTCGTGACCAGCTCGATCAAGGGAAGCAAATAGACCGGGTTGAACGGATGGGTCACCACGATCTGGCCCGGCCTGCTGGCGCAATTCTGAAGCTCTGACGGTTTGAAGCCCGAGGTGGACGAACCAAGGATCGCATCCTCGGCACAATGCTCTTGCAGGGTCTGGTAGACCTTGCGCTTCAACTCCAGCCGTTCGGGCACGCTTTCCTGTATCCAGCTTGCCCCGGCCACGGCGTCGGACATGGTATCGTGATAGCTAAGCTGACCTTCCTCCGGCAGGGCGACGTCTGCCAGACCGGGCAAGGAGGCGCGGGCATTGGCCAGAACCTCGGATATCTTGCGTTCCGCTTCGGGGTCTGGGTCAAAGACCCTGACATCCCAGCCCATCAACAGAAACCGGGCCGCCCAGCCGCCGCCAATGACACCGCCCCCAATGATCGCCGCCGTCTTTGTCATGTTGTCTTCTCCAAGGGCGCGCTGCTTTATGGCCCGCCAAATTATTCTGCCGTCGGCTGGGACACCATTTCCAGTTGCGACAGGTCATATCCGTTGAAATCCAGTATCTCGCGGGCGGCATTCAACCGGTCCTGCGGGATTTGCGGGTCGCGGTTCAGGATCCAGCCCGACCGCCCATTTGGCGCACCGACGACCGCCGTGCGATAGCCTTCGTCGACCCAAAGAACCCAGTAGTCGCCCACCACGAACGGGACAGAGGCAAACCGAACCTCCAGCCGGCCGGGGCCGACAATCTCGGCGGTGCCGTCGATAACGGATCGGACCGAGCCATCCTCGTTCCGGCAGGTGTTAAGCACCGAAATAAGGCCATCGTCGCGGGCGCCATATTCTGCCGTGACGCCGACACAGCCCCTTTCGAAAAAGACCGGATAGCGGGCAATCTCGTACCAGAGGCCAAGGTAGCGATCAGGCTCGAACAGGGCTTTGGAGGCGATGGGAACCTCCTGATTGCGGTAGCTTGGAAACAGCCCGCCCGAGGTCGAGGCGCATCCAGCAAGCGCAAGGGTCAGGACCAATGCAATCGCTTTCATGCGGCCCTCGGTGCCCGCTTGGTCAGGCCAAGCTTTTCGCGCACCTCTTGCGGCCCGATCACCCGCGCCCCGATCCCTTCGATAATCCCGACAGCCCGTTCGACCAGTTGGGCATTGGTCGCCAATTGGCCTTTGCCCAGCCAAAGGTTGTCTTCCAGCCCGACCCTCACATTGCCCCCGGCCAGAACGGCGGCAGCGGTATAGGCCATCTGGTGGCGACCAAGGGCAAAGGCCGAAAAGGTCCAGTCCCTTGGCACGTTGTTGACCATCGCCATCAGGGTATTGAGGTCGTCAGGCGCGCCCCAGGGCACGCCCATGCACAGCTGGACAAGGGCGGGGCTGTCCAGCACACCTTCGTCCACCAGTTGTTTGGCAAACCAAAGGTGGCCGGTGTCAAAGGCCTCGATCTCGGGCTTGACGCCAAGGTCGGTCATCATCTGCCCCATCGCCCGCAGCATGCCAGGGGTGTTGGTCATCACGTAGTCGGCTTCGGCAAAGTTCATCGTGCCGCAATCGAGGGTGCAGATCTCGGGCAGGCATTCGGCGATGTGGGCGACACGTTCGGTCGCCCCCACCATGTCAGTGCCCGGCCCTGTGGGCAGCGGGGCCTCGACCCCGCCAAAGACGATGTCGCCCCCCATCCCTGCCGTCAGGTTCAGGACCACATCGACATCGGCGGCGCGGATCAGATCGGTCACCTCGCGGTACAGGTCCAACCGGCGCGATGGCTTGCCGCTGTCGGGGTCACGCACGTGGCAATGGACGATGGCCGCCCCGGCCTTGGCCGCATCAATGGCGCTTGCCGCGATCTGGGCAGGCGATCTTGGAACATGTGGGCTGCGATCCTGTGTCCCCCCCGATCCGGTCACGGCGCAGGTGATAAACACCTCTTTGTTCATTTCTAGCGGCATCCACAGGCCCTCCCTTTGGGCAGACCGTCCGCGATTCACTGCGGCAACACAAGCCTCGGAACGGACCGAAACAGGCTATTCGCGACAGCCATTGGATGTTGAGGCTTGACCAAAGCCGCGCCGAACGGCATGCATACCTCATGACACAGGCCGCCCATCAGACACGTTGGTATTTTACCGTCCGCATATAGAGCGGCCGGCCACGTCATATATCGTTGCCACAAGCCGCCGCAGGGCGGCTTTTTCTTTGGCGGACCTGCGGTTCCCAACCCCAGGTCAGACCCAGGGAAAACAAGATGATACCGCACACGATACGACCCGCCAGACAAGGCGATCTGCCGCAATTGCACACCCTTATCAAGGCGCTGAGCGCCTACCATGGCGATGTCGCCACGGTGACACTGCAAGAGACTCAGGCCCTGTTCTTTGATCGCGGCGCCCCGGCGCGGGCGTTCCTCGCCGAAACCACGACCGCTGGGGTGATCGGCTATGCCGCCGTCGTCGAAAGGGTCCGCCTGCATACCGGCGAGCGGGCGCTGGATGTCCAGCAACTCTACGTGCGGGAAAGGTTTCGGTCGCAGTGTGTCGGCCGCTCCCTCGTCGCGGCGGCCGTGGCCGAGGGCCGCGCACGGGGCTGCGCAGGTCTGTCGATCGGCACCCATCCCAACAATCGAGGGGCGCAGGCGGCCTACCGGGCGATGGGCCTTGACGAAGCAGCCCCCATCGGGCCGCGCTTCCGGCTGGCCCTCTAGTCCCGGATTTGGCCTTTGGGACAGTATAAAGGGGGCGGGCGGACGGATGGCCCGCCTGGCCCCTTTGGACGCCTAGTACGGCATCGGATGGGCCTTATGCGTCGCCGCGATGTCCTTGAGGACCTCGTCGCTTAGCATAACCTCGGCTCCTGCCAGAATATGCTCCAACTGGGCGGCAGTCGTTGCACCGAAGATCGGGCAGATCGGGAACGGACGGGTGCCTTGCCAGGCCATTGCCATATGGACCGGATCAAGGCCGTGACGGGCCGCAAGCTCTACATAGGCGCGGGCGGCAGGTTCTTCGCGCGGCGAGACCCGGCCCCCCATGTCCGGCGTCAGCGACCGTCGGCTGCCGGCTGGGACTGCCCCGTCCAGGTATTTGCCGGTCAGGATGCCTGCGGCCAAGGGAGAGAAGGACAGCAAGAGCACATCCTCGTTGACCGACATTTCGGCCATATCGGTGTCGTAGAGGCGGCACATGAGCGAGTATTCGTTCTGGACAGAGGCGACGCGGGGCGCACCCAGCGCCTCGGCCCGGTCGATCCAGCGGGTGGTGCCCCAGCAACTTTCGTTCGACAGGCCAAAGGCGCGAACCTTCCCCTCGGCCACCATCTCGGACATCGCCGTCAGCACGTCGTCCATATGAGCCAGCGTCCGGTCGCGGTCTTGGGACGACGGATCGTATCCCCAGTTCTGGCGGAACATGTAAGTGCCCCGGTCCGGCCAATGCAGCTGGTACAGGTCGATGACATCGGTCTGCAAGCGGCGCAAGGAGGCCTCGACCGCCTCGCGGATCACCTTGCCGTCGTAGCCCTTGCCATCGCGGACAAAGCCGGGATTGGGGCCTGCCACCTTGGTGGCGATCTTCATGTCGCCCCGGCCCCGCGCCGCGATCCAGTTGCCGATGATTTCCTCAGAGCGGCCCGCCGTCTCTTTGGTGACGGGGTTGACCGGATACATCTCGGCGGTGTCGAGAAAATCGATCCCGGCCTCGAGCGCCATGTCGATCTGGCGGTGGGCATCGTCCTGAGGTGTCTGGTTGCCGTAGGTCATGGTGCCAAGGCACCACGCCGAAACGGTTATGCCGGTCCGGCCAAGCGCAATCTGTTTCATGAAGCGTCCCTGAAGGATGGATTTTCTTGAGCCGGACCCTAGCGCACCCCCTTCTGGTGGCAAGCGCGAAAGGACCGGGGGTGCTTGGGGAAAGGGCTGGCCAGAAACTATAGCGCCCGACTGAAAAGACGAAGGATTGTCGTTGCGGCGACGCCGGGACAGGCACAATGTGCCGGACATGCGCCTGATGCTCACCTTCGTGCCCCTGCTTCTGTCGGTCTGCCTGTTGCAGCTGTCCTCAGGCGGCGTGGGCCCCTTGGATGCGCTGACCGGCCTTGGGGCGGGCTTTACCAATGCAGAAGTCGGCTTTCTCGGATCGGCGCATTTCTTTGGCTTTTTCATCGGCTGCTGGCTTGCCCCACGGCTGATGGCAAGTGTGGGACATTCGCGGGCCTATGCCAGTTTCACGGCCATGGGGGCC
The DNA here is from genome assembly GCA_937916485.1 of uncultured Paracoccaceae bacterium. The sequence continues at coordinate 68,639 of CALFSV010000256.1, read as the reverse complement.
ATTGGCCTGGCCGCCCATGTGCTGGTTACCGATCCCGTGGCCTGGGCGCTGATGCGGGTGGCGTCAGGCCTTTGCGTGGCGGGCTGCTACACGGTGATCGAAGCCTGGTTGCAGGCCCGGCTGACCAACGAGACGCGGGGCCGGGCCATGGGCAGCTACCGGATCGTCGACATCTCGGCGAGCCTCGTGGCCCAGTTCATGATCGGATCGCTGGCCGATATGGAGACCTATATCGCCTATAACCTGCTGACGATCCTTTGCTGCGCCTCGATCCTGCCGCTTGCGGTCAGCAACACCGCTCAGCCGCCCTTGCCGACCCAGGGAAGGTTGCGCCCCGGGCTGGCCTGGGCGCGGTCACCGCTCGCTGTGGCGGGGTGCATCGTGTCGGCGGTCTCGGGGGCGTCCTTCCGGATGGTCGGTCCGATCTACGGCATCGAGGTCGGGCTGGGCGCCGAGCAAATCGGCCTGTTTCTGGCAGCCTATGTGGCCGGAGGGGCGCTGGCCCAATATCCCGCCGGCTGGCTGGCCGACAAGTTTGACAGGCGCTGGGTGTTGATCTGGTTATCCGTCGCCTCAGTCCTGGCCTGCGGGATCACCATCGGCGCTTCAAGCATGGGAACCCTGGGGGTGATGGGGGCAGCGGCCCTTTTTGGCATGACAACGGTGCCGATCTATTCGGTCTCAGCCGCCCATGCCCATGATTTCGCCAGCAGCGAAGAGCGGGTGGAGCTGTCAGCGGCCCTGATGTTCTTTTATGCCGTGGGCGCGATCGGTGCGCCCTATATCAGCTCGGCCCTGATCGCGGGCTACGGGCCCGGCGCGCTGTTCACCCTGATCTCGCTCGCCCATGTCGTGCTTGTCGGCTTTGGCCTTTTGCGCATGCGCGCCCGCCCGGCGATGGAGAACCGAACGCCCTATGTCTGGGCGCCCCGAACATCGTTCTGGATCGGCCAGCTTCTGGGCCGCAACCGGGATAATCACTAGGGTGACACCCTGATCCTGATGCCGCGCCTTGCGGCGCGATGTCATTTGCCTCGCCGCCTCTGGCGGCTCAGGCTGCCTCCGGCGGGGATATTTATGGCGAGATGAGGGGTGGTGGCCACAGTATTGCCTGCCTCTGGTCCTTTTGCCCGGTCGAGGCTACATGAGAGCCGTCATATCGACCACAAGGAGTCCGTGCCCATGGCCCGCCATCTGATCACCTCTGCGATCCCTTACATCAACGGGATCAAGCATCTGGGCAACCTGGTCGGTTCGCAGCTGCCCGCCGATCTTTATGCCCGCTACCTCAGGGGCCGCGGCAACGAGGTGCTGTTTCTTTGCGCAACCGATGAGCATGGCACGCCGGCCGAACTGGCGGCGGCCAAGGCGGGCAAGCCTGTGGCCGAGTATTGTGCCGAAATGCACGAGGTGCAGGCAAGGCTGGCCGAAGGATTTCGCCTGTCGTTCGATCATTTCGGCAGATCGTCGGGCCAGCGCAATCACCGGCTGACACAGGCCTTTGCCGCCGCCCTCGACAAGGCGGGGCTGATCGAGGAAGTGTCGGAAGAGCAGATGTATTCGCCCACCGATGGCCGTTTTTTGCCCGATCGCTATATAGAGGGGACCTGTCCCAACTGCGGTTTTGAGTCGGCCCGGGGCGATCAATGCGACAACTGCACCAAGCAGCTTGACCCCACCGATCTGATCAATCCCCGATCCTCGGTCTCGGGCGCCACCGACCTTGAGGTTCGCGAAACCCGCCACCTTTACCTGCGCCAGTCCCAGATGCGCGACGCCTTGCAGGACTGGATCGACAGCAAGACCGACTGGCCGATCCTGACCACGTCGATCGCCAAGAAGTGGCTGAACGACGGGGACGGCCTGCAGGACCGCGGGATCACGCGCGACCTCGACTGGGGCATTCCCGTCCAGAAGGGCGACGCCCCCTGGCCCGGGATGGAAGGCAAGGTATTCTATGTCTGGTTCGATGCCCCCATCGAATACATTGCCGCCGCGCAAGAGTGGGTCGATGCCGGCAAGGGATCCGACTGGGAACGCTGGTGGCGCACCGACAAGGGCGCCGAGGACGTGCGCTATACCCAGTTCATGGGCAAGGACAATGTGCCCTTCCATACCCTGAGTTTTCCCGCCACCATCCTTGGGTCAGGCGAGCCCTGGAAGCTGGTCGACTACATCAAGTCTTTCAACTACCTCAACTACGACGGTGGCCAGTTCTCGACCTCGCGCGGGCGGGGAGTTTTCATGGACCAGGCGTTGGAGCTGTTGCCGGCCGACTACTGGCGGTGGTGGCTGTTGAGCCATGCCCCCGAAACTTCGGACGCGGAGTTCACCTGGGACAATTTCCAGGCCTCGGTTAACAAGGACCTGGCCGATGTGCTGGGCAACTTTGTCAGCCGCATCACCAAGTTTTGCCGGTCGAAGTTTGGCGAGACCGTGCCCGAAGGCGGGGCATATGGCGAGCAGGAGACTGCCCTGATCGCGGATCTCACCGCCCGGGTGCGTGCCTTTGAGGGCCATATGGACGCCATCGAAGTCCGCCGGGCGGCGGCAGAGCTTCGCGCCATCTGGGCGGCGGGCAACGAATACCTGCAATCGGCCGCCCCCTGGACCACGATCAAGACCGATCCGGAGCGGGCGGCAATGCAGGTCCGCCTTGGCCTGAACCTGATCCGGTTCTATGCTGTCCTGTCCGTTCCTTTCCTCCCCGATGCCAGTGCCGAACTGATGGCCGCCATGCAAACCGATCTGTCCGACTGGCCCGACGATGTGCCCGCCGCCCTGGCCGCGCTGGCGCCCGGGCATGCCTTCTCTGTGCCCGAAGTGACCTTCCGCAAGGTCACTGACGAAGAGCGCGAAGATTGGGCGGTCCGTTTTGCCGGGGTGCGCAGCTAGGGGGTTGAACTCTCTACCCCTGACCGAAAAACTCTTGTATCTTGATATTTATACAGGAGGCAGAGCAGGCCCCGGATGACAGCATTGAAGGAATACGCACGGCTGGAGAGCACCGGCCTGTGGCGGCCGACCCCTGACGCCCAGCGGCGCGAGGTTGGCCTGTCCTTTGGCGAGGCGACGTTGGTCATTTCGGACAGTGTCAACAGGCCGCTGGCCCATTGGTCCCTGCCCGCGATTTCGCGGTTGAACCCAAGCACCGATCCAGCCTTGTTCAGCCCAGACCCGGATGGCACAGAAACTCTTGAAATCGCTGATGATTTGATGGTCGATGCGATTGAGACCGTCCGCCTGAGCCTGGCCCGCCAACGCGCCCGGCCAGGGCGGCTGCGCCAGACAGCGGTTGCCGGAATGGTTGTCGTCACACTTTGTCTGGCCATCTTCTGGCTTCCCGGTGCGTTGGCCCGCCAGACCCTGTCCATGGTCCCCCCCGCCAAACGGTCCGAGATTGGGGCGACTGTTCTGGGCCATCTGCAGCGCCTGACAGGTCCGTCCTGCCGCAATCCACTTTCGACCCTTGCACTCGGCCGCCTGAAGCAACGGGTCCTTGGTCCCGATGCCCCCGGCCAGATCCTTGTGCTGCCCGATGGTCTTGATCAGCCAGTCTACCTCCCCGGAGGTATCGTCCTGCTACCGCGCGAAATGGTGGAAACGGCGAAGGAACCCTCCGTGGTTGCCGGACATGTCCTGAATGCGGCGCTAAGCCGGGCCAAGGCCGACCCTCTCGCCCCCGTCCTCGAGGCGGCGGGGCTATCGGCCACCCTGCGCCTTTTGACGACCGGAGAGGTGCCGACGGCCCTGTTGCAGGACTATGCCGCGGCCTTGGTCACCAGACCGCCGCTCCGGGCGGGTCCGGAGATCCTCGGGCCGGGATTTGAACAGGCGCAGGTCCCGCTAGGCCCCTGGGCCTATGCCCTTGATCCGACGGGCGAGACGGTCAGCGCCTTACTGGCCGCAGACTGGCTGCAGGGCGGGACGGCACCGCCAATCCTGAGCGATGGGGACTGGGTCGGCCTGCAAGGGGTCTGCAGGGGGTGACCGCCTTTCCGGCGCTAGCGGCGGACGAACGCGTCGCTGTATCCCGCTGACCGCGCCCATGAAAGGGCTGCATTGACGCTGGAGGCATCCGAAAACGGCTCGGCCGCCACGGCCTGAAGGGCCTGCCCCTGCCGCTGAAGCCGGGCAAATGCCACAGGATAGCCCATGGCGCGCACCCGGCCCGCGGCTCTATCGGCGTTGGACGGCACGCCATAGGTGCCGACTTGCACGAAATAGCCCCCAGTCGGCACCAAAGAAGTCTGCGCTGAACCGGCTTGATCCGAAGTTGCAGCGGTGGTGGGCATCGACACCGGCTGCGCCGTTGCGGTCGGAATGCCGCGCTGTGGATTGACCCGGCCGTCTTCCCATACCCCACGATAGCCGGGAGGTGGCGCGTCAATTGACCCAGGGGCCGGCGCGGAAGCGAGCGCAATCGCGCAATTGATCGGCCGGCCTGTCGCCTGATCGATGACGGGCCTGCGCGACTGGGCCGCCATCGCGCAGGCCTCGGCCAATGTCATGCGAGGGACGACACCCGTCGTCGACGCGGCGCCGGACTGGATGTCACCCGCGGCGGCCGGACCACAATCGATCGCTTGGCCCGTCACACGATTGATCAGGCGGGGTTGAACACCACTTAGGCCGGCGCAGGCCTCAAGGTAGGGGGTCGCCGGGCGTTGGGATGCCAGAGTGTGAATTTGGCCTGCCCGGATAACAGGCGGCGTGACGATCGAGGCGACGGTGCGGATCGGATCCCCGACCCGCCGCGACGCCGCCGACGCGGGTGGCGCGGGTGGCGCCGCCGCAATCACCGACGCATGGGCAGGTTCGGATGTTCTGGTCGCCGTAACCGGGTTCGCCCCCTGCACCAGGTCGTTGGAAATGGCCGCGTCGGTAGTCGCTTCCGCCCCCTCCAGCTAGGACCCTGCAGGGGTCTCCATGGAGGGATCGGGTACGACAGGCGGGGCAGCAGTCGCAGCGGGGACAATCGTCGGCTCAAGGCCACAAAGCTGGCTGCGATCCTGCCTGACGCGGGGAACCCATGTCACCGCACCCGACAGACCTGCCCTGACAAATGCACAGCCCTTGCTGTCAACGTATCGGTTTGCAGTAAAACTCGCCGGTGGAAATTCCGCGGGGACCCCGTCCCCACTGATCTGCGCCCCGGCGGAAGTCGCCAGGACCAGAGATATAACCGCCAAACCTATCAATCGCACCATAACTCGATATCTCCCACAAGATATTGTGGCAAGATGCCTGAGAGGAGTTATGATTGTAAAGATCAACTTCGACGGGAACGACCGCTATTTGGTCCCGTACATCCGGTCGCCCGCATCACCGAGCCCCGGAACGATGTAGCCATGATCGTTCAGGTGGCTGTCGAGGGACGCGGTCACGATCGGCACATCGGGATGAGCCTCCTTCATCCGGGCGACACCCTCGGGGGCCGCCAAAAGGCAAAGAAACCGGATGTTTCTGGCGCCCGCCTGCTTCAACAGATCAACAGCAGCGGCCGAGGAATTGCCCGTGGCGAGCATCGGATCGACCACGATGCAGATGCGGTCCTCAAGCTGAGTGGGGGCCTTGAAATAATACTGCACCGGCTTCAGCGTATCGGGATCGCGATAAAGCCCGACAAATCCCACCCGCGCAGCGGGAATCAGTTCCAGAATCCCGTCCAGCAGCCCGTTGCCCGCCCGCAGAATCGACACCAGGGCGAGTTTCTTGCCCTCGATCATCGGGGCATCCATTTCCACCAGCGGCGTTTCGATCCGGGTCGTGGTCATCGGCAGTTCGCGCGTCACCTCATAGGCCAGAAGTAGGCTGATCTCGCGCAGCAATTGCCGGAAGGACGCGGTCGACGTGTCCTTTTCGCGCATCAACGTCAGCTTGTGCTGCACAAGGGGGTGGGTCACCACTGTCAGATGCTGTGTCATGTCCTGGTCCTCATCTCGCCTCAAATATCCCGGGGGAGGCCGCAGGCCGGGGGCAGAGCCCCCAAATGCGCCCTCACCAAAGTCACGGCACCATCACGCTGACAGGCGTCTGGCAACCCGTTCTTTCGTCGCCTCATTGCAAAAAGCAGCTTCCAGCGCCACATCATTCAGCATCCGCAACTGCTCTTCTTCCCATCCAAAGGTCTCTGCCAGCATGTCAAACTCGCGGGCCATGGTGGTGTTGAAAAAGGGCGGGTCATCGGTCGAAACGGTGACCTTCACCCCTCGCTCCTGAAGGCGGGCAATCGGGTGTTCTTTCCAGGACGGGACAGCGCCGAGAAAGACGTTGGACCCCGGACAGACCTCCAGAACGACACCCGATTCAGCGATCCGGTCTACAAGCGCCAGGTCCTGGATCGCATTGATCCCATGGCCGATCCTTTCGGGCGACAGGTCTCGCAGAGTGTCAGCCACCATCGCAGCATCGCCCCATTCACCGGCATGGCAAGTGATGCGCAACCCCGCTTCGCGTGCCATGTCAAAGGAATAGGCATAGTCTCCCGGACGGCCAACCAGCTCCGCCCCCGCCATGCCGAAACCGGTGATGAAATCGCCCTTGGTTTCGGCAGCACACAGGGCGGCTGTCTTGGCCTGCTCGGGTCCGAAATGGCGGATGCAGGTGATGATCCCCTTGAGGGTAATGCCCATCGTCCGCTCGGCCTCGGCGGCGGCGTCCTCGATTGCGGCGAGGTAGTCCCGCCAGGCCGCAACATCGCCGCCACCGCAGAAATCCGGGCTCAGGAAGGTTTCGGAATAGACCACGCCGTTCTCTGCACTCTGCTCGAGGACGGCGAGCGTCAGGCGACGGAACTCCTCGGGGCCGGTCAGCGTGGTGCAGGCCGCCTCGTAGACCTTCAAAAAGTGGTCGAAGTCCCGGTAAAGGTAATTTCCCCGTTCATCAAAGATGCCCGAGATGTCGATATGCTTTTCTTGCGCAAGGTTGCGGATAAAGGCGGGCGGTGCGCCGCCTTCCAGATGCAGATGCAGTTCCACCTTGGGCAGGGACTTGTAGCTCACAGAAAACTCCTTCCGGGGCCGCGGTTGGCGACCCCCAAATGCGCGGCCACGCTTGCCGCCACGTCAACAAATCCGATCTGGCCAAGCGCCCGGGCCCCGATGCCGTGGGCCAGCACCGGTACCCGTTCGCGGGTATGGTCCATCCCCACCCAGGACGGGTCGTTGCCATGATCGGCTGTCACGATCAACAGGTCATCCGGGCCAAGCCGTGACAAGACGGGCCCAAGCGCCGCATCGAACCACTCCAGATGTCGGGCATAGCCTGCCACATCGCGGCGATGACCGTATTCGCTGTCGAACTCGACGAAATTGGCAAAGGTCAGGCTGCCGGGTTCGGCGGTCTCGGCCAGCCGGGCCAGATGGTCCATCAGGACGGCGTCGCGTCCTTTGACCACGTCCCTGATCCCTCGCATGGAAAAGATGTCGCCGATCTTGCCCACCGCATGCACCGCCTGACCCGCGTCACTCACCCAGTCGCACAGCGTCGGCGACGGCGGGGCGATGGCATAGTCGTGCCGGTTGCCGGTCCGCACGAAACCGGCCTCGGCGTTCCCGACAAAAGGGCGGGCGATAACACGACCGACCTTCATGGCATGCAAGATCGGGGCAACGGCCTGACACAGCCCAAGCAACCGGTCCAGCCCGAAGGTTTCTTCGTGGGCCGCAATCTGAAAGACGCTGTCGGCGGATGTGTAGCAGATCGGCCAACCGGTCTGCATGTGCCGCTCGCCCTCTTCGGCCAGGATCGTTGTGCCCGAGGCGTGCCGATTGCCCAATATGCCGTCAGTCCCAGCGGCGGCGCAGACCTGCGCCACAAGATCGGCTGGAAAAGCCGGATCGGTATCGGGAAACACCGTCCAGTCCCACGGAACCGGCACGCCCGCCAGTTCCCAATGGCCCGATGGCGTGTCCTTGCCCGGCGACACCTCGGTTGCAGCCCCCCACGCGGCCTTAGGCATGGGCGTCGCGCCAGGCATCGTCAGACCCGACGCCAGACCAAGCGCCGACCAAAGGCCCAACGACTCCAGAACCGGCAGGTTCAACGGCCCCGACCGCCCCTCGTCAGCCTCACCCGCAGCACAGGCCTGCGCGATATGGCCCAGCGTGTTGGCACCGGTATCGGGAACGTCGCCGTTAAAGAACCGGTCGGCATCGGGTGCGCCCCCGATGCCGACCGAATCGATGACCACAAGGAAAGCGCGCGCGCCCTGCCCCGCGCCGAACGGCAAGCCCCCCGCCATCTAGCCGACCCTGGCGCGGATGAGAGGCATCGCCTCAGGGGCCGCCTCGCCGATGGTCAGCGCCGCCAGCACAGCCTGCGCAGCTGCTTCGGCCGACGCCTCATCACGAGCGTGGACGGTGGCCAGAGGCTGCCCCTTCGTGACGTGGGCCCCAAGGCTGATCACATCCGTCAGCCCAACCGCCGGGTCAATCTTGTCGGTCTCAACCCGCCGCCCGCCGCCAAGGTCGACAACGGCAAGACCAAGTGCCTCCCCTTCGATTGCAGTCAAGAAGCCGCCCTCGGGGGCCATGACATCCCCCACCACGGGGGCAGCGGGCAAATGGGTCCGCCAGTCATCGGCCATGTCCGGAGGACCGCCCAGTTCGGCAACCATGCGGGCAAAATGCTCAATCGCGCGACCGTCCGAGATGGCGGCGGAAATCATCTCTTCGCCCTCGCCCTCGACATGTCCGGCCAGGGCCAGAAGACGCCCACCCAGCGCGACAGTCAGGTCATGCAAGCGCGGGGCGGCAAGGCGGTTGCCCGACAGCACCTCCATCGAGGCGGCGACCTCGACCGCGTTGCCCAGCGACGGGGCAAGGGGTTCGTCCATGTAGGTGATAAAGGCCGCCGTCGGGCAGCCTGCCCCGTTGGCGGCACTGACCAGCGCCTCGGCCAGGGCCTGTGCCTCTGCCGCCGTCTTCATGAAGGCGCCGGATCCGCATTTGACGTCCAGAACCAGCCCCTCAAGCCCGGCGGCGAGTTTCTTGGACAGGATCGAGGCGGTGATCAGATCAACGCTTTCCACCGTGCCTGTCACATCGCGAATGGCGTAAAGGCGCTTGTCCGCCGGGGCGATCCGGCCCGTTGCGCTCACGATGGCGCAACCGACGCTGGCGGTGATTTCGCGCAGACGGGCTTCGGTGACAGAGGTCCGGACGCCGGGAATAGCCTCCATCTTGTCCAGGGTGCCGCCCGTGTGGCCAAGGCCGCGACCGGACACCATCGGAACGTAGACCCCGCAGGCGGCCAGAGCCGGGGCAAGAACAAGGCTGACGCAATCGCCGACACCACCGGTCGAGTGTTTGTCCAGAACCGGTCCGGGCATGTCCCATTTCAGCACATCACCCGAATCGCGCATCGCCCGCGTCAGACCGATCCGGCCCTCCTCGCCCAGCCCTTGCAGGCAAACGGCCATGGCAAACGCCCCGGCCTGCGCGTCAGTGACCGCGCCTGAGGCCAGCCCTTGGGCAAACCATTCCAACGCCGCGTCAGAGGGGACGTGCCCCTTGCGCAGACCGGCGATGATGGCGCGGGCGTCCATCGGTCAGGTCCGGTCCATGTAGTCCGAGGTGAAGGCCCCCGGCAGCAGATCCGCCAGGGTTGTCGACATCGTCTTGCCATCGGTGGTGCCAAGGGTGACGGGCACATCGCCATTACCAAACTCGGCCAGTTTCTGCCGGCAACCGCCACAGGGGCTGACCGGGATCGGGCTGTCGGCGATCACCGCAACCTCGGCAATCCTCGTGTCCCCGGCGGCGATCATCGCCGCGATGGCCCCCGCTTCTGCACAGGTTCCCTCAGGATAGGCGACGTTTTCGACATTGACCCCGCCGTACACATTGCCCGAGGTGGTGCGGATCGCCGCCCCGACCTTGAAGTTGGAATAGGGGGCATAGGCGTTCTCCCGCACCTGGCGGGCCGTATCCATCAGCGACATGAGACGTTCCTTGTTTTCCTCCGACTGTGCTGCGAGCCGGTCACGGATGCAAGTCGCCTATAAGACGGTCGTGTCAAAGCGCCCCGGCAAAGCAACCTCCAACACTTCAAGATCTGCGCTCGGGTCGGTCCACCTTGTCGGCAGACCAGGCGGAATGACAAAGGCATCGCCCGCCACAAGCGGCATCGGATCGCGCCCTTCCCCCTCAAGGGTCATGCCGCCCTCCATCACAAAACCGAACAGGATATCGGCGTCATGGGTCGCAAACTCGGGCGTGCCTTGTCCTTTTCGAACGACCTGCACGGTTGCGACATCGTGGGTATTGGCCGCAATGGTGGTGTCCCTGGCAATATATCCGGGCAGGCGGAATGGCTGCCACTCGGCCCCCTTCGCCTCGTTGAAGACGAACCTTTGCCCTTGCCATTCGCGGTCGGGGCGCAAATGCGGGGTGGGCAGGGTCATGTCGTGATCAATCTCGGTCACATGTTCAGCCGGCACGCCGATCTCGATCACCTCGATTCCGTCTGACGCCTCAAGCACACGGTGCCGGATTTCGGGCGGCTGGATAAAGCAGTCCCCGGCCGTCAGCCGGATCGGGCCGCCCTGATCCTCGTAGACCACGTCGACCCAACCCCGATAGCAAAAGATCAGCTGGAACCCGACCTTGTGGAAATGCACCATGTCGGGGACCGGTCCGCCGTCGGGAATGCGGATATGGCTGGCGATGATCGACCCGCCCAGACGGCTGGGGACAAGGTCGCGGTAATGCATGCCCGCCCGCCCGATCACCCATGGCGCACCGTCTGCAAGCCGACGCACGACAAACGCATGTTCGGTCTGGGGCAGGATCAATGGCGGGTTCAGCGGAGCGACCTCGACGGTCGTCCCTCCGGGTGAGGCCAGTTGGGTAGCACCGTCAGCAAAGGTGGCATCGTCGGTCAGGATGCGCAGCAGGCCCGGTTGCGCGGACAACCCCTGCTCCAGCCGAACCCGCAGGCCGTGTCCGGAATAGACCGCAACGCTGGGATCGTCGGCGGGATAGATCATGTCCAGCCGCATCCCCAACACATTGCCAAAGAACGGAAGATCGGCCCGAAGGTCGGTCGTGGGCAGGCGCACTTCTGCGCGAATGTCGGCGGAATAGGTCATGACCCAGAGCTTTGCCCCACGACGCGGCATTTGCAAGTGGCTGGCATTCGTGCATAAGCCATCCTCAAACCAGCCTCACCGCCGAGGCAGATAGTTTAACATTAAACAATCCCACCAAAGGACCCTGCAATGGCTGATATCTCCCGCGACACGACCCGCGAAGCCCTGCGTCAGGCAGCTCTGGATTATCACCGTTTTCCCAAGCCCGGCAAACTCGAGATCCGGGCGACCAAGCCGCTGGCCAACGGTCGGGACCTGGCCCGCGCCTATTCGCCCGGCGTGGCCGAGGCCTGCATCGAGATCAGGGACAACCCCGATACCGCCCGCGACTATACAGCCCGTGGCAACCTCGTGGCCGTCGTGTCGAACGGCAGCGCAGTGCTGGGCCTTGGCAACATCGGCGGTCTGGCCTCAAAACCGGTGATGGAGGGGAAGGCGGTCCTGTTCAAGAAGTTCGCCAACATCGACTGTTTTGACATCGAGCTGAACGAAGCCGACCCCTACAAGCTTGCCGATATCGTCTGTGCGCTGGAGCCAACTTTCGGGGCTATCAACCTTGAGGATATCAAGGCCCCCGATTGCTTTATCGTCGAGGATATCTGCCGGTCGCGGATGAACATCCCCGTCTTTCACGATGACCAGCACGGGACCGCTATCGTGGTCGGGGCCGCGGCAACCAACGCCCTGCGCGTGGCGGGCAAGGCATTTTCTGACATCAAGATCGTGTCGACCGGCGGCGGGGCGGCGGGGATTGCCTGCCTCAACATGCTGCTGAAGCTGGGGGTCAAACGCGAAAACGTGTTTCTGTGCGACCTTCAGGGCCTTGTCTACGAGGGCCGCGAGGCGGATATGACGCCGCAAAAGGCCGCCTATGCCCAAGGCACCACACCGGCCACTTTGGCAGACGTCATCGAAGGCGCGGACATGTTCCTTGGCCTGTCCGGCCCCGGTGTCCTGACCTCGGAAATGGTTGCCCGGATGTCTGACAGGCCCGTCATCTTTGCCCTTGCCAACCCGTCGCCCGAGATTGACCCGGCCGAGGCCCGCGCCGTGGCCTCAGATGCCATCATCGCCACCGGCCGGTCGGATTATCCCAATCAGGTCAATAACGTGCTTTGCTTTCCCTTCATCTTTCGGGGCGCCCTTGATGTTGGCGCGACCGAGATCAACGACGAGATGAAGATCGCCTGCATCGAAGGGATCGCCGCCCTCGCCCGCGCCACCACAAGCGCCGAGGCCGCCGCCGCCTACAGTGGCGAGCAGATGACCTTCGGGGCGGATTATGTGATCCCCAAGCCCTTTGACCCGCGCCTGATGGGCGTCGTGGCCTCGGCCGTGGCCAGCGCCGCGATGAAGACGGGCGTGGCCACCCGCCCGATCGAGGATATGAACGCCTACAAGGCAAGGCTGGACGGTTCGGTCTTTAAATCCGCCCTGATTATGCGCCCGGTGTTCGAGGCCGCAAGGACCGCCAACCGTCGCATCGTCTTTGCCGAGGGCGAGGATGAGCGGGTTCTGCGCGCCTCACAGGCGATCCTTGAGGAAACCACCGACACGCCCATCCTGATCGGCCGCCCCGACGTGATCGAGGCCCGCTGCGAACGTGCGGGCCTTGCGATCCGGCCGACACGGGATTTCAACGTGGTGAACCCCGAAAACGATCCCCGCTACCGGGACTACTGGGGCACCTATCACCAGATCATGTCGCGCAAGGGCGTGACCCCCGACATTGCCCGCGCCGTCATGCGCACCAACTCGACCGCCATCGCCGCCGTCATGGTTCAGCGCGATGAGGCCGACACCATGATCTGCGGCACCTTTGGCCAGTTCCTTTGGCACCTCAATTACATCACCCAAGTGCTGGGCAGCCCGACGCTACATCCCGTGGCGGGCCTCAGCCTGATGATCCTTGAGGATGGCCCCCTCTTTATCGCCGACACACAGGTTCACCCCGAACCCAGCCCCGAACAGATCGCCGAAACCGTGCTGGCCTGCGCCCGTCACGTTCGTCGCTTTGGCATAGAGCCGAAGATTGCCCTTTGCTCGCATTCGCAATTTGGGAATCTCGATTGCGATACAGGTCGCCGGATGCGGGCGACGCTTGAGATCCTCGACAATGTGCCGCGCGACTTCGCCTATGAAGGCGAGATGCATGTCGACAGCGCCCTCGACCCCGAGCTGCGGGCGCGGAACTTCCCGCAGTCGCGGTTCACAGGGGCGGCCAACACATTGGTCTTTGCCAATTCGGATGCCGCATCGGGGGTGCGCAACATCCTCAAAATGAAAGGCGGCGGGCTGGAGGTCGGCCCGATCCTGATGGGCATGGGCAACAAGGCCCATATCGTGACCTCTTCGATCACCGCGCGCGGGCTTTTGAACATGTCCGCCCTCGCCGGGACGCCTGTGGCCCACTACGGGTAACGACCCGTTGACTGCCGCTCCCTATCGGCGGGGGCCAATGCCCCGGCCGATAGGGAACGACAGGCCGGTTGCGCTACGTCCATCGCTCCGCCCTTGGCCCCCGGTTAGCGCAATCAAGCGACAAGCGCTTGCACCCCCTGCCCGCCCCTGCTTAAAAACGCGATAGAATGGGGAGGACCAGGATGGGTTATGCGGACGTCTACGAGGGCTGGAAAGCCGATCCCGAAGGGTTCTGGATGGAGGCCGCCAAGGCCATCGACTGGGACAGCCCACCGACCCGCGCCCTGAACGACAGCAACGCCCCCCTTTACGAATGGTTTAGCGACGGCATGGTCAACACCTGCTGGAACGCAGTGGACCGCCATGTTGCCAACGGCCGGGCAGATCAGGCCGCCATCATCTACGACAGCCCTGTCACCGACACCAAGGCCACGATCACCTTTGCAGAGCTGAAGGACAAAGTCTCAATGCTGGCCGGTGCCCTTGTGGCGCAAGGCATCACCAAGGGCGACAGGGTGATCATCTATATGCCGATGGTACCCGAGGCGTTGATGGCCATGTTGGCCTGTGCGCGGATCGGGGCTATCCATTCGGTCGTGTTCGGCGGTTTTGCCGCTCACGAGCTTGCAGTGCGCATCGACGACGCCACACCAAAGGCCATTCTTGCAGGCTCTTGCGGGATCGAGGGGTCCCGCGTGGTGCAATACAAGCCCCTGCTGGACGATGCGATCGAGCAGGCGGCCCACAAGCCCGAAGTGTGCCTGATCCTGCAGCGCCCTCAGTGTGAGGCAACCTTGGTGCCGGGCCGCGATCTGGACTGGCACGCGGCGCAAGATGGGGTCACCCCCGCTGATTGCGTCCCGGTTGAGGGGACGCACCCGGCCTATATCCTGTATACCTCCGGCACCACTGGCGCACCCAAGGGCGTGGTCAGACCGACCGGCGGCCATCTTGTCGCGCTCAACTGGACAATGAAGAACATTTACAACGTCGACCCGGGCGATGTGTTCTGGGCCGCCTCGGACGTGGGCTGGGTCGTGGGACATAGCTACATTTGCTATGGCCCGCTCATCCACGGCAACACCACCGTGGTGTTCGAAGGCAAGCCCGTCGGCACACCCGATGCGGCAACGTTCTGGCGGGTGATCTCCGAGCACAATGTGCGCAGCTTTTTCACAGCCCCAACCGCCTTCCGCGCCATCAAGCGCGAGGACCCCAAGGGTGAGATGATCAAGGACCACGACATCAGCTGCCTTCGTGCCCTTTATCTGGCGGGTGAACGGGCGGACCCCGACACGATCCTCTGGGCCCAGCGGGTGATGAACGTCCCGGTCTACGACCATTGGTGGCAGACCGAGACAGGCTATACGATGGTCGGTAACCCCGCCGGGATCGAGGCGCTGCCCGTCAAGATCGGCTCGCCCACCGTGCCGATGCCCGGCTATGACGTTCAGATCCTGGACGAAGGCGGGCATCCCCTGCCCCCCGACACTCTGGGCGCCATCGCGGTCCGGTTGCCACTGCCCCCCGGAACCCTGCCGACGCTTTGGAATGCCGAAGACCGGTTCCGCAAAAGTTATCTCAACACCTTCCCCGGTTGGTACGAGACTGGCGACGCAGGCATGAAGGATGCGGACGGATACCTATACATCATGGCCCGCACTGACGATGTCATCAACGTGGCCGGGCACCGCCTGTCCACAGGCGCCATGGAAGAGGTGCTGGCCGGCCACGAAGACGTGGCCGAATGCGCCGTGATTGGCGTGGCGGACGAACTGAAAGGGCAACTGCCCATGGGGTTCCTATGCCTTAACAAGGGCTGCAACCGCCCCGAAGCCGAGATCGTGGCAGAGGTGGTCAAACTGGTGCGCAACCAGATCGGACCCGTCGCCGCCTTCAAGCTGGCCGTGGTGGTAGACCGCCTGCCCAAGACACGCTCGGGCAAGATCCTGCGCGGGATCATGGCGCGGATTGCGGATGGCCAGCCCTTCAAGATGCCCGCGACAATCGACGATCCGGCTATTCTGGACGAAATTCGCGCTGCGATTCAGCCGTTGGGCTACGCGGCAGTGGCTAAACAGCCCTAGTCGAACAGCACAGTCTGCCGGCCCCACGTGCCGGGCTAGGCGCGGCGGGGGCGTGGCACGATGCCCCCGGCGTGACCTCCTGGTCGGGCAAGACAAAGGGTCTGCCGGACGGCAAGGCCATGATTTATCATTCTGAAACAGATGGTTGTGATCAGCCTAAGCAAACTGTTCGCGAATAAGCCGCTCATCCAGACCATGGCCCGGATCAAACAGGATCCGATGCTCAACCATTGGCTCGCTGCGGATTTCGACCGAAACCACATCCGCGACCGATCGGGAGTCTGCGTCTGCCATGACCCGACGCCGCTCAGGCTCGATCACATCGAATCGCACGATCGCCGATTTGGGCAAAAGCGCGCCGCGCCAGCGGCGGGGCCGGAAGGGGGCGATGGCTGTCAGGGCGAGAATCTCGGCCCCGATGGGAACGATCGGGCCATGGGCAGAATAGTTGTAGGCGGTCGATCCGGCGGGTGTCGCGACAAGCGCACCATCGCAGACCAGTTCCTCAAGGCGCAGTTTACCGTCGATGGTGATCCGCAGCTTGGCCGCCTGCGGCCCGGCCCGCAACAGGCTGACTTCATTGATCGCCAAGGCCCGGTGCTGGATGCCCGACAGCGTTGTTGCCGTCATCGCAAGTGGGTTAATGACCGCCTCTTCCGCAGCCGCCAAGCGGTCCGGCAGGTCGTCTGCGGCGTAGGCGTTCATCAAGAAGCCGACGGTGCCACGGTTCATGCCGTAGACCGGAGAGGCCAGATGTTCGGTCGCGTGCAGGGTTTGCAACATGAACCCGTCACCGCCCAGCGCCACGATCACCTCTGCCTCGTCCAACGGGGCATTGCCGTAATGGGCGGTCAGGGCCTCAAGGGCCTCCTGGGCCAGCGGCGCATCGCTCGCCGCGAAGGCAATCTTGCGGGGGGTCATGATGGCGGCGTCCTCCTTGCCCTGTAGCAGTTGTCGGGTAGGACCATTCGAAACGCAACCCGGCAATCGATCCGGGCGATTAAAACGGGTAACGCCGTGCCCGGCAGGGGTAGGGTCGTTTTGTCACTTTTGGAGGGCCCAACCTTGAGGTATGAGAGCCCATCCCAAGATCCCGGTCACCCGGACCCGCCATAAGGACGATTGCCCGATGAACGCCCCCGCCCGGCCTAACGCCGACAGCCTGACCACCGACAGCGGCTTTTTCACCGAAACGCTGGCCACCCGCGACCCGGCCATCCATGCCGCCATGCAGGCCGAGCTTGGCCGCCAGCGCAAAGAGATTGAGCTGATCGCCTCAGAGAACATCGTCTCGGCCGCCGTGATGGAGGCGCAGGGTTCGGTCCTGACCAACAAATACGCCGAAGGCTATCCCGGCCGCCGCTACTATGGCGGGTGCCAGTTCGTCGACATCGCCGAGAACCTGGCCATCGAACGGGCCTGTGAGCTGTTTGATTGCGGCTTTGCCAACGTACAGCCCAACTCGGGCAGCCAGGCCAATCAGGGCGTGTTCACCGCCCTTCTGGCCCCCGGTGACACCATTCTGGGGATGAGCCTTGATGCCGGTGGCCACCTGACCCACGGCGCGAGGCCCAACCAGTCGGGCAAGTGGTTCAACGCCATCCAGTACGGCGTGCGCCAGCAGGATCTGGAAATCGACTACGAGCAGATCCAGGAACTGGCGACCGAGCATCAGCCCAAGATGCTGATCGCCGGTGGCTCGGCCATTCCGCGCATCATCGACTTTGCCAAAATGCGCGAGATTGCGGATTCCGTCGGGGCGTACCTGCTGGTCGACATGGCCCATTTTGCAGGGCTTGTGGCGGCCGGGCTTTACCCCTCGCCCTTCCCCCATGCCCACGTCGCTACGACGACCACCCACAAGACCCTGCGCGGACCGCGCGGCGGCATGATCCTGACCAATGACGAGGCGCTGGCCAAAAAGTTCAACTCGGCCATCTTCCCCGGCATTCAGGGCGGCCCGTTGATGCATGTGATCGCCGGCAAAGCCGTCGCCTTTGGCGAGGCACTGCAGCCGGAATTCAAGATTTACCAGGGCCAGGTCATTCGCAACGCGCAGGCCCTGGCCGATCAGTTGATGAAAGGCGGCCTCGACATCGTGACAGGCGGCACCGACACCCACCTCATGCTGGTCGATTTGCGTCCCAAAGGGGTAAAGGGCAATGCCACCGAAAAGGCCCTTGGCCGCGCCCATATCACCACCAACAAGAACGGCATCCCCTTTGACACGGAAAAGCCGACGATCACCTCGGGCATCCGTCTGGGCAGCCCCGCCGGCACCACCCGCGGCTTTGGCGAGGCAGAGTTCCGGCAGATTGCCGACTGGATCGTCGAGGTTGTCGACGGGCTGGCTGCCAATGGTGAAGACGGCAATGCCGCGGTCGAGGACAAGGTCCGCGCCGAGGTTGAGGCCTTGTGCGACCGGTTCCCGATCTATCCGGGTCTTTGATACGGGTCTTTGACTCAAGCACGCAGGCCCGACCGGGCCCGCGACAAAAATGACATGACGGGTTAACCCGATGCGCCCCGCCTCAGTTCTGGCATATGTTCTCGCGCTCTTGCTGGCCTTCACGGGCCAGCAGGTTGCGCTGGCGCGTGGGCAGGTCGCACTTGGGGATCAGGCGGTTCTGTGTCTGGGCGGTGGCCTTGTCGCTGTTACCCTTGATGCCGAGGGAAAGCCTGTCGGCCCCGGCCACATTTGCCCGGATGCCACCCTGGCCTTTGTGCCGGACCTAGACCTGCCGCAGGCTACCCCGACGCTGGTCGAACTTTCCCAACTGGCTGTCGCGGCTCGGCAAACCCTCTGGTCCGGGCAATCCGCATCTGTCCTGCCCCCTTCGCGAGGGCCCCCCTTGTCGGTCTGAAGCACTTATTTTCAGACCCTTATCAAGGAAACGACAGATGTCTTTCAAGACTGCTCTGGTGGCCTGCGCCGCCACTTTCACCTTTGCCCTCCCGGCCTTTGCCGACGGGATCGAAGTCCATCACGCCTATGCCCGCACTGCCTTTCCCGGCGGACCCAGCGGGGCGGCCTTCATGGTCATCCACAACACCAGCACAACCGACGACCAATTGATCGACGCCCGCTCCAACGCGGCCGCCCGGGTTGAGCTGCACACGCATGTCGACGCCGGCGAAGGCGTCATGCAGATGCGTCACGTTCCGGAAGGGTTCCCGCTGCCTGCGGATGGCGAGATCGTGATGGAGCGTGGCGGCAATCACGTCATGTTCATGGGTGTGAAGGACACATGGGCCCAAGGCGACCTGATCCCCCTGACGCTGGTGTTTCAAAGCGGACTCACGCTGGACCTTGAGGTCGAGGTCGATCTGAACCGGACCGAAATGGAACATGGCGCGATGGATCATGGTTCAATGGATCACGGCTCCATGGATCACGGGACGATGGATCACGGGACGATGGACCAAAGCAACTGATTGCTTCAATGTGCGCGCAAGGAGGAGTTTGCCATGCGCGCACCCATTCACCTTTGGATCGTTGGTATCCTGTCGCTTTTGTGGAACGCTGGCGGTGCCTATGATTATCTGATGACCCAGCTGGGGAACGCAGAATACCTGGCCATGCTTACCGAACCTCAGCGCGCCCTGATGGACGGACGGCCAATGTGGTTCGACGCGGCCTGGGCCTTTGGGGTCTGGGGCTCTATCGCCGGGTCGCTGTTGCTTTTGCTACGGTCCCGCTTTGCTGTGACAGCCTTTGGAATTTCGATCTTGGGCCTGGCCGCCTCCTCGGTCTGGAGTTTCGGGATCGCCGAGCCTTCAAGCCTTGAGGTTATGGGCAGCTTCGCCGCGATCTTCAGCCTTGCCATTGTCGTCATCCTGTTGGCCTTGTTCGTCTATGCCAGACGGATGCAGGCAAGGGGCATCCTGCGCTAGGGCATCAGCCGCAGATCGCCTCCGCCGTGTCGGCAAATCGGCGATACCGCTCCCAGAAATTCTCGGTCAGCGGATTGTCGGAGGTGCGGGTCACCTGGGCCTTGTCAGGGTCTTCAAAGAAGTCGGCAGCGCGATTTTGGTCACTGCTACTCAGCATCTGATCGGCAACGCCCTGAATGCACGAGCATAGGGCTGGATTGGCGGCCGAGCGGCCGCTTGTAAGGCACGATGCGCTAATGGGGCCGCTGGCCCTCCCGCCGCAACTTCCAAGTGCCAAGACAATGACAAGAGCCACCGCAATCCGCATCGTTCCCACCGCTCCTCGCATGACGCTAACCAACATGACCTGACTAGCACCAGAACCGAGGCTGCGCCAACCGACAAGCTGGACGCAATCTTGTGATCGGGCCGTCGATCTTGCCATCTTGGCGGGTTGCTCTTGCCTCTTGCCGCATTGCCGCCCAATTTACGCCGTATTAGGGCTATTCAGTCAAAGTGCTAGTCGTCTCAAAAAGAACGAGGGTTCGCCAATGCAAATCGTCATCCTGTTCGGTCTGATGGGCCTGCTGTCTGCAACAATCGCCGCAGTGCTGTTTGGTTTCGGACTGTTTGGTGCCCTGGCCTTCTGGGCGGTTGCCGGACCCATCTCGGTCGGCCTTGCCTACGCCCAGTTCGTCGCCCGCGAGGCTGAAGCGGCGTCGCCCATGCCGTCTGCAGAAACAATCTGAACGGGTGTCCGCGCCTCCGACCGGCCTGCAGCCCCCACGCGAATATCCTTGCTATTTTTGCGAAACAGGCGCATAGCGTCCTTCGCAGACGTTATTCTCTTTCGACCCCTGTCTCCTTCAACGGCCACAGTTCTTCGATTTGACACTGACTGAGCCGGGCTGCCGCACTTACGCGGGCAGCGCACACGATAGGAGACATCACGATGGCCACAGGCACCGTGAAATGGTTCAATGCAACCAAAGGTTTTGGCTTTATCGCTCCCGATGGCGGCAAAAAGGACGTCTTCGTCCATATTTCCGCTGTTGAGCGTTCCGGCCTGACCGGCCTGAAGGACGACCAGAAGGTCACCTTCGACATCGAAGCCGGCCGTGACGGTCGCGAATCGGCGATCAATCTGCAGCTGGCCTAAGGCCTCGCAGAAAAGCTTTTGAAGGGCGCCGGAAGGCGCCCTTCTTTATTCTACGGTAGCCCGGTCAGGAATGGCCGACAGGCTACGTTTTTCGTTAAACCTTGATTTTTTCGCTGTGGCGCGTCATATGGACGCGGCGAAGTTACCTCTATCGACCACTGTCTCCTTACGGCCCAGTCACTCGATCAGCACTGACAGAGCCGGACCGCTGCACTCCCGCGAGCGGATAACTTGAGGAAGACACACGATGGCAACTGGCACCGTGAAATGGTTTAACACCACAAAAGGCTATGGTTTTATTGCTCCCGATGGCGGCAGCAAAGATGTTTTTGTGCATATCTCCGCGGTTGAGCGGTCTGGTCTGACTGGCCTTCAGGACAACCAGAAAGTGACCTTCGACATCGAAGCTGGCCGTGATGGCCGTGAGTCGGCAATCAATCTGAGCCTGGCCTGATCGCCTGCGATCACCCCTGAAAATGGTCTGGGCGCGACTTCGTCACGCCCGGTCCGCAACAAAATGCCGCTAGGCACCGGACCAGTCCACGGCATCTGCCTTGACCACGCAAAGCGTGCCGTCCGGCAAAGGCCGCATCAATTCAGCAGCCTCTTCGGCCGAACCATGCAGCCAGACGTCAAGCTGTTCCGCCGCCAGGATTACCCCCATCCGATCATGGATATCCCGCACATCCCCATTTGGTGGGCATGTGACCGTCGCCACCTGCGCGACCTCTGCCCCGCCGGGCGCTGACCAGACGTCATGGATCGCGGCAAAGCCCATCAAGCCACCATCCTTGCGCGCAATTCGCCATGCCGTCTTTGATCGCACCTTGCCTGTCCATTCGTACCACCCATCCGCAGGCACGACGGCACGCGCCACCCCGGCAAAGGCCGTTTTGTCAAAGACAGTCTCGGACCGGGCATTCACGATCGTCTCCATCACGGGTCGGCCGCGGGCATTGACCCGGCCCACTGGGATCATGCCCCAACGGGCGTGTTCCAGACCTCCTGCAGTCCTGCAGATGACCTGCTGGTCCGGCGCGATGTTGTAACGGGGCGGATCATTGGGAACCGGGTCATTTGAGACCGCATCAGATAGGACCGGCCCCGTTCCTGCCAGCCACGCCGCAACCTCGGCCATCGGGCGGGTCAGGAACAGCCGGCCGGGCATCGTTACCCTGCCCGGTCCAGCAGGGCCAGAACGTCCGGCCCAAGAGCCTCCACGATCAGGCTGACCCCTTCGGCATTGGGATGAATCCCGTCGCCCTGCATAAAGCGCATCAGCGCCTCGCGCTCTTCTCCCAAATCCAGAAGCCCCGAAAAGAAGTTGGGGTAAAGAGCCACGCCAAATTCCGTGGCAAGGTCCTGATACATCCCGTCAAACGCCGCCTTGTAGTCCGGCCCGTAGTTGTTGGACGAGGTGATACCCACCAACAGGACCTCAACCCCTGCCTGCTGCGCCGCCTCAAGGATACCGCGTAGATTCGATTTGCTGTTTTCGGGGTCAATCCCCCGCAGAAAGTCGTTGCCCCCCAGGGCCACGATCATCGCATCGACATCGGGCGTCAGGGTCCATCCGACCCGGGCAAGCCCGCCTGCGGTGGTATCCCCCGAAACACCGGCGTTCAGGACCGACACGTCCGCCCCCTGCCCGGTCAACCAGGCCTGCAGTTGCGGAACAAAGCCATCCTCAGGCGGCAGGCCGTACCCTTGGGTCAGGCTGTCGCCAAGGGCAGCAAGCGTCATGGTCTGGGCCTGAACCGGAGAGGTCGACAGCACGATCATCAAGGCAAGGTTGCCCATCGCCATCGCAACCCCATATGCAAGGGACGTGACCCTGCCGAAAGCAAATCCCATGACTGATACTGTCCTGTCCCTGACCAACGCCGCATTGTCGCTGATGGGCAATGCCGGCCGCGTCGACATCCTCCACGGGATCAGCCTCAAGGTCCACAAAGGCGAGACCCTTGGCCTTGTCGGTCCGAGCGGTTCTGGCAAGTCGTCACTCCTTATGTTGATGGGCGGGCTGGAACAGGCCACCTCGGGCAAGGTCATCGCCCTTGGACAAGACCTGACCACGATGAACGAAGACCAGTTGGCCCGCTTTCGCAGAGACAATATGGGGGTGGTGTTCCAATCCTTCCACCTCATCCCGACAATGACTGCCCTGGAAAACGTGGCGACGCCGCTGGAACTGGCCGGTCACAAGGATGCCTTTGACCGGGCGGCGGCAGAGCTTGAGGCCGTTGGCCTTGGCAACCGGGCCGATCACTACCCTTCCCAGATGTCAGGGGGGGAGCAGCAAAGGGTCGCCCTCGCCCGCGCCTCTGCCCCGCGCCCGCGCATTCTGCTGGCGGATGAGCCGACAGGCAACCTCGACGAGGCGAACGGTCAGGCCATCATCGACCTCCTTTTTGGCTTGCGCGAGCGTCACGGCTCAACCCTCGTGATGGTCACCCACTCGGGCGAACTGGCGCGCCGTTGTGACAGGACCATCCGTCTCAGGGACGGTCGCATCGAGGACGAGACAAAGGCGAGGGCCGCCGAATGACCCTTGCCATCGCCGCCCGGTTCGCCCGGCGGGAACTGCGCGGTGGCCTGCAAGGCTTTCGCATCTTTCTGGCCTGCCTCGCCCTTGGCGTGGCCGCCATCGCCGCCGTAGGGACCGTGCGTTCGGGTATTCAGGAGGGGCTTGAACGCGAAGGCGCCTCCCTTCTGGGGGGCGACGCCGAGGTAGAGTTTACCTACCGCTTCGCCCGAACGGATGAATTGCTCTACCTCAATGGGATCGCCGACCGGATCTCAGAAACCGTCGATTTCCGGTCGATGGCAGTCGTCGACGGGCCTAATGGGCCAGAGCGGGGATTGACCCAGATCCGGGCGGTCGACGACCTCTATCCCCTGATCGGGCAGGTCACGCTTGATCCGCCAATGCCCCTGTCCGACGCCCTGCGCGGCACCGACGTGCCCGGCGCCGTTTTGGAACGGGTGCTGGCCGACCGGCTTGGCCTGACCCCAGGCGACCAGTTCCGGCTGGGCACCCAGACCTTCACCCTGTCGGCCATCCTGACACGCTATCCCGACAATGCCTCCGCCGGCTTCGGGCTTGGCCCCCGGACCCTGGTTCTGACCCGCGATCTCGCCAATTCCGGGCTTCTGGCCGAGGGGACACTTTTCTCGACGATGTACCGGCTCGACCTGCCCGAGGACGCGAACCTTCAGGTCCTCGAGGATGCGACCGAGGCCGCCTTCCGCGACACCGGCCTGCGCTGGCGCGATGCCCGGCGGGGGGCGGGTGGTACGGCCCGTTTCGTCGACCAGCTTGGCGCCTTCCTCATCCTGATCGGCCTGTCGGGGCTGGCGGTGGGCGGTGTCGGGGTCTCTGCCGCCGTGCGGGCCTATCTGGCAGGCAAGACCGAGGTTATTGCCACGCTCAAGACGCTGGGGGCGACGGGGCGGGTGATCTTTCTGACCTATTTCCTGCAAATCGGGGTCCTGACCCTTCTGGGCATCGCCATCGGGCTGGTGCTGGGGGCGGGTCTGCCCTTGCTCTTCGCGCCGCTGATTTCCGCCGCCCTGCCGATCCCTGCCGAATTCACGATATACGTCCGACCCCTGGCCGAGGCCGCCCTTTACGGCCTTCTGGCCGTGCTGGTCTTTACCCTCTGGCCGCTTGCCCGCACCGAAGAGATCCGGGCGGCCACCCTTTTCCGCGACGCCTTTGCCGCCGGGCGGGCGTTGCCGCGCTGGCCCTGGCTCGGGACCATCAGCCTGCTTCTGGCGGCCCTCGTCGGGGCGGCGGTGCTCTTTTCAGGCAATGCCTTCCTGACGCTCTGGACGGCGGGCGGGATCGCCGGGGCGCTTGTGATCCTGACGCTGGCATCTGTGCTGGCCCGGCTCATTGCCCGGCGCGGCACCAAACTGGCGCGGGGGCGGCCGGCCCTTCGGCTTGCGCTGGGGGCCATTGGCGCGCGCGGAGGCGAGACGACGTCGGTTGTTCTGTCCCTTGGCCTTGGGTTGGCCGTTCTGGCGGCAGTCGGCCAGATCGACGGCAACCTGCGCCGGGCCATCGCAGGGGAACTGCCCGACATCGCGCCTTCGTATTTTTTCGTCGATATCCAGCCCGACCAGATCGACGGGTTCCGGGCGCGTCTGGCCACCGACGATCAGGTGTCCAAGGTCGAGGCAGCCCCCATGCTGCGCGGGATCATCACCAAGGTAAACGGGATTAACGCTCTCGATTTCGCCGATCATTGGGTGTTCCAGGGGGACCGGGGGGTCACCTATTCCACCTTCCTGCCCGAGGACACCGTTCTCACCGAAGGCTCCTGGTGGCCAGAGGATTACAGCGGCCCCCCGCTCGCCAGCTTTTCTGCCGAAGAGGCCGAGGAAATCGGGCTCAGCCTTGGCGACACCATCACCATCAACATCCTTGGGCGGGACATCACGGCCACCATCGCCAGCTTCCGACAAGTGAACTTTGAAACCGCAGGCATCGGCTTTGTCCTGTCGATGAATCCGCAGGCACTGGCGGGCGCGCCGCACAGCTGGATCTCGACCGTCTATGCCGAACCCGAGGCGGAAGGGGCGATCCTGCGCGACCTTGCCGGGGCCTATCCCAACATCACCGCCATCCGCATCCGGGACGCCATCGACCAGGTCTCGAGCGTGATCGAAGGGATTGCCGCCGCCACGCGCTACGGGGCTGCTGCAACGCTGCTGACCGGCTTTCTCGTCCTGATCGGTGCGGCCGCGGCGGGCGAACGGGCCCGAACCTACGATGCCGCCGTGCTCAAGACATTGGGCGCAACACGCGGGCGCATCCTGATCAGCTTTGCCCTGCGCGCCGCGCTTCTGGGATTGGCGGCGGGGACGGTTGCCCTTGGGGCGGGGGTTCTTGGGGGCTGGGCCGTCAGCACATTCGTCATGGAAACCGGATACTCCGTTGTCTGGCCCTCGGCCATCGGGATCATAGCAGGCGGCACGCTTGCCACACTGCTGGCAGGGCTCGCCTTCGCTCTGCGGCCCCTGGCGGCCAGGCCGGCACAGGTTCTCAGGGCAAGGGAATGAGCCTCGACCCGCTCTTTTTCGGCTACGGCAGCCTCGTCAACCTGGCCACCCATGACTATGCCATGCCCAGACCAGCCCGGCTCTACGGCTGGCGCCGGGTCTGGCGGCACACATCGCTCCGGCCCGTCGCCTATCTCTCGGTCGAACGGGCCGAAGGCTGCGTCATCGAAGGGCTCGTGGCCCATGTACCCGGCGGCGACTGGGCCGCCCTCGATGCCAGAGAGGCGGCCTACACAAGGCACGATGTGACAGAGCAAACCCACCATGACGGCCCCGGCAATCCGGTCGCCGTCTACCAGGTGCACCACGGGCACCTCGCACCACCACGGCCCGATCACCCGATCCTGCTCAGCTACATCGACGTGGTGGTTCAGGGCTACCTGAGACTCTTCGGACAAGAAGGGGCAGAAGCCTTCTTTGCCACCACCCACGGCTGGAGCAGTGCCATCCAGGACGACCGGGCCGCCCCGGTCTACCCAAGGTCACAACGGCTCACAGCTGAAGAAACCGCCTTCGTCGACGCAAACCTGACCCGGCTCCGCGACAAAGACCCGGCTCTTCGCTCTGTCTGAAATACTCCCGCCGGAGGCGTAAGGTGGGTCCTGACCCACCGCCCCGTCAGGTCACAGGCACCAAAGTCAGCCTGCCAGCGCGGGTTTCACCTGCATCAGCGCCATCACATCGGCCATCTCCGGGCCACGGTGGCGGCCGGTAACGGCATGGCGCAGCGGCATGAACAGGCCTTTGCCCTTGCGGCCCGTCGCCTCCTTCACAGCGCCGGTCCAGTCGGCCCAGGTCTGCGGCCCATAGGCAGGCTCTCCCAAAAGGGCAAGGGCCTCCGCCACAAACGCCCGGTCTTCCTCGGCCACCTCGGGGGCGACGCGGCCCTGGAACACATCCCACCAGCCTGCAATCTCGGCCCTTGTGGCGATGTTCTCGCGGATGACCTCCCAGAACTGGGCGGCCAGCGCATCGGGAACGCCCGCCGCCGCAATCTCTTCGGCCACAGCGGACAAGGGCTCGGACGCAAGGACCCTTGCGGTCAGCGGCTCCAGGTCGGCCACATCGAACTTGGTCGGGGCCGACCCAAAGGTGCTCAGGTCAAAGCCTTCGACAACCTCGGCCACGCTTGTGCGCAATTCAACCGGCTGCGACGACCCGAGACGCGCCATCTGGCTCAGGATAGCCATCGGCTCGATCCCCTGCGCGCGCAGGTCACGCAGGCTCAGCGTACCCAGTCGCTTGGACAGCCCTTCACCCTGCGGGCCGGTCAGAAGCGAATGGTGGGCAAAGCTCGGGACCGCGCCGCCAAGGGCGGTGATGATCTGGATCTGGGTCGCCGTGTTGGTGACATGGTCCGATCCGCGCACGATATCCGTGACCTGCATCTCGACGTCATCCACGACAGAGGCGAGCGTATAAAGGTACTGACCGCTTTCCTTGATCAGGACCGGGTCGCTGACGCTGGCCGCGTCGATCGAGATCGGGCCAAGGATGCCATCCTCCCATTCGATCCGATCCAGATCGAGCTTGAAGCGCCAGTGCGACCCCCGCTCGGCCCGAAGGGTGTCCTTTTCGGCCTCGCTCAGGCTCAGCGCTGCCCGGTCGTAGACCGGCGGCTTGCCCATGTTCAGCTGTTTCTTGCGCTTGAGGTCCAGCTCGGTCGGCGTCTCAAAGCATTCGTAAAGACGGCCCATTTCGATCAGCCGGTCCCGTGCCGCATCGTAGCGGTCAAGGCGCTTGGACTGGAATTCCAACTGATCCCAGGTCAGGCCAAGCCAGGTCAGCGCGTCCTTGATGCCTTCGACATATTCCTCTTTCGACCGCTCCGGATCGGTATCGTCGATCCGCAGGATGAAGGTTCCGCCGGCCTGTCGTGCGATGGCATAGTTGAAAAGGGCAGCCCGCAGGTTGCCGATATGCAGCCAGCCGGTGGGCGACGGGGCGAAACGGGTGGTCGTCATGGCACGTATCCTCTGATGAAACCCCTGCAAGGGGCCCCTTTGGTTCGCTCCTGCCTCTTTCACACCCCTTCCGTTTTGTCCATATCAGGCACATGTCAGGCCCCCTGGACCACCCCGCCCCAACCCTTGACGAGATCGAGGAACATGCCCGCCAGACGGTGGCGCATCTGCCTCCGGCATTCCGGGACGCCGCAAGCGCTGTCGCATTGCGCGTCGCAGACTTCGCGGATGAGGACACCTTGCGGGAAATGGAGATGGAGCCGTTTGATCTGACAGGTCTTTACGAGGGCATTCCGCTGACCGAGAAATCCGTCTTTGACCAGCCGCAGGGCCCCGATGTCGTCTGGCTGTTCCGGCGCCCGATCCTCGATGAATGGGCGGAAAGGGGAAATGTCACCCTGGCCGAGCTTGTGGCCCATGTGACCATCCACGAATTCGCCCATCACTTCGGCTGGTCGGACGAGGATATCGCGGCTATCGACGAATGGTGGGCCTGACAAGCGCCGATCCAACAGGCCACTCGGCGGGCCGATCCACTCCGGCGCGCCGACCCTCTGCATCCATGCACAAACCTGTGCAGAGCCAGCGCATTTTCTTGGGACGTTCGGGCACTACTTTCGGATCATCGATCAACCCAACGGAGGACTATCAATGCGCATGACGCGTGGTCAGTCGATCCTTGCCGGAGCCAGCTTGCCCTTTGCCGCAGGGGCTGCCAGCACCCTGGCCACCCCCGCCGCTGCTGCAGGCCACGGGGGTGCACTTCCCACCCACCGCAACTTTACCTTTGGCGATTTCCGCGTCACGACCCTTCTTGCCGGAAGCCGGTCTGTGCCAGAGCCGCAGGGCATTTTCGGGTTGAATGTCTCGACCGAGGAATTTGCCGAAGTGTCGGCCCAGAACTTTATCCCGACGGATGCCGCCCAGTTCTTCTTTACGCCCACGGTCGTGAACACCGGGTCCGAGGTCATCCTGTTCGACACCGGCCTTGACGCCGGCGGCATGACCAGCGCCCTGTCCGCAGCCGGCTACGCGGCCGAGGACATTACCCATGTCGTCATCACCCATATGCACGGTGATCACATCGGAGGCCTGACCAATGACGCGGGCGAGGCGACATTTGCCAACGCCGCCTATGTGACCGGCCAGGCCGAGTTTGATTTCTGGGCCGGGGCCGAAAGCGAAGGGTTCGAGGCCAAGGTCCGTCCGCTGGCTGACAAGATGACCTTTATCGGCGACGGCGGTTCCGTTCGCTCCGGCATCACCGGCATGGCGGCGTTTGGCCATACGCCGGGCCACATGGCCTACATGCTCGAAAGCGGCGGTCGCCAGATGCTTTTGATGGCCGACACGGCAAACCACTACGTCTGGTCGTTGGCCTACCCCGACTGGGAAGTCCGCTTTGACGCCGACAAGGCTGCCGCTGCCGCCACTCGTCGCACGCTGCTGGGCATGGCTGCTGCCGATGAGGTCGCCGTTATCGGATACCACATGCCCTTCCCCGGCGCGGGCTTTGTTGAGACCCGGGGTGCCGACGGCTTCCACTTCGTGCCCGTCAGCTACCAGTTCATGTAGGAACCCAGTTGGCCCGCCCCCCGATCTTTGGGGGCGGGCCTATGCGGATTGCATAGCCTCACGTCGCGATGCACTCTGGGCCGGTAGTCATCAGGTCCCATGTCATGCGCGATATCCTTACTGTCACCCTTAATCCTGCGCTGGACCTGTCCACGGCGGTCGACCATGTGGCGCCGGGCCAGAAGCTGCGATGCAACCCTGCCCAGACCGATCCGGGCGGAGGTGGGATCAATGTTGCCCGCGCCATCAAGCTTTTGGGCGGTCAGGCCCGCTGTCTGGTGGCGCTAGGGGGCAGCACAGGGCAGCGCATTCATGACCTGCTGATCGCTGCGGGGATGGAGGTCATCGACCACATCGTACCGGGCGAAACTCGCTCGTCGCTCGCTGTGACAGACCGCAAGACGGGCGAACAATATCGCCTCATGCTGCCGGGGCCTAGCTGGTTTCCCGCCGACACGGCGGCAGCAGAGGCGGCCGTGCTGGCGGCGGCACGACCCGGCGGGCTTGTTGTCCTGTCTGGCAGCCTGCCACCCGGCGTCCCGCCAGCCATGATCCCAGAGCTTTGCCAAAGGTTGCGCAAGAAGGAGGCGGAGGCCATCGTCGACACATCGGGACATGCCCTGCACCTTCTGGCCCGCGGGACCGAAGCGGGGCCCAAGGTCCTGCGCATGAACCACCACGAAGCCGATGAGATCGCCGGACGCCCTCTGCGCAACCTGATTGAAAGCGCAGATTTCGCCGCCAGCCTTGTTGCGCGCGGTGCGGCCGAGATCGTGATCGTGGCGCGCGGTCCCGAAGGGTCGATCCTGGCGTCCAAGGACGAGAGGCTGCATTCCGCCGCAGCCGACGTGCCCGTCCGCTCCAAGGTGGGGGCCGGTGACAGCTTTGTCGGCGGGTTTACCCTTGCCCTGGCCAGCGGTCATCCCTTGAACGAAGCCCTGTCACGCGGAGTCGCCGCAGCAAGTGCTGCCGTGATGACCGAAGGTACGCTCCTGTGTCGTCCCGAGGATGTCGAACGGCTCCTCCCGATGTGCCCCAGTGTTGCGATCTAACGCGATGGAGCCGCCTCCATTGAGGGTCGCGGCAACCGCCAGACCAACACGGCCACCAGCAGAAAGCTGAGCGTGTTGAAGATCAGTGCCCGATCCAACGCCATCGAATAGATGGCAACGGCATCGCCAGCGGCTGGCAAGGCGCGTCGCAAGGTGCCAAAGAACACTTCCCCCATCACAGCCAGGCCCAGCGCCCCGCCGACCTGCTGGAACGACTGCAAGGTGCCCGAGGCAGAGCCTGTGTCGGCGCCGCTGACATTTGACAAAACGGTCTGAAACAAGGGCGAGATGCCCGTTCCCAGCCCCAACCCCGCGATGACCAAAGGCATGATCAGGGCGGCCCGCACCAGGATCTCCCCCTCGCCCGGCACGGCAAAGCGCAGCAAGAGCATGCCGGTGGCCAGCAACAGCCCCCCTACCATGATCCGCCTGCGCGGCCAGCGCAGCCCGAGCCGGCCCGAGGCGATAGAGGCAATCAGCACACCTAGCGAAAACGGCATGGTGGTCAGGCCCGATTCCAGCGGCGTCAATCCATTGCCCACCTGCAGCGTCACAGCCAGCACAAGGAAAAAGCCCGGGATGCCCGCAAAGATCAGCATCACGATGCCTGAACCAATGATGAAGTTCCGGTTGCCAAACAGGCTGGCCGGGATCAACTGCGCCGCCCCCCGGGCCGCCTGCCGCCGCTGCCAAAGCAGGAACAGCGCCGCCACGGGGATGGCTGCAATCATCAGGGCAAAGCACCACCAGGGCCAGCCAATCTGGCGCCCCTCGATCAAGGGGAATAGGATCATCAGAAGGGCTGTTGCCGCGATTCCGATCCCAACGAAATCGAGCTTCAGATCAGCGTTGCCGGGAACATTGGGCACAAACCGCAAGGCCCCCGCCACAGCCAGAAAACCGATGGGAATGTTTACAAGAAAAATCGGCCGCCAGCCCATCCCCCAGATATCCAGCGCAATCAGCGACCCGCCCAGCAAGGGGCCGGTCACACTGGCCAGACCCGCCGACAGCCCGAACAGAGCGAAGGCAAGCCCCCGTTCGGCAGGCGGAAACAGGACCGGCACAAGGGCAAGGGTCTGCGGTGTCATCATCGCCCCGCCGATACCCTGCACCACCCGCGCCGCCACCAGCCCCTCGATCGAGGGGGCAAGTCCGCAAAGGGTCGAGCCGATGGTAAAGACCACAACACCCCAGATGAACATGCGCCGCCGCCCGATCACGTCGCCCAGCCGGCCCGACGGCAGCAACAGCAAGGCAAATGTCAAAATATAGACCGCCACAACCCATTCGATCTGGCTGTCATTCGCCCCGAACGCATCCGCAAGGCTTGGCAAGGCCACGTTGACGATAGTCACATCAATCAAGTTCATGAAGGCTGCGACCAAAAGGGCCACCATCGCGATCCATCGACCGGGCAGTGGCTCGGTCGGGGCGCCTGCCGCCGACATTTCGGGTTGGCTGTTCATTGCAGATCCCTTTTGGGCCGCAAGAAAGGCGGCCCGATATTCAAAGGCACCTAGCAGAGTTTGCCGGGCCG
The DNA here is from genome assembly GCA_937916485.1 of uncultured Paracoccaceae bacterium. The sequence continues at coordinate 36,806 of CALFSV010000256.1, read as the reverse complement.
TCACGCCCGTTTATGGGACTACGTAGCGGAAATTGGCCACCGACTGGCAAGATCGTCCAGACCCGCCCGGATCAGTTCCTTCAAAACCTCTGTGTCAACATCCGCCAGCTTGTTGATATAAAGACAGGATTTGCCGATCTTGTGCTTCCCAAGCCGTGCGAGGATGTCACCAAAGTCACTATAGCCCGGCATGATGTACAGGACGATATTGGATTTGCGCGGGGCAAAACCCGTCGCGATGCTCACGCCCGAATGGCCGCTGTCGTAGGTATAGGCATAGCTGCCATAGCCGATGATCGACCCGCCGAACATCCGGGGCTGGTACCCTGATACCTCACGGAACAGCCTATCCAGCGCGACGGCGTCCGCCCGCTTCTGGTCCGGCGCAATGGCCGCGATGTGATCGTCAACGCTTTGTTCGGTCAGCCTGGTCTTGTTCTCGGGCATAGGCGCCACCTCCGATCCGTCGGATCAAAGGGTAACATATCCTGCGCGTTCAGCGAAATGCCGGACCGTGTGCCCAGACCGTAAGGGACAAGCGCTCGCCCTGCGTGACCGGGGTCACCCGGTGCAGCGTATAGCTGGGAAAGACAGAGACATGTCCTCTCCCCCGGTCGGCCTCATGAACATGGGCCGAAGGGCGGAGTTCCAGAGCGCCGCCCGAATAGTCGCCCGCATCCGAAAGTTGGGCGACCATTGTCAGCTTTCTCCGGGCAGCCTGCGGCCCCTCTCCGATGTCGCTGTGCCAATCAAAATGCCCTTCACGGTCAGCCCCATACTGGGCGATCTGGGGGCTTTCGGCAAACTCGGTCAGGTCAAAACCAAAGCAGTCGCGATTGGCCCGGCGCACGATGTCGATCAGGCGGTCCATCACCCATTCGGCCCCAGCCAGACCGTCAAGCCAGACAAGATCGGCCCGCCGCAGGTTGTGATCCCGGTTGGCACCGACAAGCCGGGCATCCTGCCGTGGGGCATGGCGGGCCACGTCGATGATCTGGTCACATTCGGCTGGCGAAAAACCGTCGGGCGTCGCGTAATGCGTTGGCATTTGGGGGGAAGGTCCTGAACCGTAGGCCTCCCCGTTAGACTGTTCCGACCGGCCCGGCCCGCGTTAAAACGACAGGTCAGCCTGCAAGCGACATTTCCAGCCCGATCAGGCGTCGTCGCGGTAGCGATTTGCGATCGGGTAGCGACGGTCCAGCCAAAAGGCCTTTTGCGACAGACGGGTTCCGGGGGCGGACTGGAACCGCTTGTATTCGCTAATATAAACCAGATGCTCGACCCGTTTGACGGTGTCCCGATCATAGCCTGCCGCCACGCAATCCGCGACGCTGGCATCATGATCGACCAGCATTTCAAGGATACCGTCGAGGATCTCGTAGGGCGGCAGCGAATCCTCGTCCTTCTGGTCGGGCCGCAACTCTGCGCTTGGCGGTTTCTCGATGATCGAGGTCGGGATGACCTCACCCGCAGGGCCCTTCATCCAGGCCCGGTGCGTCTCGTTTCGCCAGCGGCAGGTCGCAAAGACCCGCATCTTGTAAAGGTCCTTGATCGGATTATAGCCGCCCGCCATGTCGCCGTAGATGGTGGCATAGCCTACCGCGACCTCGGATTTGTTCCCGGTGGTCAGCAGCATTTCGCCAAACTTGTTGGACTGCGCCATTAGAAGCAGGCCACGCAGCCGGCTTTGGATGTTTTCCTCGGTCAACCCCGGCTCCAGCCCTTCAAACAGCGGGGCCAGCGCCTCGGTCACCGCGGCGCGGGGGCCAGCGATGCTGACGGTATCAAGACGGCAGCCTAAAGCATTGGCCACGCCCGCAGCATCATCAAGCGAGCTTTGCGAGGTGTATTCAGAGGGCAGCATCACGCAGCGCACATTTTCGGGGCCCAGCGCGTCCGCCGCGATGACAGCCACGATGGCACTGTCGATGCCCCCGGACAGGCCCAAAAGAACCTTCTTGAAGCCCGTCTTGCGCATGTAGTCGCGCAGGCTAAGGACCATGGCGTGGTAGTCCAGCTCGATCTCGCTGCCGAAATGGGCCTTTTCACCCGGCTTGGCCGCCCAGCCGCCTTCGCCGCGAACGAAATCGACATGGGTGATCGTCTCTTCGAACAGAGGCATCTGCACCGCCAGCGCCCCGCCGCGATTGAGGACAAAGCTGCCCCCGTCAAAGGCCTGATCGTCCTGCCCGCCCACCATGTTAAGGTAGACAAGCGGCATGTCATTCTCGACGACCCGCGCCACCATCAGGTTCATCCGTGTGGCGAACTTGGCCCGCCGATAGGGAGAGCCGTTGGGGATCATCAGGATCTCGGCCCCGGTTTCGGCCAGCGTTTCTGCCACATCCGGGTACCAGGCATCCTCGCAGATCGGCACGCCGATGCGCAACGGACCGATGCGGACGGGACCTGTGACAGGGCCAGAGGCATAAATTCGGACCTCGTCGAACACACCGTAGTTGGGACGGTGATGTTTAAGGACGCGGGCCGTGACACGCCCGCCTTCGCAGATGTGCCACGCATTATAGAGCAGACCATGCTCGACCCATGGCCCACCGATCCCCATGGCCGGGCCATCGGCACAGTCGCGGGCAAGTGCCTCAATCGCGGCGATAGCGGCCTTTTGAAAGGCGGGTTTCAGGATCAGGTCCTGGGTCTGGTAGCCAGTTATGAACATCTCGGGCAGCGCGAGCATATCGGCCCCGGCGGCCTTGGCGGCCTTCCACGCGCTTTGGGCCTTGGCGGCATTGCCCGCCAGGTCGCCCATCGTTGGGTCCAGCTGCGCCAGGGTCAGGCGGAAATGGTCGGTCATGACAAGGCCCTTCTTGAGGCGGTAAAACGCCAGTCGACCCGTGATGTAGCAGATGAGACCGTAAGGGGAAGCCGATTGCGACTTTGTCGTCATCAATGACGGTCCATCGCAGTTGTCAGGCCCGCATCGCTTGGATAGGTTTATCCGGCATCGACAAGACGCACATGTCAACAGGAGCAGCCCGCCCATGTCCGCACGGCACATCACTTTCGGCCTTCAGGTCTTGGCGACCAGCTTGGCATTAGCCACTGTCGCAGCACCTCAGGCGGGCTGGGCACAGACCGTCTCGACCAAGCAGTACGAGGACGGCGGCGTTTACGAGGGCAGCTTCCTGAACGGACGGCAGCATGGGCAGGGAACCTACCGTCTGCCCAATGGCTACGAATACAGCGGCGAATGGTTCGAGGGCGAAATCCGCGGTCAGGGCGTGGCCCGCTACCCAGACGGGTCCGTCTATGAAGGGACCTTCGCACTTGGCAAGCCCGAAGGATTTGGCAGCATCACCTTTGCCGATGGCGGCACTTATGAAGGCGACTGGACGGATGGCAAGATCACCGGCCGGGGTGTCGCCGTATATGCCAACGGGGTGCGCTACGAGGGCGAATTCCGAAATGCCATGCACCATGGCACCGGCACCATGACCTCGCCCGATGGCTACGAATACTCCGGGCCCTGGGTCAACGGGGTCAAGGAAGGCGAAGGCCGGATCACATTTGCCGACGGATCAGTCTTCGAAGGTACCCTTGTCAGTGGCCAGCGCCAGGGACAAGGCACCCTGATCATGTCGGACGGACTGACCTATACAGGGTCATGGGAAGCCGACCAGATCGAAGGCCAAGGGCGACTGGCGCAGCCCAACGGCGACATCTACGAAGGCGATCTGGTCCAGGGACGGCGGCAGGGAATCGGCTCTGTCACCTATGCCAATGGCGACACCTACCAGGGTGGGTTCCAAGACGACCGGCGGCATGGACAAGGCACCTTCGTCGGTGTCGATGGCTATCGCTACGTCGGCTCGTGGATTGCCGGGCAGATCGAAGGCCAGGGTGAGGTCACCTATCCCGACGGGTCGGTCTATGTCGGCACCTTCCGCGGCGACCTTGCCGATGGGCAGGGCAAGATCACTTACCCTGACGGCTCGACCTACGAAGGGGAATGGCGCGCCGGTGTCATCGAAGGACGCGGCGTGGCCACCTATGCCAACGGGCTGGTCTACGAGGGCGAATTCCTGAATGCCAAGAACCATGGCCAGGGCCGGATGACCTATGGCGACGGCTATGTCTACGAAGGGCAATGGGCCGACGGCCAGCGTAACGGGGCGGGCGTGGCGACCTATGCCGATGGCACAATCTACGAGGGGCTCTTCCTCGATGGCCAGCGGCACGGCCAGGGCAAGATTACCATGCCCGACGGCTTCAGCCATGTCGGCGAATGGGAAGACGGCAAGATCAACGGGCGGGGCGTGGCCACCTATGCCAATGGCGATGTCTACGAGGGAGAGTTCCGTGACGGACGTCGCCAGGGCGACGGGACCATGCGTTATGCCACAGGGACCACCGCTACCGGCGAATGGCAGGACGGCGCCCTGACCGAGGCGGCGGACAGCGCCGCAGCCCCAGCGACCGGACCAGAGGCCCCTGCCCCCGACCCAGCACCCGAAGTGCCAGACGCCAACTGACGGCAACCGCGAGGACGGATCAAACCGCCTCGCCCGCCTCCATCCGTCCGAGCCAGTCCGACGCCTCTGCCAGGATCAGGGCCTTTTTGCCCTCGTCCATCCGGTCCCAATTGGCATAGATCTGGCCCATACGCGGATTGGCCCGGAACCGGTCGCGATGCCGGTCCAGAAAGTGCCAGTACAGCAGGTTGAACGGACAGGCCCCCGGACCTGTCTTGTCCTTGACCTTGTAGTGACAGGACCCGCAGTGATCCGACATCCGGGCGATGTAATTGCCGCTCGAGACATAGGGCTTTGACGCCACGATGCCGCCATCGGCGAACTGGCTCATCCCGATGACATTCGGGGCCTCGACCCATTCATAGGCATCGGCATAGACCGCCAGATACCATTCATGGACCTGCCCCGGATCAATGCCCGCCAGAAGGGCAAAATTGCCCGTCACCATCAGGCGTTGGATATGATGGGCGTAGGCCTCGGTCCGGGTCTGATCGACGACGGCTTTGACACAGGCCATGCGGGTGGGCGCGCCCCAGAAGGCGGGCGGCAAATCCCGGGTATGGCCAAGGGCATTGCGGGTCACATAGTCGGGGCCTTCGTGGAAATAGATGCCGCGCACATATTCCCGCCAGCCGATGATCTGTCGGATAAACCCCTCTACCGCGTTCAGGGGGGCGTCGCCGGCCCGCCACGCGGCTTCAGCGGCCCGGCAGACCTCCAGCGGGTCCAGCAACCCGGCATTGAGGTAAAGACCGATGACCGCATGATACAGAAACTGTTCATCGCGCAGCATCGCGTCCTGAAAATCACCAAACAGGGGTAAGCCACCGGCAATCCAATGATCCAGATGAGCCAGGGCCTGCTCTCGGTTAGTGGCAAACCAGAACGGGCGTAGATCGCCAAAATGGCCGGCAAAGCGGTTGGCCACGAGGGTCAGCACCTCTTCCACCACCGCATCGGGCTCAAATTTCAGAGGGCCTGCGTAGGCAATCTGCCCCGGCGCAGGCTTGCGGTTTTCAGCGTCAAAGTTCCACCGGCCGCCCGCCGGGTCATCCCCCTCCATGAGAAGGCCGGTCTTGCGGCGCATATCGCGGTAGAAATACTCCATCCGCAATTGTTTGCGGCCCTCGGCCCAGGTCGCGAACTCTGCCTGACTTGAAAGAAAGCGGTCGTCGGCAAACTGGTGGACCGGCAGCGGCAGGTCCTCAAGCGCGGCAATCAGGCGCCATTCGCCCGGTTGGGTCGCAATGACCTCTTGCGCACCAAATTCCTCCGCCCGGCGCAACAGCTCGGCCGGGATAGAGCCTGCGTTTTCGGGGTCATCCAGACGGGTATAGGCCACGCGCCAGCCCTGCTCTTCCAGATGGCGGGCAAACTTGCGCATCGCGGCCAAGACGAAAGCGATCTTCTTGGGGTGATGCGGGACATAAGACGCCTCCGCCTGAACCTCGGCCATCACGACGACATCGCGGGCCCTGTTGGCTTCGCGCAGGGCGGACAGGCCATCGGACAGCTGGTCTCCCAGAACCAGGATTAGCCTCACCAAGGGACGCCCTCACCGGCCCAGTCATAGAACCCACCGGTCTGATCGCGCTCCAGTCCCTCGATCACGGCCAGCAGATTGGCCGCCGCCGCCTCGGGCGTCACCATGCTATGGCCGGAATAATTGGCGGTGAAGGGGGTCTGGACCGTCCCGGGATGCAAGGCGACACAGATCGCCTGTTTGTGAGTGCGGCGCATCTCGATGGCCGTGCCATGCACGATCTGGTTCAGAGCAGCCTTCGAGGCCCGGTAGGCGTGCCAACCACCGATCCGGTTGTCACCGATGGACCCCACGCGGGCCGACAGAACCGCAACAACAGCGCGGCGGTCCTTTGGCACCAGGCGCAAGACATGCTTCAAGACCAGAGCCGGGCCAATGGCATTGACGGCAAAGACCCCGGCCAGGGCCTCGGCCGTCAGGGCAGCAACTGCCTTTTCAGGCGCCTGCCCGGGCAGGGCCAGCACCCCGACCGCCACAAAGACCAGGTCAAACGGCCCCTCGAGCGGCGCCATCAGCCGTGCAACCGAGGCCTCATCGGTCACGTCCAACCCGTCCACCGCGCGGGACAGGCGCGTAACAGCCACCCCGCGCGCGTCCAAAGCGTCTGCCACAGCCCGTCCAATGCCGCCCGAGGCCCCGATGATCAATGCGCGTTCCATCGCCCTTACCTAGGCCGGGCAAAACGACAAACCACCCCCTCATCTCGCCAAAAATATCCCCGCCGGAGGCTTCCACACTTCCCAAGGGCAAAAACCTTTGTATAAGTGGCGCCATGAACATGCGCGCCCATATGACTGCCTTGCCCCTCGGGGATATGCGTTCTGGCGCCCTCCTTCTCCTTAGCCGCCTCTGAGCGTGCCCTGTCGGCGCGACCGCTCAGAGGAGGATCAGCGCCGGATCAGCTAAGGAACCAAAGGACTTTCAAGATGACCAAAGACAAAGTGTTGATTTTCGACACCACCCTGCGTGACGGCGAACAGTCGCCCGGCGCCACCATGACCCATGACGAAAAGCTCGAGATCGCCGAACTGCTGGACGACATGGGCGTCGACATCATCGAGGCGGGCTTTCCGATCGCCTCCGAAGGGGATTTCCGGGCCGTGTCCGAAATCTCGCGCCTGGCCAAGACGGCGACGATCTGTGGTTTGGCGCGCGCCAACTACAAGGACATCGACCGCTGCTGGGACGCGGTCAAACATGCCAATTCGCCGCGCATCCACACCTTCATCGGCACCTCGCCGCTGCACCGGGCCATTCCCAACCTCGACATGGACCAGATGGCCGAGCGGATCCACGATACCGTGACCCACGCTCGCAACCTGTGCGACAACGTCCAGTGGTCGCCGATGGATGCCACAAGGACCGAGTGGGACTATCTCTGCCGGGTCGTCGAGATCGCGATCAAGGCAGGGGCCAGCACGATCAACATCCCCGACACCGTCGGCTATACCGCGCCGGTCGAAAGCGCGGATCTGATCCGGCGCCTGATCGCAACGGTCCCCGGCGCCGATCAGGTGATCTTTGCCACCCATTGCCACAACGACCTTGGCATGGCGACAGCCAACAGTCTGGCTGCCGTCGCGGGCGGTGCCCGGCAGATCGAATGCACGATCAATGGTCTGGGCGAACGCGCCGGCAATACCGCCCTGGAAGAGGTCGTGATGGCCCTCAAGGTGCGCGGCGATATCATGCCCTACGAGACCGGGATTGATACCACCAAGATCATGAACATCTCGCGCCGGGTGGCCACCGTGTCCGGCTTTCCGGTTCAGTTCAACAAGGCAATCGTCGGCAAGAATGCCTTTGCCCATGAAAGCGGGATCCATCAGGACGGGATGCTGAAGAACTCGGAAACCTTCGAGATCATGCGCCCCGAGGATGTCGGCCTGTCGGGCACCTCTTTGCCGCTGGGCAAGCATTCCGGCCGGGCCGCCCTGCGCGCCAAGCTCAAGGAACTGGGCTTTGAACTGGCCGACAACCAGCTCAACGATGTCTTCGTCCGGTTCAAGGATCTGGCCGACCGCAAGAAAGAGGTCTATGACGACGACCTGATCGCCCTGGTCCGCCAGAACGACGCCGCCGAAGACCGCCTGAGGCTCAAGCATCTGCGCGTGGTCTGCGGCACCGATGGCCCCCAGACCGCCGAGATGGTTCTTGAGATTGACGGAGAGGACAAGTCGATCACCGCCACAGGTGACGGTCCGGTCGACGCCAGCTTCAACGCGGTCAAGCAGCTGTTTACCCATTCGGCGCGCCTGCAGCTTTATCAGGTGAACGCAGTGACCGAGGGCACCGATGCCCAGGCCACCGTCAGCGTGCGGCTGGAAGAAGACGGCAGGATCGCCACCGGCCAATCCGCCGATACCGACACGGTCGTGGCCAGCGTAAAGGCCTATGTCAACGCCCTCAACCGGCTGATCGTGCGCCGCGAAAAGACCGCCCCCGGTGTCGACACCAAGGGCGTCAGCTACAAGGACGCCGGCTGAGTTTGCGCCTCTGGGCCCTGCTGTCAGTGAACTGAAAGGGACGGGTCTGGACCCGTCCCTTTTCGTTTTGCCGGGGCAGGATTCGGACGACCTCGCCGGTCAGGCCTACTCGGCAAGGGTGGCTCGGGCTAAGCTACGCGCCCGCCGGCAACCGACGCGGCCAATCGCAAATGTTGAAATTATCCTAGCCGAAACCGCCCCAGCCGCCAAACTGGTCGTTTCTCCCCCTTACCGAAAGCAGCTTTGTGCTAGTTCGACCGCCCCGGCAGAAACGCGCTGACGGCCTGTGTTTCAGGCCTTTCGCCAAAACCTGCCGCGGCCTATAAGAATATCTGGCTTTTGCGGGTTACCTGCGGGCCACTGGCATCGAAATGGAAAGATCTGCACATGTTTGGTTTGGGAGGCCTGTTTTCGTCTGACATGGCCATTGACCTCGGCACCGCGAACACCCTCGTCTACGTCAAGGGCCGGGGGATCGTTCTGTCAGAACCGTCCGTCGTCGCCTACCACGTCAAGGACGGGGTCAAGAAGGTACTGGCTGTGGGGGAGGATGCCAAGCTGATGTTGGGTCGAACGCCCGGCTCGATCGAGGCGATCCGCCCGATGCGCGAGGGCGTCATTGCCGACTTTGACGTGGCCGAAGAGATGATCAAGTACTTCATCCGCAAGGTCCACAAGCGCACAACATTCTCCAAACCCAAGATCATCGTCTGTGTACCGCATGGCGCGACCCCGGTCGAAAAACGCGCGATCCGCAATTCGGTTCTTAGCGCCGGTGCCCGCCGGGCGGGCCTGATTGCCGAACCCATCGCGGCGGCAATCGGAGCGGGCATGCCCATCACCGATCCCACCGGGAACATGGTCGTCGACATCGGCGGCGGCACGACCGAAGTGGCCGTCCTGTCGCTGGGTGACATCGTCTACGCCCGTTCGGTCCGCGTTGGTGGCGACCGGATGGATGAGGCGATCATCTCTTACCTGCGCCGCCAGCATAACCTTTTGGTGGGCGAGTCTACGGCCGAGCGGATCAAGACATCCATCGGCACAGCCCGCATGCCCGACGACGGCCGCGGCCAGTCGATGATGATCCGCGGCCGTGACCTTCTAAATGGCGTCCCCAAGGAAACCGAGATCAGCCAGGCCCAGGTGGCCGAGGCTCTTGCGGAACCTGTGCAGCAAATCTGCGAGGCAGTGATGACCGCACTGGAAGCCACGCCCCCCGATCTTGCGGCGGATATCGTGGACCGTGGCGTGATGCTGACCGGCGGCGGCGCGCTTCTGGGCGAGCTTGACCTGGCGTTGCGCGAACAGACAGGTCTCGCGATTTCGGTCGCGGACGAGTCACTTAATTGTGTGGCGCTCGGCACTGGCAAGGCGCTGGAGTATGAAAAACAACTTCGTCACGTTATAGACTACGAAAGCTGAGCCCCGCCCGAGGGCGGTGTTCAGCCGACCGGGAGCGGAACAGGCCGTGGCACGAGACCGACAGAATGGCGAAGACTACGTTGGCCCGATCCGCAGATTGCTGATCGGGCTGATGATCCTTTGCCTGTTCGGGATTTTCCTGATCTGGCGGATCGACAGCCCCCGGGTGGAGCGGTTCCGAGCAGCAGTGGTCGACAGCATCGTTCCGAACCTTGATTGGGCGATGGCCCCGGTGACCGGGCTGGCCAATCTTGTCACCGATTTCCAAAGCTATCAGCGGATATACGAACAGAACCAGGATCTGCGGCGCGAATTGCAGCAGATGCGCGCCTGGCGCGAGGCCGCGCTTCAGCTTGAACAAGAGAATGCCAAGCTTCTGGACCTCAACAACGTGCGCCTCGACCCCAACCTGACGTATATCACCGGGGTGGTCATGGCCGACAGCGGCTCTCCGTTTCGTCAATCTGTGCTGCTGAATGTGGGCGCGCGGGACGGCATTCTGGACGGCTGGCCAGCGATGGACGGCATCGGTCTTGTCGGGCGCATCTCGGGCGTGGGCGAAAACACCAGCCGGACGATCCTGCTGACAGATACATCAAGTCGGATACCGGTGATCATCCAGCCTTCGGGCCAGCGGGCGATCTTGGTGGGGGACAACACAATCTATCCCCCGATCGAGTTTCTGGAAAACCCCGATGTCGTCCGCCCTGGCGACCGCGTCGTCAGTTCTGGAGATGGCGGCCTGTTTCCGGCCGATCTGCTTGTGGGCCAGGTCGCCCTTGGCAACGACAGGCGCCTTCGCGTCCGGTTGGCCGCCGATTATGAACGGCTGGAGTTTCTGCGCGTCCTGCGCAGCCGCCAGAGTGAACAGCTTAACGATCCGGGAAGCCTGATCGCCCCCGCAATAGCGCCGGTGTTGCCCGTGGCCGAGGACGTGACCGCCGCGACCAGAGCCGCCGATGGCTGAGGGGACTGGACGCACAGGCCCCTGGCTGGGCCGCCTGACCTGGTTGCTGATTTGCTTTGCGCTGATCTTCATCCAGCTTTTGCCGTTGAACACACTTCCCCCCAGCTGGGCCGCCCCAGACTTCATGCTCGTGGTCACGCTGGCCTGGGTTGCGCGACGGCCCGACTACGCCCCGGCCATGATGATCGTCCCGGTGTTTCTGATTTCCGATCTGCTGTTCGGACGACCGCCCGGCCTGCACACGGCCTTTGTCCTGATCCTGACCGAAGCACTCCGAGCGCAGGCCAATTCGTTGCGCAACGTGCCCTTTCCATTGGAGTGGGCGACAGTGGCCCTTGGGATCGTGGCGTTGGCGCTGGCCAGTCGCATCGTGTTGGCCGTAGTCGTGACGCCGCAGGCCCCGCTTCGCCTCACGATGATCGAGATGGCCTTGACCTGCATGGTCTACCCGCTGGTGGTGGCAACCGCCCATCTGGTCTTTGGCGTCAGCCGCCCCGCCCCGGGCGAGGTCGACGCCCTTGGCCACCGGGTGTAAGGAAGCAACATGAGACGTCCGCCAAAAGATACCGCAGACAGTGCCCGCCAGGTCAGCCGCCGCGCCCTTCTGCTCGGCGTCGCCCAATTCGGTCTTGTCGGAGCGTTGGGGTTCCGCATGCAATCCATGCAGGTCGAACAGGCGGATGAGTTTCGGCTTCTGGCGGAAGAGAACCGGATCAACATCCGCCTGTTGCCACCGGCGCGTGGCCTGATCTTCGATGTCAACGGTGTGCCCCTGGCCGTCAACGAACAGAACTACCGGATCGTCATGGTCCGCGAGGATGCCGGCGATGTGCAAGAGGTCCTCGACCGTCTGACCCGCCTTGTCGCCATCCCGCCAGAGACCATCGAACGGGCCATTGAAGAGATGAACCGCCGCTCGCCCTTCGTGCCTGTGACCATTGTCGACCGTGTCGCCTGGGACGATATCGCCAAGGTCACGGTAAACGCCCCCGCCCTGCCCGGCATCATCGCCGAGGTCGGCCTGTCGCGCCATTACCCTATGGGTTCCGACACGGCCCACGTCATTGGCTACGTCGGCCCGGTCAGCGACTATGACCTGAGCCGGATCGACGATCAGGACCCCCTGCTGCAGATCCCCCGCTTTCAGATCGGCAAGACCGGGGTCGAGAACAAGATGGAGCGGACGCTACGTGGGGTTGCCGGCAGCCGCCGGATCGAGGTCAACGCCCTTGGCCGGGTGATGCGGGAACTGGACCGGCAGGAAGGGGTCTCCGGGGCGGACATCCAGCTGACCATCGACTCGCGACTGCAAAGCTACGTCGAGGCCCGGCTTGAAGGCGAAAGCGCCGCCGCCGTCGTGATTGACACTTTTACCGGCGATCTCAAGGCGGTTGCCTCAGCCCCAACCTTTGACCCCAACCTTTTTGTGCGCGGCATCTCGGTCGCCGCCTGGAACGGGCTCAACGAAGACATCTATCGTCCCCTGTCCGCCAAGTCCGTGCAAGGCACCTACCCCCCCGGATCGACCTTCAAGATGGTCACCGCCCTGGCCGCCCTCGAGTCCGAGGTACTGACCCCGGACGAGACGATCTATTGCAGCGGCTGGACCGAGGTTTCAGGTACCCGCTTTCACTGCTGGAAGGGTTCTGGTCACGGCAACATCAACCTTCACGAAAGCCTCAAGCAAAGCTGCGACTGCTATTACTATGAAGTCGCCCAGCGGGTCGGCATCGACGCGATTTCCGCCATGGCCCAAAAGCTGGGGATCGGCGTGCGCCACGACGTTCCAATGTCGGCGGTGGCGCAGGGCCTCGCCCCGGACCGCGAATGGAAGCGGTCGGTGCGCGGGCAGGACTGGCGGGTCGGGGACACGGTAAACGCCTCGATCGGTCAGGGCGATGTGCTCGCCTCTCCGTTGCAGCTTGCCATCATGACGGCTCGGCTTGCCACTGGCCGCAACATTGAACCCCGGCTCATCCATACGATCGACGGGATCGAACAGCCGATCACCGGAGGCGAGTCGCTGGGGCTGAACGAAAACTATCTGCGCCGCCTGCGTCAGTCGATGTTCGACGTGTCCAACCACCAAAGAGGCACCGCCTATCGGTCCCGGATCACGCTGGACGAGGCACGGATGGCCGGCAAGACGGGCACCAGCCAGGTCCGGCGGATCACACCCGAAGAACGGGCCCGTGGGGTCACATCGAACGAGGACCTGCCCTGGGAACGGCGGGATCACGCCCTTTGGGTCAATTTCGCCCCCTTCGAGACGCCGCGCTATGCGGTGTCGGTCGTCGTTGAGCATGGCGGCGGCGGATCGGCCGCTGCGGCCCCGATCGGCAGGGACATCACGCTACAAGCCCTCTACGATGGCCCTCCCCCGCTCGAGGCCTATCCGGCCGACGTCCGGGCGCGCATCGCCGATCAACAAGAGCGGATCCAGAACCGGGTCGCCGCCGGCGGCACCGCGAACACGCGGGCCTGACAGGGAGGGGCGATGAGTTATCTTGAGTACAACACCCGCTATGTTCCGACAGGCTTTCGCAAGCTGCTTTACCTGAACTGGCCGATCATCATTCTGCTGGCCGCGATCTCGGGGGCCGGTTTCCTGATGCTTTATTCCGTCGCCGGTGGGTCTGCTACCCCGTGGATGGAGCCGCAAATGAAGCGATTTGCCGCTGGCATGGCGATGATGCTGGTGATCGCGATGGTCCCCATATGGTTCTGGCGGAACATGGCGGCGTTGGCCTACATGATCTCTTTTGCGCTTCTGCTGGCGGTCGAGTTCTTCGGGGTCACCGGGATGGGGGCACAGCGCTGGATCGACCTTGGGTTCATGCGATTGCAGCCATCCGAGCTGATGAAAATCGGGCTCGTCATGATGCTGGCCGCTTATTACGACTGGCTTCCCCTCAAGAAGGTGTCACACCCCTTCTGGGTATTGGTGCCATTGGTGTTCATCGCTCTGCCGACACTGCTGGTCTTGACCCAGCCCGATCTCGGGACATCGATCCTGCTGGTAGCGGGCGGCGGGGCCGTGATGTTCCTGGCCGGGGTGCATTGGGCCTATTTCGCGAGCGTTATCGTTGCAGGGGTCGCTACCGTGGTCGCAGTCTTCGAAAGCCGGGGGACAAGCTGGCAATTGATCAAGGACTATCAGTTCAGGCGGATCGACACTTTCATCGACCCGTCGAATGATCCGCTTGGTGCGGGCTACCACATCACACAGGCCAAGATCGCCCTTGGCTCGGGTGGCTGGACCGGCCGAGGCTTCATGCAAGGGACTCAAAGCCGGCTGAACTTCCTTCCCGAAAAGCATACCGACTTCATCTTCACCACCCTGGCTGAAGAGTTCGGGTTCATCGGCGCCTTCGCCCTGCTCGCCCTCTACGCCCTGATCATCGTGTTCTGCATTGCCTCGGCAATGACGAACAAGGACCGGTTCGCCGCCCTCCTCACGCTTGGCGTGGCGATGACGTTCTTCCTCTACTTCGCCGTCAACATGTCCATGGTGATGGGGCTCGCCCCCGTCGTAGGCGTGCCCTTGCCCTTGGTCAGCTATGGTGGCTCGGCCATGCTCGTCCTGCTCATCGCCTTTGGGCTGGTACAAAGCGCCCACGTCCACAAACCCCGCTAGGAATGCCCATGTCAGTCAATGTCCTCTTCGCAGGTTCCCCCTCCGCATGGGAGGCGTATCGGGCCCCCCTCAGGGCCGCCTGCGATCGCGCCGGGGTGGCCGTGCAGCTGGCCCCCAATCACCCGCCCGAAGAGACGGATTACATCGTCTATGGGACCGGGTGCGAGATCGAGGATTTCAGCCCCTTTGTCCGGACCAAGGCCGTCCTGCGCCTCTGGGCAGGCGTGGAAGGGATCGTCAAGAACCCGACCCTCACGCAACCGCTCGCACGTATGGTGGGGGGCGGACTTGACGAAGGGATGGTCGAATGGGTGACAGGCCATGTGCTGCGCCACCACCTGGGTATGGATGCCCATATCCTGGGCCAGGACGGCGTCTGGCCGAACAAGATCTGCCCGCCTTTGGCCCGCGACCGCAAGGTCACCATCCTCGGGATCGGCGCATTGGGAGGGGCCTGCGCACGTGCTCTCGCAAGCCTCGGATTTCAGGTCACCGGCTGGAGCAGGTCGCAAAAGGACATTGCCGGTGTGCGCTGCCTGTCGGGGGCCGAAGGCCTTGACCAGGCCCTTGAAGGCGCGGAAATCCTCGTACTTCTGGTGCCGCTGACCGCTACGACCGAGAACCTCATCGACGCCCGGACCCTGGGGCTGCTCGCACCGGGGGCCTTCGTGATCAACCCCGGCCGCGGCGCCCTGATTGACGACGCGGCTTTGCTGGCAGCCCTGGACAGCGGCCAGGTGGCCCATGCCACCCTTGATGTGTTCCGCACCGAACCCCTCCCCCCAGAGGATCCCTATTGGGCGCACCCAAAGGTCACGGTCACCCCCCATATCGCCTCCGAGACACGGGTCGACGCCGCCGCCGAGGTAGTGGCCGAAAACATCCGACGCGGCGAAGCCGGCGAACCCTTTCTGCACCTGGTGGATCGAACCCTGGGATACTAGACCCGTTCCTCATCTCGCCTCAAATATCCCGGGGGAGACGCCGAAGGCGGCGGGGGCAGCGCCCCCATGCCCCCTTACCGCAGGCGCGGCGGTCGGTCGGGGTCCATCCCCGGGGCGGCGGGGCCGGTTTCGGGGACCGCGCGCCGGGGCAAATCGATCCTTTGGCCGACACGGGCGATCCGCTCGGCCATCGGGGTGTCGGACAGGACAAAGGTGACATCCATCGCTCCGGCCTCGATCCCCGAAAAGGTCAGGGCCTCATTGGCGGCAACGGCAAGGGCCGGCTGCGCGTCGTCCAGCGCATCGACAAAGGCCAGCAAATGGCCCCGGCTTCCGTCCTCATATCCAACTCCGGCCAACCAGGCCGCGGCGGCAAGATCGCCCGTTCCGTCCAGCTTGCGCGCCAAAGCACTCAGCAATGACTGCGGCAACGCCCCCGGAGGGGTCACCTCAACCGGCCGCGCCGAGGTGACCGTGGGCGCATGGGCCAGCGTGCTGGCCAGCCAATCCACCGCCTCAGCCGGGATAAGTATGGCTGAGGGGGCCACTTCGGGGTTCAGTGCCAGGCCAATGCCCTGCCCCGCCATCAAATCGGCAAGGCCCCGCCCCGAGAGACCGGCGAAAGGGGACGCGGTTCCGGTAAAGGAGGACAGCCTGTCCTCGCTGTCAAAGATCAGGATATAGCGTGCGCCATCACTTTCGATGATCCGGGGGGTCACGCTGTCGGCGCCCGCCTCTTCTGTCAACAAAAGGAACACTTCCGCGTCCGCCAGACGTTCGAAAAAGGCCAGACGCTGGGTATCGTCCTCAGGATGGGCCATCATGGCCGCATGGGCCTTGTCGAGGGGGGTCATTTCAATCATCGGATGTCATCACTTCTTGCACACGGGCGCGCAAGACCGGCACAAGGTCGGCCTCGAACCAGGGGTTTGACTTCAACCATGCGGTATTGCGCCAGGACGGATGAGGCAAGGGAAAGACCCGCGGGGCATGGTCGCGCCAGGCTGCAACGGTCCGGGTGACGGTCGCAGCACGGTCCAGATGCCAGCGCTGCGCTGCCCCTCCGACCAGCACGGTAAGGCGGATGTCGTCCAGTGCCTCCATCACCTGTCCGTGCCAGGTCTGGCTACAGATGGGCGGCGGCGGCAGGTCCGCGCCCTTGGCGTCATAGCCGGGAAAGCAAAATGCCATCGGCACGATTGCGACCCGCGACCGATCGTAGAATTCGGCCTCATCCAGCCCAAGCCAGTGTCGCAGCCGGTCCCCCGAGGGGTCGGTGAACGGCCGGCCGCTGGCATGCACCCGCGCACCCGGGGCCTGGCCCGCGATCAGGAGCCTTGCCCCAGGTCGAAACCAGACGACCGGCCGGGGCCGATGCCTAGTAACCGTCGCGGCGAACCGGTCGGCACATAATCTGCAGGCCGCAATCTTGTGTTCCAGGTCATTCATGACTTTGAGCTACGATAGAACACCCCGACTTCCAAGTCTTGCGCCCGGTTGCGATGGGGGGCAGTTTGGTTTACCGCAAGGGCGCTCGAGGGCTGGAGAACATCGATGTATCGCGTCTGGAATTTCGTCACCAATTACTCACTGCTGTTGATCATCGGGGCGATCATCGCTCTGGGATGGGCCAACCTGAACCCGGACAGCTATCATCACTTTGTCGACTTTGTCCTGGTCGACCACTTTTTCGTCGGCCACGCCCATTACAATGAGGCCGGCATTGTCGAATATCGGACACTGACCCTCCACTACCTCGTCAACGACGTGCTGATGGCCTTCTTCTTTGCCATCGCCGCCAAGGAAGTCTGGGAAGCCGTCATTCTTGAGAACGGATCGCTGCGCGGGAAAAAGGCGGCGACGCCATTGGTTGCGACGCTTGGTGGCATGCTTGGCCCAATCGCAGTCTATCTTGGCCTTGCGGCCTTCCTGGGGTCTGACACCTATGACGCGGTGTCGCGTGGCTGGGCCATTCCGACGGCGACAGACATCGCGTTTTCCTACCTCGTCGGTCGCCTGGTGTTCGGCGCCGGCCATCCGGCTGTTCGTTTCCTTCTGCTGCTCGCGATTGCGGACGATGCCGCCGGCCTGATCATTTTGGCTATCTTTTATCCCTCGGGCGAACTTCAGCCAGTATGGCTGCTCTTGTCACTTGGGGCTGCGGTCGGCGTGTTTCTTCTGTTCAACCTGCTGCCCCGCCGGCTGGATCGTGGCAATGAAATGCGCCCGAATTCCACCTGGGTCCGCAACAAACTGTCGTTCATGCCCTATCTGATCGCCGGCGCGCTCAGCTGGTACGGGTTTCAGGAGGCCGGCATTCACCCCGCCCTTGGCCTGTTGCCGATTGTGCCCACAATTCCCCATGCCGACAGAGCCTTCGGCATCTTTTCCGAGGCCGAGCAATATTTGACCGACCTGCTCAACCACATTGAACATATTCTCAAACACCCCGTCGAAGTGGTCCTGTTCTTCTTCGGCCTGCTCAATGCGGGGGTCGAATTCAGTTCCATCGGATCGCCGACCTGGTTGGTGCTTGCGGGTTTGCTGATCGGTAAGCCCGTCGGTATCCTTCTCTTTGGCTGGATCGCTGCCCGGCCGATGGGGCTTGGCCTGCCAAAGGGAATGCGGATCATCGATCTTTTCGTGGTCGGCTGTGTCGCCGCGATCGGCTTTACCGTGTCGCTGTTCATTGCCTCGGTCGCTTTCCCCGGCGGCACGATGCTGGGCGATATCGCGGTGCAGGATGCGGCCAAGATGGGGGCGTTGTTCAGCTTTGTCGCCGCCATCATTGCAATCATTGCAGGCCGTCTGACCGGCGTGCAAAAGCAAACAGGCTGATCTCAATACGCCCAAGAGCGATTATGGTGCCAAAAAACTGCGTCGATCCAAGGTCAATGCACCTCTGGATCGGCGATTGTCCAAAAATTATGGTTTTGGGCACCATTTGGCCATAATGTCTCTCTAGGAAAAACCGGAACGGTCCATACGAAGACGTCGATAAGGCGGGGCCAGAGCAGTACCGGAAAGTGAGCAATGCTCGAGTTTGTGAATGTCAGTAAGTCTTTTTGGACCGGTTCAAGAAGGAAGGTGATCCTTGATCAGGCCTCCTTCCGTGTTGAGCTTGGCAATTCTGTCGGCATTCTGGCGCCCAACGGTACTGGCAAGACCACCCTCATCAACATGATGGCTGGGCTTGAGAAGCCCGATGAAGGGCACATTATCCGGAAATCCCGGATTTCGTTTCCGCTTGGCTTCATGGGCGGCCTCGTCACCCGGCACACCGCCCGGGAAAACAGCCGCTACATCGCCCGTCTTTATGGCCTCGACCCCGATTACGTCGAAAGCTTTTGCCGCTGGCTTTGCGGTATTGGCGAATACTTCGACATGCCCGTTGGCACCTACAGCCAAGGGATGCGGGCAAGGCTGTCTTTTGCCCTGATGCTGGCCTTGGATTTCGACATCTATCTAATCGACGAGGGGATGCCCGCCACGACGGATCCCGAGTTCAATCGCAAGGCCGGACAGCTGCTGCGCGAGCGGCTTGAAACAACAACCGTTATCATCGTCTCCCATTTGCCCGGCACGCTCGAGCGGTTTGCCCGCTCTGCCGCAGTCCTGCGCGATGGACGCATTCACATGTTCGACACACTGGAAGAGGCCAAGCAGCTCTATGACTACGAAGCCTAAAGCCCGCAAATTTCGCATTCGCCGGAACGAATCCCTGACGACAGGCATGTCGTCCCAGGCTGCATCGGTCGACGAGACCGAGATGCCCGAGGTTCAAGAGATGCCGATGGCCGTCAACCAATCGGGCCGGCGGCGGCGCGCAGTTGGTAACGTTTTCACGGCACCACAGGACCCGGCCCCGGTCCTCCTTGTGTCACCAATCGACGTGTCGTCACCGCAGACCGTTGCGGCCGAACAGGACATCGACAGCCTGCGTCGGGAAGGTCTGACCGGCCGTCAACTTCGTATGGCACGCCGCATCGCCCAAAAGCACGGGCTCGCCGTCACGTCGGACTTTGACGCGGTGCGCCAGTTGCGCGCCCGGGGGATTGATCCGTTCAAACGCTCAAACGTGCTGGAACTGGTCGTCCCGACCGATGACGCGCCCGCAGCAGATGCAGAGGGGGCAAACAAGGTCCAGCTTCCGCAAACGATGAAGATGGGCAAGTCCAACCTTCCCTCGACCGAGAGGATGGCCCCGGCCGACCGCCGCGCGAACGAGATCATGCAGATCCAACGCGACATGGCAAAGCGGCGGCGTCAAAAGTCTATGATGCTGCTCACCCGGCTGGCATTCTTCGTGATGTTGCCGACAATTCTGGTTGGCTACTACTTCAACTATGTCGCGACCCCAATGTATGCGACAAAGTCGGAATTCGTCATACAGCAGGCCGAATCCGCAGCAGCGGCGGGCCTTGGCGGGCTGTTCGCGGGCACCTCGATGGCAACCCAGCAAGACAGTATCACGGTGCAATCCTACCTTACTTCACGCGCGGCTCTTGCACGACTGGATGAGGAACATAGGTTCAAGGCCGCGTTCAGCGATCCACAGATCGATCCGATCCAGCGGCTGCCAGCAGATGCCACGAACGAGGCGGCCTACGGTCTTTATCAGGACCACGTCCGCATAAGCTATGACCCGACAGAGGGCATCCTCAAGATGGAGGTCATCGCCCCGGATCCTGCCCTGAGCGAGCAATTTTCCGAAGCGTTGATCGGCTATGCCGAAGAGCAGGTCGACCAACTGACGCAGCGCCTACGCGAAGACCAGATGTCAGGCGCCCGCGCCAGCTATGAAGCGGCGGAACGGCGTCGCGCCGAAGCGCTGGCAGCCTGGCTGCAAATCCAGCAAGACGTTCAGCAAATCGATCCAGTCGGTGAAACCGCTGCCCGTACACAACAGATTTCAACGCTCGAATCACAGCGTCAGCAGTTGCAGCTTGAACTTCAGACGCGGCTCAATGTGTCCCGCCCGGTAGAGGCGCAGGTCAATGCCCTTCGCTCCCAGATCACAGGGATCGAGACACTGATTGGGGACCTGCGGAACGAAATGACCATGGCCAACGCGACCGGCGATTCGCTTGCGGCCAAGAACACCGAATTGCGGCTAGCCGAAGAGAACTACACATTCCAGACCGTCCTGGTCCAACAGGCCCTGCAACAGATGGAAGCGGCCCAGATCGAGGCGAACCGGCAGGTCCGCTACCTGTCCTTGGGTGTGGTGCCAACGGCGCCTGACGAAGCGACATATCCACGCGCCTTCGAAAACACAGTGGTGGCCTTTCTCATTTTTGCGGGCATCTACCTGATGCTGTCGATCACCGCCTCTATCCTGAGGGAACAGGTCAACTCCTGATGCGGACACAAGCGATATAGCCCTTGGCGCTGGACAGCGCCGGGGACTAGGATGGCTTTGAAATCAGTCCCAAGATGGCGTGCCCATGTCCCTTGTCCGGCTTATCTTTCTGATCATCGCCGTGTCGATTGCCGGACCCGGCGCCTCTCAGGAAGGCACCACCGGAACCAACGGCACGATCACGGCCGTCAGCGACGCCGCCACGGATGCCGCAATCGCCGTCCGCATCCGCGAGATCCTGGCAGAACTTGGCGGCTACGAGGATGTAACCGTCACCGTCGCCGAAGGGATCGTGACCCTACGTGGCACCACCGCTTCGGCAACCGAGGCGAGCGGATTGACCAGCCTTGTCACCCGCATCGAAAACGTCGTTGCGATCAAGAACGAGGTGACCGAGACTACCGACATCGTCCGCCGCCTGAACCCGGCCATCGACAGGTTCCAGGCGCGGCTTGACCAGTTGATAACGATCCTGCCGCTCGTGCTGATTTCTGCGGCTGTGTTCGTATCAATCTCGTCGGTCGGGTGGCTGATTTCAAGCCGCCGCCAACCCTGGAACCGGATCGCACCGAACCTTTTCATTGCTGACCTTTACAGGCAGATCATCATGATCGTCTTTGTGGTCATTGCCATGGTCGTCGCCCTCGACATTCTCAACGCCTCGGCGCTGTTGGGAACCATTCTTGGTGCCGCGGGAATCGTCGGGCTGGCTTTTGGCTTTGCGGTGCGGGACACGGTCGAGAATTACATTGCCTCGATCATGCTTTCGATCCGGCAGCCTTTTGGCCCCAATGACACCATCGAAATCAACGGAGACGAGGGCAAGGTTATCCGGCTGACCAGCCGGGCCACCATTTTGATGAGCTTTGACGGGAACCAGATTCGCATCCCCAACTCGACCGTGTTCAAAAGCCGTATCGTCAACTACTCGCAAAACGCGGAACGGCGGTTCAAGTTCACCATCACCATCCCGATGGAGGCCGACCTGAGCTTTGTCAGGGATCTGGCGGCTAGGACCGTTCAGGATTTGCCCTTTGTCCTTGATGCCCCGGCCGCGGTGACCTGGATCTCGGACTTTAATGATGCCGGGATAGAACTGATCGTGACCGGATGGATCGACCAGAACGCGACTTCCATGGTGCTCGCCCGCGGCGAGGCGCTGCGTGCCGTGAAGCTGGCCATCGAGGGCACGGGCCTCGCCCTGCCCGAAAAAAGCTACCGACTGAACCTGTCCGGCGCCCCCCCCGAAGCCCCGCGCAAACCGACCAGTCCCCCCCTGCGTCCGCAGTCCGAACCAGCACCTTCGGCCCATGTCGCCGACAATATAGAATCCGAACTCGACAAGATCATCGAAGCCGAAAGAGCCGCAGAAACCAACGAAGATCTGCTGCGCCCAGACGCGCCGAATGAGTAGCTGTCTTTTTTGGCATTGCAGGGCTTGATCACCCCGATCAACCCAAGTATTCAGCCGCTCACTGCTGGGGCGTGGCCAAGTGGTAAGGCATCGGTTTTTGGTACCGTGTACCGTAGGTTCGAATCCTACCGCCCCAGCCAGTGTTCCTTTGGGAACTAGACGATCCATCTTGTTTGCCGACTTCTGTCGAAGTCTCAGACGGTTGTGGTGCGCCTTCGGGCGCATTCACGCATCGCGCCTTGGGACGAGACTCGTCGCCCCAAAGTTCAGACCGGGCACCAGCTTTGGTGCAAAGGTTCCACGGCCGGGTGGCCACCACGATCCGCGCAAATCGAATTTCCAGTGTGGCCAGAGGCGCTGACGGCGATTTTCCTCACGGACTTGGACGGGCTCTGGCTCGAACGCCGGATCAATCCTGAAGCGATGCTACGCGAGACTGCGACGGCGATTGGTTTGGGGGTGCTCGAGGCTATGCTGGGGCCAATCCAACGGCCCGCCGCGCCCCATGAGGGCGAACGGACACGCCCCTAGTCGAGGTAGGCGTCGGCCCTCTGCCCGGCCCGTTCATGGTGAATAGGCAGGGTGCGCCCATAGAGCTGCAGGGTCCGCTCTGGCGCGCCGACCATGTTCGCCTCTTCGACATAGGAAAAGATCGCGACGTAGCGCGGCCGCGCCCCCACAAGCGGAGCGACTCGATGCAGCGAATAGCGCCCTCGGAAAATCTGAAGATCTCCGGGTTCGAGGTTGAGCACCTTTATCAGGTCCGACGTCCCGTCCAGCACCCGCGCAACCTCGGCGAAATTCTCGTCACCCTTTCTGATGTGGGGGGCATATTCAAACGCACCTCCGGCCTCAGCATTCTGGATGGCGATGGTCACGGTGAAGTTGTTGGTATCGAAATGCCAGGGAAAGCCGTTGCCTTCTTCGGCTAGGTTCACGATCACGTCGGCAAGCGGATCGGCGTATCGATGGAACTTGGGTTCCTCAAGGCAGTCCTGGATAAATCCGTCAAATCCCATGCTGTCATGGATCGTCCGAAGCGGACCATCTTTGCGGAAATTGTCCGCGGGCACAAAGGCATTCGACCGATCAAAGAATTGGCGCCTTGGATCGCTTGCTGGCAGGCTAGGATCGTCTTTCGTAAAATAGGCGTTGGTCCGGTTAAAGCTACGGTGCCCCTTGGGCGCGACGCCATCGGCCTCGGACACAAGCGCCGCAACACCCTGAGCGGTCAGAAAGTGCTTTAGAACGGCGCAACCGTCGTCGGCAAGGTCTGCACGGACCCGCTCGATCAGTGCATTACGCTCGGGTCCTGGCTGGTTGATGGGAAAACGGTCGTAGTCGATCAAATCGGAACTGATGTAATCCATTGTCGCTCTCCCACTTGGTGATGACATCTTGAGGTCGCGGGCCAAGAGCGTGCTCGCTCGTTTTCGACTACGAAAGGACGCATTCCAGCATTTCGACAGGCCAAAGTGGGAACGCGCAAAATGGCCATGAACCGCCACTAAGGTGCGCAACCAGGCGCCCCTTAAAATATCTCAATATGCGGGAGCCTGCTTAAGTTCTTTCACAAAGCCGCCAGACGCTTTAGGCATCGGCAACTTTGCTATCCCGGGGCACAGCATGGCGCAGAATTCCACGATCTATAAAGTTGAGATTTCGGTCTCGGACATGGATCGTCATTACTATGAGACCCACAAACTGACCGTGGCCAAACATCCCTCTGAGACGGATGAACGCTTGATGGTGCGCGTTCTGGCCTTTGCGCTGAATGCCCATGAGCATCTGGAAATGACCCGGGGCCTTTCAACGGACGACGAGCCGGACATCTGGCAGAAAAGTCTGAGTGGTGAGCTTGATTTATGGATCGCGCTCGGGCTTCCGAGTGAGAAGGTCGTTCGCCAGTCCTGTGGCAAATCCAAGGAAGTGATCATCTATGCCTACGGAGGCAGGACGGCTGACATTTGGTGGGACAAGATCAAGAACAGCACCACCCGGTTCGACAACCTTCAGGTCTTTGGTCTTTCCGATGAGGACACCAGTGCATTGGGCAAACTTGCAAGCCGCGCGATGAAGTTGCAGGTCAACATTCAGGACGGCGATGTCATGGTCAGTGTGGGCGACGACATAGTTTACGTGACCCCGGTCAATTGGAAAGGCGCTGATCGGTGATCGTTGACCTACATTGAAAGGGGCCAACCTTCGGCGGCGACGTTTTAGGTAGGCTCGCTCGTTGATTGCGAAACGCTGGGAAGGGGATGCGGCGAATGCTCATCAGATCGCCCGGAGCCCAGCTAGCATTGAGCCACCAACAGCCAGATGAAACACCTGCGACTGCCCTACCCGCCAGCCATATAGGGCATAAGGATGACCTCGCTGTCTGGTCCGATCTTGGTGAACCAGGCCTCGCGGTAGATCCGTCCATCGAGCGCGAGGGAAACCCCGCGCTCGATCTGTGGTTTCAGACCGGGATACTCTTCCGAAAGCCGGTCCAGAAGCTCTTTGAAGTTGGTGGCGTCCACGTCAACGGGTGACTTGCCGTCGGTAAACCGGCGCAAGGACCCCCAGATCGTGACCGCCACCATACTTTCACCCCTTGGTCAGCGCTTTGAGGATGCGGGGCGGCGACATCGGCAGGCTGCTCATCCGCGTGCCGATGGCCCGTGAAACCGCATTCGACAAGGCGGCCAGCGGCGGCACGATCGGCGTTTCGCCAACCCCGCGCACGCCGTAGGGGTGGCCCGGGTTCGGGATCTCAAGGATCACCGTCTCGATGGGGGGCAGGTCAGAGGCGACCGGGACCCGGTAGTCGAGGAAACCGGGGTTCTGAAGCCGTCCATCCTCGCCGTAGATATACTCCTCGCTCAGGGCCCAGCCGATGCCCTGCACCGCCCCGCCCTGCATCTGGCCTTCGACGTAGGACGGATGCACCGCCTTGCCCGCGTCCTGGAACACGGTGTAGCGCAGCACCTTGGTTGCGCCCGTTTCCTTGTCCACCTCTACATCGACTAGGTGGACACCAAAGCTTACCCCGGCCCCATCGGCGTTGAATTCGTGATGGCCCGCAATCGGCCCGCCGGTGTTGAAGGATACGGCGGCAATCTCGGCCAGCGACATGGGCGGGAACTTCCCCGCGTTGGGGCCGGCGGGTTCGGCCGCGCCGTCTTTCCAGACGACCGCCTCTTCGTCGATGCCCCAGATCTGAGCCGCGCGGCTGCACATCTTGGCTACTGCGTCCTGAGCCGCCTTGATCGTCGCCAGACCGACCGAAAAGGTCACCCGGCTGCCGTCTGTCACGTCATTGTGGCCCAGCGCACTGGTGTCCGCGATGATGGTCCGGATCTTGTCATAAGGAATGCCAAGCTCTTCCGCCGCCATCTGGCTGATCGCAGCCCGAGAGCCGCCGATATCGGGATTGCCCTCGGTCACACCCACGGTGCCGTCTGTATTGACGTTCAACGTCACGCAGGTGTTGCCGCCAAAGTTGAACCAGAAGCCCGCCGACAGCCCCCGCCCCTGCCCTTCGGCCAAGGGGGCCGAATAGTGGGGATGGGCCTTTGCGGCCTCTAACGTGGCGACCAGGCCGATATCCTCAAAGGTCGGGCCGTAGGAGGATCTGGTTCCCTTGCGCGCGGCGTTCTTCAGCCGCACCTCCAGCGGATCAAGGCCAAGCTGTTGGCAAAGCTCGTCCACCACGCTTTCGACGGCATAGATCGCTTGCGGCGCACCGGGGGCCCGGTAGGCTGCCTCTTTGGGGCGGTTGGTCAGGGCGTTATAACCAAGGGTGCGAACCGCCTCCAGGTCATAGGCCGCAAAGGCCGCCTGTGCGCCCATGTCGACGGTTCCGCAGGGAAAGGCCCCGCCAGAATAGCGCAGATGGGCTTCGCCCGCCGTGATCCGCCCGTCGCGGGTCATACCGATCTTGACGTCGATGGACGACGAGACGGTCGGGCCGGTCGCCCGGAACACCTCGTCCCGCGACATCACGATCTTGACCGGGCGGCCCGCCTTGCGCGACAGGGCGAGGGCGACGGGTTCGATGAACACGGTCGTCTTGCCGCCAAAGCCGCCACCGATCTCAGAGGCGGTGACACGCAGCTGGCTCCCCTCGATGCCCAACGCGGCAGAGCAGAGGTCGCGGACGTTGTATTGCCCTTGGGTGCAGCACCAAAGGTCCGCCTTGCCGTCCGCCGTCATAGAGGCGAGGCAGGCGTGCGGCTCAATATAGCCTTGGTGGGTGGCCGCTGTGGTAAAGCTGCGCTCGACCACGACATCGGCCTTTTTGAACCCCGCCTCCAGATCGCCATGGCCAAACTCGCAATGGCTGGTGACGTTCTGGGACATGCCCTCGGGCACGGTCTCAAGGCTCCGGCCCTCTTGTACCACCGGGGCGTCCAGCGTCATCGCCGCATCCACGTCAGTGACATGGGGCAGGGCCTTGTAGGTCACCTTGATCAGCTTCAGCGCCGCCTTGGCAATGGCAGAGGTTGTCGCTGCGACGGCAACGACGGCATGGCCGTCATAGAGCACCTTGTCCCGCGCCATGCAGTTGTCGATCACGTCCATCAGAAAGTCGTCATCCTGCGGGGCAAAGTCCTTAGCCGTGACGACAGCCTTGACGCCTGACAGGGCCTCGGCAGCCGACGTGTCGATGGTCACGATTTCGGCATGGGCGTGCGGGCTGCGCAGGATATGGGCGGTCAGCATACCGGGGGCGGAAACATCGGCGCCATACAGCGCACGTCCCGTCACCTTGTCGATTCCGTCCGGGCGCGGGGGCCGGGTTCCGACCACCTTGAAGACGCGCTTGGGGGTGTTGTCCAAAGCCATGTTATGCGCTCCTCATCTTTTGGGCTGCGTCCTGGACGGCATGAATGATCTTGTCATACCCGGTGCAGCGGCAAAGGTTTCCGGCCAGCCAGTAGCGGACCTCGGTATCGGTCGGGTCCGGGTTCTTTTCCAACAGCGCCTTGGCCGCAACGAGGATGCCGGGCGTGCAGATGCCGCATTGCAGGGCGGCGTGATCAATAAAGCTTTGTTGCAGCTGGTGGAGGGCATCTCCCTCGGCCAGCCCCTCAATGGTGCCGACTTCGGCCCCCTCGGCCTCGGCCCCGAGGACGAGGCAAGAGCAGACCAGCCGGCCGTTCAGCGTCACGCTGCAGGCTCCGCAATCGCCGGTGCCGCAGCCCTCTTTCGCCCCGGTCAGGCCAAGGCGATTGCGCAGGACGTCCAGCAGCGGCTCGTCGGGTTCACAAATGAACTCGACCGCGTCGCCGTTAACGGTGGTGGATACGTGAATGGATTTCATGCTGTGCCTCCTGCGCGGGAATAGGCGATCAGGGCAGCGCGTTTGGCCAGAACGCCCGCCACCTGGGTGCGGAATTCGATGGTGCCGCGCTTGTCATCAATCGGGCTACAGGCCGCCGATGCGGCCGCCATCAGGGACGCAATCGCAGCATCATCCAGCTTGGTGCCAAGGATCGCATCGGCCGCTGCCGGAACAAGCCGGACGGTGGGCGCCACGGCCCCAAGGGCCACGCGGGCGGCGGTGACAATGCCAGCCGCATCCAGCGTCAGGCTGACGGCGGCGGCAGCAACGGCAATGTCCATCTCGGTGCGTGGGATAAAGCGCAGATAGGCGTCACCTGAACGGGCGGGCCGGGCGGGCAGAAAGATCGAGGTCAGGAATTCGCCCTTGGCCAGTGTCGTCTTGCCGGGGCCTGCCGGGATATCGGCAACCGGACAGTCCCGCGCGCCGTCCGGTCCCATGATCCGGGCAATGGCGTTTGCCGCCACCAGACCCGGCACCGCATCGGCGGCGGGCGATCCGTTGCACAGGTTGCCCGCCATCGTTGCGCGGCCCTGCACCTGGGTAGAGCCGATAAGCTCGACCCCTTCCACGACGCCGGGCCACAGCGCCCGAACGCCGTCATGCTCGCCCAGCTCTGCGCCTGAAACAGCCGCCCCGATGCGAAAGCCGCCGTCTTCGGGCGTGATCGTCCGCAAGCCGGGAATGTGCTTGATGTCGACAATCAGGTCCGGCTCGACAAGCCCGGACTTTAGCTGAACCATAACGTCGGTACCGCCGGACAGGATCCGGGTCAGACCTGCCTCCTGCGCGATAAGCCCCGCGGCTTCCTCTGTGGTTCTGGGTTGTGCAAAGCGCATGAATTCACCTCCGTTTCCCGGTGCAATCCGGGTCTCTCCACCTGAATGGAATTGGCCGCACCTTGGTAGGACCTTCTTCGATGCTAGTACAGGGTCGTGGGAGGTTCCATCTTTCAACGCAGGGTCGGGGGTCGAAGAATCGGCGTCCTGAAGGTTTGTTCCGTCCAGTGCAACTATCCCTGATCTTGGACACCCTGATCTTGGGCTGGCTCCGTCGGGATAGGCTTGATGGCAGGCGATGTGGGGGAAAGGGTCTCGTTCGGCGCGGTGATTGCCTCCACCCGCAAAGTGGCCACGACAAACAACCCACCCACCAACAGAACGGTCAACGCCAGCGGTGCAAGTCCGACCAACCGCGTTGACCTGTTACTGTCCGCGACCAGAAACCCCGCAACAGCCGCGAAAATGGCCAGCGCCAGCGCAATGATCTGTCCCCGCATCAGGACATCGAGTCGCGCGAAACCAGTATCAAGATTGCGCTCGCCCGCTACATTGACCGCCATGATGATGGAAAGGGCAAAGGCCGCCGCCCAGAGGATTACCAAAAGGTAGATCAGTCTCGTGCCACCCAGCCTCATCGCAACACCCCTGGACCATTCCTGGCCTTTGCCAATATCCAAAATATCATTTTTGGGTCGTTTTGGATAGCTGCCGAAAGGGGTCAGGCCCGCTCGGATTGTCCGGCACGCAAGACAGCCTCGGATATTGCACCAGCCATCGCCCGCGTTCCAGCCGTGCCACCAAGGTCGGGGGTGCGTGTTTCGGGGTCGTTCAGGCTTGACCGCACCGCCTGTTCGATCGCCCGGGCCGCTGCTGCAAAGCCAGCGCCATGACCCTTTTCCGACAACCAGTCGAGAAGCATCGCCGCCGACAGGATAAGGGAGGCCGGGTTGGCAATGTCGCGCCCTGCCAGATCCGGGGCAGACCCATGCTGGGCCTGCGCCATGGCATGATCCGTTCCGGCATTAAGCGAGGCTGCCAAGCCAAGGCTGCCCGAAAGCTCTGCCGCGAGGTCGGACAGGATATCCCCGAACATGTTGGTCGTGACGATCACGTCGTAGCGGTCCGGGCTTCGCACCAGCAGGGCGGCCATCGCGTCAACCAGAACCTCGTCATAGGTGACATCCGGATACCCGACGGCGACCCGGCGCACCTCTTCAAGGAAAAGCCCATCAGACTCGCGCAGCACATTCGCCTTGTGGACGGCCGTCACATGCCGCGCAGGGCGGGTCGCTGCGTGGGCAAAGGCGGCTCGCGCGATCCGCGCTGACGCCTTGCGGGTAACCTTGCGCAGGGCCAGCACCATATCGGGATCGGGCCGAACTTCGCCGGTGCCCGTCGCCATGTTGCGGTCGGCGTAGAACCCTTCGGTGTTCTCGCGAAAGATCACCAGATCAAAGGGCTGACCGCAAGGCGGGGGATAGCCTTCAAAGGTCCGCGCCGGTCGGATATTGGCATAAAGGTCCAGTGTCTTGCGCAGCAGGCCCGAGGGGTTAAGCCCCCCTTCGCTGACCGGCGGATAGGCGTTGTGCGACACCGGGCCAAGGACGATACCGTCCGCCGCACGCGCCTTGTCGATCACGGCATCGGGGATGGTAGAGCCTTCGGTGGCCAAGGCATCAAACCCGATCACGGCAGTCTCGAAACGCAATCCAAGGTCAAAACCATCGTCGGCGGCCTTCAGGACCGCACGCGTTGCCGCGACCAGCTCCGGCCCGATCCCGTCCCCGCCCAACAAAAGCAGTCGGGTCACAGCCGGACCTGTGCGTCGCGGATCAGGGCGGCGAGCCGGTAGAACCCGTGGACCATCTTGGAATAGGGCGTGGTCAAAAAGAACGTCAGAACCGTCCCCAGATGGATGGCCAAGAGCGGGCCAACCAACGCCGTGCCGGTCGCGGCATAAAGTGCAAGGCCCGTCAGCCCCGTCAGCCCCAGCAGAAGGACAAAAGCCACTTCGCCCCCCCAGGCACTCGCCGCGCCCAGATCACGGTCCGACTGCAGCTTGAGCCGGATCAGCCAGCCCGCCCCGATGGTCAGCAAGAAACCACCGGGCAAACCCAGAAGTTTCGGCAGCGAAAACAGGCCATAAGGTGCCTCCAGCCCAAAGCCGTAGTGCAGCACGGTCCCGCTGGATGTAGAGGCAAAGCACAGCAGGAACCCGTACATCACCAGTTGATGGGCCACCCGCCGTTGGTTGGAGTAGCGGTCGCCTGCCTCAAAATTGCAGCCCTGCCCCTGCCCACCACCCAGATTGCGCATGTTGGCCGTCGCTGCCACAGCGTCGCGCAGGTGGGCAAACGTGGTGCGCTGGCCCCCGACCTCGGCCCAATAGCGGCGCAGGCCAATCCCGATGGCTACCAGAGGCAGCAGGAAGGCGGGGGCAAAGATGGCGACCATACCGCCGTGCGACAGGTAGGCGTAGAACCCTTCCCCGGAGGCGGGCCGCAAGGCCGTCAGCGCGAGGAACAACAGCGCCAGCCCGACGATCAGCGCCAGCGCGATGGGGGTTCCCTTGCGCTGGAAGGCTCCGGCAAAGGCCCCCGGCCAGGCATAGCGATCCCAGCTGTCCTGCCGCACCTCGGCCAGAATGCCGGGCAGGTTCAGGTCAAACTCGTGCGGAGCGGTGTATTGGCAGGCGTAATAGCAGCCCCGGCAGTTGTGACACAGGTTGGCCAGCTGGGTAATGTCGCCATCCGCAAAGGCGCGTTGTTTTGTGATGGCCGGAAAGACGGCGCAATAGCCTTCGCAATAGCGGCAGGCGTTGCAAATCTCGACCTGCCGCCGCGCCTCTTCGGTCGGGGTGCGATCGGTGAGGTTGAGGATATCAAGCGACATATGCGGCGGCCTCCCTGCCTGCGATCCGGCCAAAGACGGTGCCGATGGTCATGCCAAATCCGGCAAGGTAGCCTTGGCCCAAGATAGAGCCTGCCATGATCTCTCCGGCGGCCCAGACGTTGGACATGCGTCCCCCTTCCCCGGTCACACGGGCGGTGTCATCGACCTTGAGGCCGAGGTAGGTGAAGGTCACACCGGGGCGCAGCTCATAGCCGTAGAACGGCGGCTCTGTGATGGGCCGCGCCCAGTTTGTCTTGGGCGGCTCGATCCCGTCGGTAGCCAGACCGTCCAGCTCGTTCCCGCGAAGGGTTCCGGGGCGGCAGGCTTCGTTGAACTTGTCCACCGTCTCTTTCAGAACGCTGCCCGAGATTCCTAGCTGCTGGCCCAGCCCCTCGATCGTATCCGCCTGAATCGGTGGAAAGACCGAGGGCATGAAGGCGTCGATGCTTTTGGAATCGATGATCGAATAGGCCACCTGATCGGGCTGGGCGGCGACAAGCCGTCCCCAGATCGCATAACGCTTGGGCCAGACATCTTCGCCCTCGTCATAGAATCGCTGGCCGTGGCGATTGACGACCACCGAGAAGGGCACACAATCCAGCCGGGTCACGATCCCACCGTCATACTTTGGCGCGCGGCCGTCGATGGCGACGGCGTGGCATTGGGTGGGGTCCCCCACGCTTTCAGCGCCTTGGTCGAGCATGTCCTTGAGGACGACGCCCCTGTTGTAGGGCGTCCCCCGGATCAGAAAGTTTTTGGCCGCTGGCCCCCATGCGCGGGCAAGCCAATCCAGATCGGCCTGAAACCCGCCCGACGCCAGAACTACGACCTTGCCATTGATCCGGGTGGGCTGTCCAGCAATCTCGCAATCGACGCCACCAAAGACGCCGTTCTGAATATCGACGTGTTTGACCTGTGCCTCATAGCGGACGGCGACGCCAAGGTCGGCGGCGCGGTTGTAGTAAGCATTCACCAGCGCCTTGCCGCCCCCCAGAAAGAACGCGTTGGTGCGCGACAGCGACAGCGTGCCCGACAGCGAAGGCTGAAAGCGCACTCCCTGCTTTTCCATCCAAGGCAGGCAGGTCTCGGACGTGCGGATTGTCATGCGGGCCAGGTGCTCGTCCGTCTCGCCCTTGGTCACCCGCAGAAGATCGTCGAAGTATTCGTCCTCTTCGTAGCGGTCGGTCAGGACTGACAGGGGACCGCTGTGCATGCAGCGAAAGTTGCGGGTGTGGCGCGAGTTGCCGCCCCGATAATCCAGCGGCGCGCCTTCCAGTATGATGACACTTGCGCCTGCTTCGGCGGCTTCGATCGCGGCGCAAAGGGCGGCGTTCCCGCCTCCGACAATCACCACGTCCCAGGTTGTTGTATTGTCCGTCATGGCAACTGCTCCCCGCTGTCGTCGGACCGGAATTGCCGCAGTCGGATGCGATGGGCGGCGCGGATGTGGTGGCGCATCAAGGCCTCGGCCGCCTCGGCGTCGCGGTTGTGCAGGGCGGTCAGAAGGGCCTCATGCTCTGTCTGGGCCTCGGCCGCGCGGGCACTGTCCTCCATCGTGGAGGGGCCAAGGATCAGCAAGGTCTTTTCCAGCCCCGCCACCGCGTCGATCAGAAACCTGTTGCGGGCGGCGTTCAGCAAGGTGCGATGAAACTGGCGGTTCAACTCATAGAGCCGGAGATCGTCGGCCTGCGCCTCTGCCATCTCTTGCGAAATCGTATCCAGCTCTGCCAGCTCAACCTCCGATGCCGTGCGGGCTGAAAGGCGGGCGGCGGTGCCTTCCAGCACCATCCGCATCTCGTAAAGCTCGGTCACTTCAGAATAGCCAAGCCTGCGGATACTGGCCCCGACACGCGGAATATGGACCACCAGACCGTCTGCTTCCAGCGCCCGGATCGCCTCGCGCACCGGTGTCCGGCTGATCCCCAGCCGCATGGCCAGGTCGGTTTCCGTCAGCCTGTCGCCGGGGCGCAGGGAGCCGGAACGGATCTGGGCGATCAGGCGCTGATAGGCGTCCTGACCCTGGCTGATGTCGCGGACCGAGGTGGCTGTTGCCGTCACCATGACACTCCGTTATTGCATTTTGTATCCCGGTGGATACAGTTGGATGCAATACCTGTCAACGAAAGCTGCTTGATGTCGGGCCTAGCCACATTGCCACCTATGGCCCGGACTGCCGGAACGCTGGTCCTTGCCGCCATTGGCACCGCAGCCTTTTCTGCAACGGGTCTTCCCTTGCCGTTCCTGTTTGGCCCCATGCTGGCGTGCCTTATCGCGGCCCTTCTGGGCGCACCGCTGCGGGGCACCGGTCAGGTGGCGGTCGGGGCGCGAACCGTCCTTGGGGTGGCCGTGGGCGCCTCCATCACGCCCGACCTTATCGGGGTGCTGCCACAAATGGCGCTGTCCGTAGCGCTTATCCCGCTTTACGTCCTGTGCATCGGCATTGTGGGCGTCCCGTTCTTTCGGCGGGTCTGCGGCTTTGACCCTGTCACCTCCTATTATGCCGCAATGCCGGGCGGGTTGCAGGACATGGTCATTTTCGGGACCGAGGCAGGGGGCGACCCGAGGGCGCTGTCGCTGATCCACGCCACAAGGGTGCTGATCGTTGTGACGGTTGCACCGATACTTCTGACCCAGGTCTTTGACACCCCTCTGACCCAACCGATCGGCGCGCCCATCGGGGATGTGCCTATTCTTGAGTTGGCGCTCATGGTCGTGGCCGCCCTTGTCGGTTGGAAGGGAGGCGAGCGGATCGGGCTGTTCGGTGCCTCGATCCTTGGGCCGATGATCGTCACGGCAGCGCTGTCGCTATCGGGACTGATCCACGTCCGCCCCCCAGCAGAAGCCATCCTCGCCTCGCAGTACTTCATCGGGATCGGCATCGGGGTTGGATATGTCGGGGTTACCCTGACCGAATTACGCAAGGACGTGCTTGCCGGGATAGCCTATGTGGTTCTGCTTGCACTTCTGGCCATCGGTTTTACCGAGATCGTGGTGATCAGCGGGCTGGCCGCACCGGTCGAAGGGTTCCTTGCATTCGCCCCCGGCGGTCAGGCCGAGATGACGGTGCTGGCCATCGTGGCCGGAGCCGACCTTGGCTTTGTCATCGTGCACCACCTGACCCGGATCGTGCTGGTGATCACCGCTGCGCCGATTGTCGCCCGGATGATGAAACTGAACCAAAAACAAAGCGAAGGTGCCCCATGACGTTTACGACACGACCCGAGTTGAAGGGCACCTATGGCATGGTCGCATCCACCCACTGGATGGCCAGCGCGGTTGGCATGCGACTGCTGGAACGTGGCGGAAACGCCTATGATGCCGCCGCGGCCATGGGGTTCGTGCTGCATGTGGTAGAGCCGCATCTGAACGGGCCTTTCGGCGATATGCCCGCGCTGATCCGCCCGGCCGGTGCCGCCGAACCTACTGTCGTTTGCGGACAAGGCACCGCACCGGCCGGTGCCACCATCGCCCACTACAAGGCCGAAGGGCTGGACCTTATCCCCGGCTCGGGCCTTTTGGCGACGGTCATTCCGGGCGCGTTCGATGCCTGGATGCTGATCCTGCGCGACCACGGCCAGTTGCCTCTGCGCGACGTTCTGGAACCCGCAATCCACTATGCCCGATCCGGCCACCCCATGCTGCCGCGCGTGGCGGCAACCATCGTGGGACTTGCCGACTTCTTTCGGACCGAATGGCCTACGTCCGCCGCGACCTGGCTGCCCGGCGACAACGTGCCCGCCGCCGATGCCCTGTTCTGCAACCCCGCCCTTGCCGACATGTGGGAACGGGTGCTGACAGAGGCAGAAGCAGAGACATCCCGCCCTGCCCAGATCGACGCGGCGCGGCGCGCCTTTTCCCAGGGGTTCATTGCCGAGGCGATCGACACCTACCTGCAGACCGCCTGTGTCATGGACGCCGCTGGCGAACGGCGCAAAGGCGTATTGACCGGTGAGGACATGGCAGGCTGGCAAGCCACCTACGAAGCCCCCCTGTCCACCGCGACCAACGGAATGACCGTGTGGAAGGCGGGCGCCTGGACACAAGGCCCCAGCCTTCTGCAATCCCTGAACGTTCTTGACGGTCTGGACATTGATCCAACGGACACCGCCAGCTTTGCACATATGGTGACCGAGACGATCAAACTGTCGATGGCCGACCGCGAAGCCTACTATGGCGATCCAAATTTTCACGATCTGCCCATGGAACGCCTGCTGTCCAAGGACTATGCCAATCTGCGCCGGGCCCAAATCACCGGTGAGGCCAGCCTTGCCCTGCGCCCCGGTGCCGTACCGGGCTACGAGGCCTGGGCGGACGCCGCTGTGGCACGCTCGCTCAAGACCAACATTCCGGGGCCGTCTGTCGGGGCGGGCGAGCCGACCATGGCCCATCTGACCGAACGGCGCGGCGACACGGTTCATATCGACGTAGTCGACCGGTGGGGCAACATGATCTCGGCCACGCCCTCGGGCGGATGGCTGCAATCGTCGCCCGTCATTCCGGGGCTTGGAGTGCCGCTAAACTCACGGGCGCAGATGTTCTGGCTACAGGACGGTTTGGCCACCTCGTTGGCGCCGGGCCATCGGCCCCGCACGACCCTTTCGCCCTCCATGGCGGAATACGAGGACGGCACCCGGATGGCGTTTGGCACGCCGGGCGGCGATCAACAGGACCAATGGCAAGTGATCTTTTTGATGCGGCTTTTGCATCAGAGGCTGGACCTGCAGGCGGCCATCGACGCGCCGCTGTTCCATACCGGGCATCTGCAGGCATCGTTCTATCCACGCAACCTGCGGGCCGGGCATCTGACAATCGAACCGTCAGCCGGGGTCGATGCAATCGAGGCCTTGCGCAGGCGCGGGCATCAGGTCGAGGTGTCTGAACCCTGGGCCATTGGCCGTTTGACAGCCGTCACCCGGTCCCCGTCCGGCCTGATGCGCGGCGCGGCAACCCCGCGCCTGATGCAGGCCTATGCCATCGGTCGCTAGAGTTTCATGCAAGAGATTCACTAATCCCGCGAAAAACAGCGTTTGCCGAGACTGCGACATCGTGCCACCCTCGAAAACTGTCGGACGTGCTCGGCCGATCGGGGGGAGGAAACGTGTAGTTTTTTGACCGCCACGATCCCGGTTGGATGAGGCTACGTCCTCGTTTTGATAGGGAGAGAGAAATGTCCATGAAATTGAAAACGCTTGGCATGATTGCCGGCGCGGTGGCCGCAGCGACGGCCAGCATGGGTCAGGCACAGGACCTGGCCGGCGAAACTGTTGAGTTCGTCATTCCGTTTTCCGAGTCTGGCGGCTCGGCCCGTTGGGCCAACTTTTATGCCCCTCTGCTAAGCGAGGCCCTGCCCGGCAATCCCACGGTCGTGGTCCGCTATCGTCCGGGTGCCGGTTCCACCGAAGGGGCCAACTGGTTCCAGGAACATACGACCGACGACGGCACCCTCGTGTTCGGCACCTCGGGCTCGACCCAGTTCCCCTACTTGTCCGTCGTCGAATGATTTGGAACAGGCGGCGTGATTTTGGTCTGGAG
>CALFSV010000255.1 GCA_937916485.1 uncultured Paracoccaceae bacterium | reverse complement strand
GTGCCCTTCGATTTCGGCATAGAATTGCGTCGCGGTGAATTGGCCACCGACCATATAGCTTTCCAGCTTGGTCATGTTGACGCCATTGGTCGCAAAGCCGCCCATCGCCTTGTAAAGCGCGGCGGGAATGTTGCGGACCCGAAAAACAAAGCTGGTGACCATTGGCCCTTTGCCCCTGCGGCGCAAATCCGGCTCTCGGGCCATGATGAGGAAGCGGGTGGTGTTTCGGCTATGATCCTCGATGTGGCGAGCCACTATATCGAGGCCGTAGATCTGGGCCGCCAATTCGGATGCGAGCGCCCCGATGGTGCCATTGCCACTTTCTGACACATCGCGTGCAGCGCGGGCATTGTCAGAGCTGGTTTTGGGCCGGATGCCGTGTTCGCGCAGAAATCCTGCGCATTGGGGCAGGATCACCACATGCCCATAGGCTTCCTTGATGTCAGCCAGTCTTGCACCAGGAATGCCCAGAAGGTTGATGTGGACGCGCACGAATGCCTCGTCGACAATGTGCAAGCCGCTTTCGGGCAGCAAATGGTGAACGTCCGCAACCCGGCCATAAGTCGAGTTTTCGACGGCAATCATGCCAAGCTCGGCGTCGCCCCGTCGTACCGACTCGATCGCGTCTTCGAAGGTCGGGCAGGGCAGAGGTTCGTAGTCTGGTCGCGACTCGACACAGGCCTGATGGCCATATGCCCCGAGTTCGCCCTGGAACGCGATGCGCTTGGTCACAGCAAAATCCCCCCTTGTTGCCCATTCCGGGCATTTCGTCGCGGCTCTACACCTTGCGTTGATCTCTTGGAACCATGTAGATAGCGGCAAATCTGAGAACGAGAATGGGACGCGACATGTTCGACACAATGACCCTTACCAAAATTGTAGGCGGTTTCTGCGGCACTTTCCTGGTGTTCCTGCTGGGTGGCTGGGTCGCAGAGTCGATCTATCACGGCGGCGGACATGGCGAGGGCGAACAGGCCTATGTCATCGAAGTGCCCGACAGCGCAGGGGCCGAAGAGGCTGTTGCCGAAGTTGAGGTGCCTTTTGCTGAGGTCTTTGCAATGGCCGATGCCAGCGCTGGCGAAGGTGTCTTCCGCAACTGCCGCGCCTGCCATTCGCTTGAGCCTGGCCAGAACGGCACCGGCCCGTCGCTCTATGGCGTGGTTGGCCGCGCTGTAGATGCCGTCGAAGGCTACAGCTACTCTGGCGCCCTCGAGCAAGTGGCTGATGTCTGGGACCCCGAGCATCTGAACGGCTTTTTGGAAAACCCGCGTGAGTATGCGCCGGGCACCAAGATGGCCTACAACGGTCTGCGTAGCGTCGAGGACCGTGCCAACCTGATCGCCTACCTCGACACTTTGGACAACTAAGCTACAGCAAATCTAACAATTCTGCGCCGGGGTTAAATGGCCTTGGCGGCGTTCTTTATTCGGGCAAGTCGAATTGTTTCGGCCGGGATCACCACTTTATTACACATTCTCAACTTGAATGTTCGACACGGCGCACTTTAGCTTCATCTAAGCCTGTCAGGCCGTGCCACTCCGGGGAGAGACGTGATGAAGAGACACCAAACCAAAGCCGCCGCCATCGCCAGAACGGATAGCCTGCCCAACGGCCGGATGCTTCTGCTGGGGTCGGGGATGCTCCTTGCGGCAGGTTTGCTTGCCTCTCAGGTGCTGGCACAAGACGCCCCCATCATCCAATCCCACGGCTATACCAACTTTGGCGAACTCAAGTACCCTGCCGATTTCCCCCACCTCGACTACGTCAACCCCGACGCCCCCAAGGGCGGAGAGATTGCGATCTGGTCGCAGGGCACATTCGACAGCTTTAACCAATACGCCCGTCAGGGTGTGCCGGCAGCCTTGAACACCATCGGCAGCGAGGCTTTGCTGACCTCGACCGCTGACGACCCCTACGGGGCCTACTGTTTATTGTGCACGACATTGGAATACCCCGAGGACCTGGCCTGGGTGACTTTCAACCTGCGCGACGACGTCACCTTTGCCGATGGAACACCAATGACGGCCGAGGATGTGCTCTTCAGCTTCAACCTGTTCCTGGAGCAGGGGATCACCGAATACCGCGCCATCGTCGAAGGGTTTATCGACAACGTTGAGATCATCAGCCCCTACGAGATCAAATTCACATTCACGGATACCGCCTCGATGCGGGACCGGGTGACTTTTGCAGGCGGCACGCCGGTCTTCTCCAAGGCATGGTTTGAGGCGACCGGCGCCCGGCTCGACGAAAGCTCGCTCGAGCCCTTCATGTCGACGGGGGCCTACGTCCTGGATAGCTATGACTTTAACCGCCAGGTCATCTACGCCCGCAACGAGAACTACTGGGGCGACAGCCTGCCCATGAATGTGGGGCGGAACAATTTTGACCGCATCCGGGTCGAATACTTTGCCGACAGCTCGGCAGCTTTCGAGGGGTTCAAGTCGGGGGCCTACACGTTCCGGACCGAAAGTTCGTCCCGCGATTGGGCGACGGGTTATAACTTCCCCGCGCTCGAAAGTGGTTACGTCGTTCAGGAAACCATCCCCGACGGCTCTGTCGGCACGGCCCAAGGCTTTGTCTTCAATCTTGACGATCCGACCTGGCAGGACCCCCGCGTCCGCGAGGCCCTCGCCATGATGTTCAATTTCGAGTGGTCTAATGAAACCCTGTTTTATGGCCTTTACGCCCGGCCTGACTCTTTCTGGCCAAACACCGATCTGGCTGCCTCTGGGCCGCCGAGTGACGGTGAGATTGCCATCCTTCAGCCTCTTGTCGATGAAGGTCTGTTGCCCGAAAGCATTCTGACAGATGACGCGGTGATGGCGCCTGTGAACGGGGTCGAGGAAAACACACCGGCCCGCTCCGTGTACCGAGCAGCCGGGGCCCTGCTGGACGAGGCCGGGTGGGTGACCGGGTCGGACGGTATGCGGACAAAGGACGGTGAACCGCTCGAAGTGGTGATCCTGCAGTTCAGCCCGCTCTTTGACCGGATCGTGAACCCCTATATCGAGAACCTTGAACGGTTGGGCGTGAAAGGTATCCTCGACCGGGTCGACAGCGCCCAATATGTAGAGCGTCGGCGCTCGGGCGACTTCGACCTTGCCAACCAGTCCTTTCAGATGAGCTTTGAGCCCAGCATCGGCCTCGAGCAGTGGTTCGCCTCCAAGACCGCTGATGACAGCTCACGCAACCTGATGCGGCTGCGCAACGAGGCTGTGGACCGCATCTTGCCGACGGTGATCGCTGCCAGTGATCTTGAGGAAATGGCAACAGCCGTCCACGCGCTGGACCGCGTGCTGCGCTCGATCGGGTTCTCGATCCCGCAGTGGTACAACGCCGATACCTGGGTCGCCTACTACGACATGTATCGCCATCCCGATGTCCTGCCGCCACTGGCCACGGGCGAGTTGGACTTCTGGTGGTACGACGCCGAAGCGGCAGAGCGCCTTCAAGCCGCTGGCGCGTTCTAGAAAGCATAGGCAAGGGACGGATCAACAGCCTTGGGCGCCTATATCCTCAGACGTTTGCTGCTCGTGATCCCCACGCTTTTGGGGATCATGATCATCAACTTTACCCTGACCCAATTCGTTCCCGGCGGACCGATCGAACAGATCATCGCCCGGATGGAAGGGGGCGGGGACGTTTTCGAAAGCTTTGCCGGGGGTGGCAGCGAAATCCTCGAGAACGACAGCACGTCCGACTACGTAGGCGCGCGGGGGCTACCGCCCGAGTTCATCGCCGATCTTGAACGGGAGTTCGGCTTTGACAAGCCGCCGCTGGAACGGTTCCTCAACATGATGTGGAACTACATTCGCCTGGATTTCGGAGAGAGCTATTTCCGCTCAATCTCGGTCCTGGACCTGGTGCTTGAGAAGATGCCCGTCTCGATCACCCTGGGCCTCTGGTCGACGCTCATTGCCTATATGGTTTCGATCCCTCTGGGCATCCGCAAGGCCGTCCGGGATGGGTCGCGGTTCGACACCTGGACTAGCGGGGCGATCATCATCGGCTATGCCATCCCGGGATTCCTGTTTGCCATCCTGCTGATCGTCCTTTTCGCCGGAGGATCATACTGGAGGTTGTTCCCGCTGCGCGGCCTGACCTCGGACAACTGGGAAGAGCTTTCGTTGATCGCGAAGATCCTCGACTACTTCTGGCATATCGCCCTGCCGGTCTTTGCCTCGACCATCTCGGCCTTTGCAACGCTGACCCTTCTGACCAAGAACAGCTTTCTGGACGAGATTAAGAAGCAGTACGTTATGACGGCCCGGGCCAAGGGTCTGTCAGAGGGCCAGGTTCTTTACGGCCACGTCTTTCGGAACGCGATGCTGATCGTCATTTCGGGCTTTCCCGCGCTGTTCATCGGTGTGTTCTTCGGCGGCTCGCTGATCATCGAAACCCTCTTTTCGCTCGACGGTCTTGGGCGGTTGGGGTTCGAGGCGGCGGTGGCGCGGGACTATCCGGTGGTCTTTGGCACCTTGTTCGCCTTTTCGCTGATGGGCCTGATCATCGGCATCATCACAGACCTTACCTATGTCTTCATCGATCCCCGGATCGACTTTGAAAGTCGTGGATAGATGGCCGAACCTAATCCCCTAGTCCCCGAAGAGGTCACCCCCACGGCCCCTCCCGTAGGGAAGCCGCGCCGGATGTGGCTGTCGCCGTTGAACCAGCGCCGTTGGCGAAATTTCAAACGCAATCGCCGGGCGACATGGGCGCTGATCATCTTTTCGGTCCTGTTCGGCCTGTCCTTGTTCGCGGAGTTCATCGCTAACGACAAACCGATCGTCGTCAGCTACCGGGGCGAGCTTCGGATGCCGATCTTCTCATTCTATTCTGAAAGGGACTTTGGCGGCGATTTCCCGACAGAGGCCGCCTATTCCGATCCGGAAGTGCAATGCCTGATCGTGACCGGTGGCCTGGTCGAATGCTTTGATACGCCCGACGAACTGATCGCTGCGGTGGAGACGGGCAGCGATGTCGGGATCGAAGGGTTTTCGCCGGGCTGGATGATCTGGCCGATCATACCTTATTCCTACACCACTATCGTCGATGTTCCGGGGGTGGCCCCGGCCCCGCCCAGCGAAACCAATTGGCTTGGCACCGATGACACCAAACGGGATGTGGTTGCCCGTGTTATCTATGGGTTCCGGCTGTCGATCTTTTTTGCCATCGTGGTCACCGTTGCCTCGTCGTTGATCGGGATCGTGGCGGGGGCGGTCCAAGGCTATTTTGGTGGCTGGACCGACCTGCTGTTCCAACGGTTCATCGAGATCTGGACAGGGACCCCGTCGCTTTATGTGATCATCATCATCTTTGCGATTCTGGGGCGAAGTTTCTGGCTGCTTGTATTTTTGACAGTGCTGTTTGGATGGCCAGCCCTCGTGGGGGTTGTCCGGGCAGAATTCCTGCGGGCGCGCAACTTTGAATATGTCCGGGCGGCCCGCGCCCTTGGGGTTTCAAACGCAACAATCATGTTCCGGCACATGCTGCCCAACGCGATGGTGGCAACAGTTACGATGTTGCCGTTCCTCGTGACCGGGGGGATCGCGACGCTGGCCTCTCTGGATTTCCTCGGCTTTGGCCTGCCATCATCCGCGCCGTCGCTGGGAGAGTTGACCTTGCAGGCCAAGCAGAACCTGCAAGCGCCTTGGCTGGGTTTCACGGCGTTCTTCACCTTTGCGATCATGCTGTCGCTTTTGGTGTTCATCTTTGAAGGGGTCCGCGACGCTTTCGATCCCAGAAAGACCTTCTCATGAGCCAGGAATTTTCGCGAAAATTCCTGTGCGGGCCGGGCGGGCCAAAGACTCTTGGCCAAGAGTCTTTTTGCGCAGATGAGGCCCAGGTATGACAATTCTGGATGTGCGTGACCTGCGGGTCCGGTTCCGTCAGGACGGCAGCCATGTCGATGCCGTGCGCGGCGTCTCCTTTACCGTGAACCGTGGTGAGACTGTGGCCCTTGTCGGGGAAAGCGGATCGGGCAAGTCGGTGACGGCCCTTTCTGCAGTCCGCTTGCTTGGCGACAGCGCCGAAGTGTCCGGCAAGGTCCGCTACGACGGCAAGGACATGGCCACGGCCTCCGAGGCCGAGCTGCGCCGGGTTCGGGGCAACGACATCAGCTTTATATTCCAAGAGCCGATGACATCGCTCAACCCGCTTCACACCCTCGAACGTCAGTTGACCGAGGTGATCGAGTTGCACCAGGGCGTGCGGGGTACGGCGGTGCGCGAGCGTATCCTGTTCCTGCTTAACCGGGTCGGGTTTCGCGATCCCGAGGACCGGCTAGGGGCCTATCCGCACCAATTGTCCGGTGGTCAGCGCCAGCGCGTCATGATCGCCATGGCCCTAGCCAATGGTCCGCAGCTGTTGATCGCGGATGAGCCGACGACAGCTTTGGACGTGACCATTCAGGCGCAGATCCTGGATCTTCTGGCTGACATCAAGACGAAAGAACAGATGTCGATGTTGTTCATCACCCATGACCTGACGATCGTTCGAAAGATCGCTGACCGGGTCTGTGTGATGAAGGACGGCGAAATCGTCGAACATGGCCCGACAGCCGAGATTTTTGCCAATCCCGGCCATCCCTATACGCGAATGCTGCTAGAAGCGGAATCGACCGGACACCCTGCGCCAGTGCCTGCTGGTGCCCAAACGGTAGCCGAGACCAAGGACCTCAAGATTT
The DNA here is from genome assembly GCA_937916485.1 of uncultured Paracoccaceae bacterium. The sequence goes on along the minus strand of CALFSV010000255.1, from coordinate 97,647 downwards.
GGTTCCCGATCCATCGTGGCCTGCTCAAGCGCACCGTGGGCTACGTCAAGGCGGTCAATGCCGCCAGCTTTACGGTCCGTGCGGGTGAAACGGTGGGGATCGTTGGGGAAAGCGGGTCGGGCAAGACGACGCTGGCCCTCGCCATCATGCGCCTTCTGGCGTCCGAAGGGCCGATCACAGTGTTGGGCCAGCGGCTAGACGGGCTAAGCCAGCGCCAGATCCGCCCGATCCGGAAGGATATGCAGATCGTCTTTCAGGACCCGTTCGGCAGCCTGAGCCCACGAATGACCGTCGAACAGATCATTGCCGAAGGGCTTGGCGTTCATGGCGTCGAAAAGGGGCGCAGCAGTCGTGAACAAGTCGCCGAGATCATGACAGAGGTCGGCCTCGACCCGACCATGATGGACCGCTATCCGCACGAGTTTTCGGGCGGGCAGCGTCAACGTATCGCCATTGCCCGGGCGTTGATTCTCAAACCTCGCCTGATGGTGCTGGACGAGCCGACATCCGCTCTCGACATGACTGTCCAGGTGCAGATCGTTGAACTGCTGCGGGCGCTTCAGGTGAAATTCGGGCTGGCCTACATCTTTATCAGCCATGATCTGAAGGTTGTCCGTGCCCTTAGCCATAAGGTCATGGTCATGCGGAACGGTGACGTGGTCGAGGCGGGGGATGCCGCAGCGATCTTTGATGCGCCCAAAACGGACTATACACGGGCGCTTATGGCCGCCGCCTTTGAAGGGCGTGCGGTGCCAGCGGCCGAATAGGCCTCTGGCCCCTTAGCTTTCGTCGGTACCGATCATGAAGCAGGTCGTCCCACGGGCCTGGAGCCTGCGGCAGGCAAGGTCTGCGCCTTCGCGCGACAATCCCATGAAGTTGGCGTCGAAGGCGCCAGAGCGCTGCAGGATACGGCGTAGCGCACCGTCCAGCGAACTTGCCTCGGTCAGTGCGACCTGGATCAGGACCCGCTCGGCTTCGTAGCGGGTATTGTAGCGACCGACGTTAATGCCCCAGTAGCGACCGCCAGAGGTCGAGATGCGGGTGACAACTTCGGGTTCAGCCGATGGTGACACCTCGGACGGTGCAATGTCTTCGGCTGTCATGATGATGGCAGTGGGCCGTACCTCCGGCAACGTGCTGAGGCTGGCCGGGGCAAGGGCTGTTGCTGTGGCAAGGACCAGTTCCGTCGGCTCGGTTGTTGCTGCTTCGGCGACGTCGACTGCGATGGCGGTAGCCTCGGGTTCCGGGGCGGGTGCCACTATAGCAGCGACTTCGACTGCGGTTTCGGCTGGTACGGTCGTGGGGGGGGCCAAGGCAAGGGCCAGGGCGTCGTCTATTGCACTAGGGGCAGCGGCGACAAGGACCGGTTCCTCGATGATCTGTGCGGGACGTGCCACCGGGCGCAGGCTGCGTTGGATCAGACCAGATACGCGGATGGTGCGGGCTGCCGGTCCAGACTGCCCCGGTCCGGTCGCGACGAGTGCTGCGGCGGGCGGATTGGGATTATAGGCAGGTGGGGCAGGGGCCCTGACGGTCGCCCGCCTTGGCGCCTCGGCAAAGCCCAGGTCCAGCAACTCTGCCACCCTTGCGTTGCGGTTTGCAGTCGACGTTCCGCCAAAGACAGTTGCGATGATCCGAACCTGCCCCCGCTCCGCCGAGGCAACAAGATTATAGCCGGCCGCGTTGGTGAATCCTGTCTTGATCCCGTCCGCGCCCGTATAGGCATCCAGAAAGCGGCGGTTGGTGTTGTTGACCTGGGCAATGCCAGCATCGGCAGAACGCCGTGAGAAGAGGTTGTAGTACTGGGGAAAGTCATAGATCAGGTGCCGCCCCAGCACCGTCATGTCTCGCGCTGTGGACAGGTGGCCCGAGGCCGTCAGCCCGTGCATGTTGACAAAGCTGGTCCGTGACATACCCATCGCTGCTGCTGTCGCATTCATCCGACGAGCAAACGCCGCTTGCGAGCCGCTGATGGCGATCCCGATTGAGGTGGCGGCATCGTTGGCCGATTTCACCGCGGCCGCCCGGATCAAGTATCGCAGGCGGATGGTCTGTCCGGCCCGGAGGCCGAGTTTTGACGGAGGCTCATTGGCGGCAGCCTGAGTGATGCGAACTTCGGTGTCTAGCGTGATCTCGCCCCGCTGGATCGCCTGAAACGCGATATAGAGGGTCATCATCTTGGTAAGCGAAGCCGGATGCAGCCGCGTATCGGCGTTCTGGCTGTGGTAGACCTCCCCGGTTCGGGCATCCATCACCAGCGCCGCATAGGGGGCCGATTTGCCAGAAGTCGGGGCCAAAGCCGCAACCACAAGCATGAATAGCATCATCAGCCCTAGACGGGCCGTCTGTCCCAGACGACGTGTCACGTTGCTAGCCCTTTTACTGCCTCATGGTGCCAGATTTTTGCGGCACCTTTTTGATTTGTCGAAATGCTAACACGAATGATCGAGTCAGAAAATACCCTAAACTCAACTACTTTCAGCCTGTTTTTCATGCTCAAAAGCAAAATGTAGGGCCGGATCGTATGGCCAGATCAAGATGAAGCAATGTGGCAAGAATAAGGCGGCGCTAAACGAGTTCATCGTATAGTTGCAAGAGATCTCCAAGGTTTGGGATGCTGCGAAACCTTGGGTGCTGCGTCGGGGCTTCGGCCCTTTCATACTCCCACGTCAATTCATGCGGAACGTGGACACCCCAGCCGCCCGCCTCGAGGGCCGGAAGAACATCTGACTTGAGCGAGTTGCCAACCATCATCGCCGGACCCGGACCAAATTGGCCAAAGATGCGGCTGTAGACTGGCGCAGTCTTGTCGCTCACGATTTCGACGCCTTCAAACAGATCGCCCAGGCCCGATTGTGCCAATTTGCGCTCTTGGTCCAACAGATCGCCTTTCGTGATTAGGACGATCCGGGCGCGATCGGCCAGCGCAGTAACGGCCTCTTTTGCGTTGGGCAGCAGTTCGATGGGGTGCGACAACATCTCTTGCCCAGCGGCGATGAGTTCGGCGATGACACTGGCTGGCACCTTTGCTTCCGTCACCTCGATGGCTGTCTCGATCATCGACAGGACAAAGCCCTTTACCCCAAAGCCATAGTGGCCAAGGTTCCGACGCTCGGCCGCCAGCAGGTGTTGGTGAAGGTGGTCCGGGGCGTGATAGTCGGCCAAAAGCTCGGCGAAACGCTCTTGGGTGATGCGGAAGGTGCGCTCGTTGTGCCAAAGCGTGTCGTCCGCATCGAAACCGATTGTCCACCGGGTCTGGGCCGTCATCTTGTCTCCTTTTCATCAGGGTCTTTTCATGCGGTGATGCAGGCTTATATAAAGCGGCCAAGCCAAATCTCCCAACGGACTGCCTGATAACCCTATGCTCGCCGAGTTCTACATGATGGCCGACAAGGAAGATGGCGACAACGATGTCGGCGTCAAGCTTGAGACGCGCCCAAAGACGCAGCGACCGCCGCTGTATAAGGTATTGATCCTGAACGATGATTACACTCCGATGGAGTTTGTGGTCCATGTTCTGGAGAGGTTCTTTGGCATGACGCATGCCCAGGCGTTCGAGCTTATGCTGACCGTCCACAAAAAAGGAATCGCCGTGGTTGGCGTGTTCAGCCATGAGATTGCGGAGACAAAAGTTGCTCTTGTCATGGATTTTGCACAGCGGCATCAGCACCCGCTCCAGTGCACCATGGAAAAGGAATAGGGACCTGAGGGTCCTGACCTGATGTCACAGTCCCGCCTGTCATTGGCCCTTGAACAGGGTCTTGTCTCGCAGCCGGAGGGCGGTGTTGCGGTTCTGCGTCCGCCGATGGGTTTTGACCTGTCTGCCTTCGACAAAGAGCAGGTGCACGTCAGCCACAGCTTTCGGCCCGACCACGATTACTGGCGGGACATGGGCTATGCCACCGGGACCAAGGCCGAACCTGCGGGATTGGCCGTCGTAGTTGTCCCACGGTCCAAGGCCCTGGCCCGCGCCCTTGTGGCGGAGGCTGCCGGGCTCGCCCCGTTGGTGGTGATCGACGGGCAAAAGACCGATGGCGTCGACAGCCTGTTCAAGGACATTCGCAAAAAGGTCGGCGAGCTGGCCTCGATCACAAAATCGCATGGGCGGCTGTTCGCCATCCAATCCGCATCTATTGATCTTTCGGCTTGGGCTGAGCCCGAGCCGATCAGGGGACCGGATGGCTTTATCACCCGAGCAGGGGTGTTTTCAGAAGGTGGCGTCGACCGGGGCTCTGCCCTGCTGGCCGCGACATTGCCGGCCAAGTTGCCCGGCCGGGTAGCAGACCTGGGTGCAGGCTGGGGATACCTGTCCGCCGCCATCCTCAAATGCGATGGCGTGACCCATCTGGACCTGATCGAGGCCGAGGCCATGTCGCTGGACTGTGCCCGGAAGAACATCCCTGATCCACGGGCAGCGTTTCACTGGGCTGATGCCACGCGCTGGACCCCAGACGTGAAATACGGCGCTGTTGTCTGTAACCCGCCTTTCCACGTCGGGCGCAACGCCGATACGTCGCTGGGACGGAGCTTTATTGCAGCCGCGGCCGGGATGCTTAACGCTGGCGGTCAGCTCTGGCTTGTGGCCAATCGCCACCTGCCCTACGAGACCACCCTTCGCGAGCGATTTGTTAAGGTCGAGGAAGTGTCTGGCGATTCTGCCTTCAAGGTCTTTCACGCGGTGCGACCACGCAAATGACATCGGTCTGGCCCCAGGCTGGCCCCGAGTTCAGGAGTATCCCATGTCCTTTTCCATTGCCGGCAAGACCGCCATCGTTACCGGAGCGGCCCATGGTGTTGGCCTGGCCATTGCGCGTCACTTTGTCGACCAAGGTGCCAACGTTGTCTTTGCGGATCGTGACGAAGCAGCATTGGAGCGGGAAGTCGGCCAACTTGCCGGTGAGGAAGGCCCAGTTCGCATTTTTGCCGGTGACCTGCGGGAAAAGCTGACGATCACCAACCTGTTGTCCCTGACCCATGACGCTTTTGATCGAATCGACATTCTCGTGAATGCCTCGCGTCAGGTGATGACGACTGATCCATTCGATCCCGATGACGATTCGGTATCGCTCCTGCTGCAACAGAACATGATGACGGCCCTCAAGCTGAGCCAGGCGACAGCCAAGCGGATGATCAAGCAGGCCGATCCGGACGGCGATGGGCCTGTTGGCTCAATCATCAACCTGTCCTCGATCGCAGCACGGCGCGCCCACCCTGACTTGTTGGGCTATTCCATCAGCTCCGCCGCCCTTGACCAGATGACCCGCGCACTGGCCGTCGCCCTTGCGCCCAAGCGTATCCGGGTCAATGCCGTAGCCTTTGGCAGCGTGATGAGCGCCAGTCTGAAGGGGGCGTTAAAAGAGCAGGATGGCATGCGCGCTGAGATCTTGGAGCATACGCCACTCAGCCGCATCGCCAGCCCCGGCGAGGTGTCCGACGCTGTGCAATACCTAGCCTCGGACGCGTCAGGTTTTGTCACCGGGCAGATCATCACTGTCGATGGTGGCCGGACCCTGATCGATCCGGCCTGCGTCGCGGCGCACTGACCCCTATTCGGGGTAGGCGACGGCGCATTGCTGGATTGCGGCCTGCGAGGACCGCTCCAGCTGTGATTGACGCTCTAGCAGAGAGTTGAGCTTGGCCTGCTCTGCATTCAGGTCGATGGCGACGGGTACATCGCGAGTGACCGTCGTAGTGTTGTCGCACGGGAAAGTGAAAGTGCTGCCGTCCTCGTTCTTGCCGGTACAGGTGCGCCGGACGACCTGCTCTTCACTGACTTGTTGGATCGCATATCCCCGGGCAAGGTTGCCTTGGGTCTCGTTCACCAAGCCACCGATGACGCGCAGATCCCGGGTAACCTGGCTGATGCATTGCTCTTGCGGCGAAGCACAGGCTGCGGCGAGCAGGGGAAGAAGAAGGAGGGCGCGGCGCATGGCGATTTCCTTTGGTGATCCGGATCAAGGTATGGTGGTCGGCCTAAGCAAACAGTGCTAGGACCGAATGATAGTCAATAGCAAGGGACGGATGCCGATGACGGCGGTTGGATTTGAGACGGAAAAGGCCAGGGCGGCCGCGTGGTTCCGGAGTCTGCGAAATGAGATTGCCGCGGCATTTGAAGGGCTTGAAGACAGCCAGACCGACGGCCCGACCGCCGCCTTGCCTGTCGGCCGTTTCGAGGTTTCCGAGACCAAACGGTCTGCCGATGATGGCAGCGATGCCGGTGGTGGCCTGATGAGCGTCATGCGTGGTGGACGAGTATTTGAGAAGGTCGGGGTCAATATCTCGACCGTCTACGGTACCCTTGGGGAACGCGCCCAAAAGGCGATGGCCGCCCGCGGGGTGCCGGGCATGGCCGAGGATCCCAGGTTCTGGGCGTCCGGCATCTCGCTTGTGGCGCATATGCAAAACCCGCATGCCCCGGCGGTCCACATGAACACCCGCATGTTCTGGACACCGGGTGCCTGGTGGTTCGGGGGCGGATCGGATCTGAACCCTTGTCTGGAGTATGACGAGGATACAGCCCATTTCCATGCCACCCAGAAGACCCACCTTGATCCGCATGGGGCAGAGCATTACCCGCGCCTGAAGGAATGGGCAGACGAGTACTTTTTCGTGCCACATCGTGGCCGCGCCCGCGGTGTCGGCGGCATCTTTATGGATGACTATTGCACGGGCGACTGGGAGGCAGACTTCAAGCTGACCCAGGACATCGGCCGTGCCTTCCTGCCCGCCTATGTGCCCTTGGTGGAAAAGCGCCGCGATACCCCCTGGACCGAGGCAGACAAGGAGGCCCAGCTCATCCATCGTGGCCTCTATGCCGAATATAACCTGGTCTACGACCGGGGCACCAAGTTCGGGTTGGAGACCGGCCATGACGCCAATGCGGTGCTCATGAGCCTGCCACCGCTGGCCAAGTGGGTCTGACCCAAAAGGCGCGCCTGCGGCGCATTTCATTTTGACTGAGGGGGGCGCTGCCCCCCTCGGCCTTTGGCCGTCCCCCCGGGATATTTTCGATCCGAAGACGTTGGTGGATCAATTGCCCCGGACGGTGTCGATCATCAACTGGACGTTTTCCGGATCAGCGTCAGGCGTGATGCCGTGCCCAAGATTGAAGATGTGGGGACCATTCGAGAGGGCCTCGACAATCTTGCGGGTTTCCTGAACCAGCGTGTCCCCACCGGTAACCATGTGGGACGAGGCAAGGTTGCCCTGAACGCAGCCCGCCGTCTGGACGTGTCCGGCCGCCCAGGCGGCCGTGACCCCGTCATCAAGCGCGACGCAGTCGGCACCTGTGGCCGCATGGGCCCCGACATAGCGTTCGCCAGCGCCGCGCGGGAAGGCGATGACGGGAAGACCCGGGTGCCGGTCCTTCAGCGCTTGGGTGATCTTGCGCATGGGCGCCAGGGAATAGGCGTCGAAGTCGTCCCCCTGAAGCGAGCCTGCCCAGCTGTCGAACAGTTTGACCACTTCGGCCCCGGCCTCGACCTGCATGGAGAGATACTCGATCGTCGCTTCGGTCAGCCGGTCAATGATCGCCTCGAATGTTGCCCTGTCCTGGGATTTCAACAGGTGGGCGGGGGCCTGGTCGGGTGTGCCTCGCCCCGCGATCATGTAGGTGGCCACTGTCCACGGTGCCCCGGCAAAGCCGATCAGCGTGGTTTCGGGGGGAAGCTCTCGCGCGAGGATGCGCACGGTTTCGTAGACCGGGGCAAGATGGTCGTGGATGGCATCCGCCGGTTTCATCGTCTTGAGCCCGGTGGCATCCGTGATCGTGGACATCCGCGGGCCTTCGCCCGTCTCGAACCACAGCTCGGCTCCGAGGGCCTGCGGCAGCAGCAGGATATCGGCAAACAGGATGGCGGCATCGAATCCGTACCGTCTGATTGGTTGTAGCGTGACCTCTGCGGCCAGTTCCGAATTGTAGCATAGGGACAGGAAATCCCCGGCCTCGGCCCTTGTTGCCCGATATTCGGGCAGATACCGCCCGGCCTGGCGCATCATCCAGATCGGCGGTGTGGGAAGGGTTTCGCCGGCCAGCGCGCGGAGGATGGATTTGGTATGGGACATTTGAACTCCTAAAGTTAGTCTTTTGGTCCCAAGAGCCAGTTGCCTTGTCAAGGCAGTTGTCAGGTTTTGTTTACACATCTAAGAAAGACTCATGAAATTGACCCTGCCCTCTCCCGCTTCGCCCCTCAATATCGGAACCCGGGGGTCTCCCCTGGCCTTGGCTCAGGCGCATGAGACCCGTTCGCGGCTCATGGCAGCTTTTGACCTGCCCGAAGAGGCCTTTTCTATCGTCGTCATCAAGGTGACAGGCGATGCCATCCAGGACCGCCCTCTCAAGGAGATTGGCGGCAAGGGCCTTTTCACCCGCGAGATCGAAGAGGCCTTGTTGGACGGGTCCATCCATATTGCAGTCCATTCGATGAAGGACATGCCGGTGGACCAGCCTGAGGGCCTCATTCTGGACACCTATCTGCCGCGCGAGGATGTGCGGGATGCCTTTATCTCGTTGGGGCAGGGTGCCCTTGCTGATTTGCCCCAAGGGGCGACCGTTGGCACCTCAAGCCTGCGTCGGCGCGCCCAGTTGCTGCATCGCCGTCCTGATCTGAACATCGTTGAGTTTCGCGGCAACGTTCAAACCCGATTGCGCAAGTTGAGCGAGGGCGTGGCCGCGGCGACGTTCCTGGCGATGGCCGGGTTGAACCGTCTTCATATGTCAGATGTGCCACGTGTCGCCATTTCGACGGACGAGATGCTGCCAGCCGTGGCGCAGGGCGCCATCGGGATCGAGCGCCGGATCGACGATCCCGTCACGGCAGACCTTTTGGCCGCGATCCATCATGGCCCAACCGGCCAGAGGCTTGCGGCGGAACGGGCGTTTCTGGGCGCCCTGGACGGCTCTTGCGAGACGCCGATTGGCGGCCTGGCCGAATTGGATGGTGGCACCCTGCGGCTGCGCGGTGAAATCCTGCGCACGGATGGCACACGTGTGTTGGCCGACGCGGGCGAGGCGCCGATCGAGGATGGCCCCGAACTTGGTCGTGATATGGCTCGCAAACTATTGGAGCAAGCCGGCCCGGGCTTTTTTGACAGCGCAGCGACGTAGGAGGAGGCGCGAGCCTCTAGCTGTCGACCGGCGGGAAGACCTTGCCGGGGTTGAGAATTCCCTTTGGGTCGAGAGCTGCCTTGATGCTGTGCATCACGTTCAGCGCGACGGGGTCCTTGCGCCGTTGCATTGATGTGAGCTTGCCCAGTCCGATGCCGTGTTCGGCAGAAAAGCTGCCGGACAGATCCTGAACGACATCTTCGACGGTCTCGAGGATGCGGTCGGCAAGGGCCGGGTCAGCGGTTGAAGGGTAGACCGTGTAATGAACGTTCCCATCTCCCAAGTGGGCGACGCAGAGTGCCTCGGCCCCCGGGTCGAAGGCATTGATCCGTGCGATCGCGTCGTCCAGGAACCTGGCGACCTTGTCCACTGGTACGCAGATGTCGTTGTTGACAACCGGCTGGCGGGCAAAGACGACTTCGGCGGCAGCCTCGCGCCTTGCCCACATCTCGGCCCTTTGCGCCTCGTTGGTGGCAATGACTGCGTCCTCGAGCGTGCCATCCTCGAGGAAGCGGGCCAGCGTGTCTTCCAGCAGGGTGACAATGGGTACTGATCCGTCTGGTAAGGGATCGGCGTCGCGGGGGGCGGTGGCGCCTATCTCGATCATGATGTTGACGTCGTACATCTTTTCGAAGGGCGGCCGGGCACCGGCGATTTCGCGCAGATGTCCTTCGATGTAGCTGCGCGGCATGTATTCAAAGGCCTCTACCGCGCCACCTGTCAGGTCCTGGATCCGGTTGAGCAGGCCGACCGCGTCGGACAGTTTCGGGACTGCCAGCATGGCGGTGGCATAGGCCCTTGGGCGGGGCTTAAGCTTTAGCACGGCTGCTGTGATGATCCCCAAGGTGCCTTCGGCCCCCACCATCAGGTGGCGCAGGTTCAGGCCCGAGTTGTCCTTGTGCAGCTCGCTCATCAGGTTCATGACCCGCCCGTCTGCCAGGACAACCTCGAGCCCCATGCACAGATCACGCGTGTTCCCGTAGCGCAGAACGTTCGAGCCCCCGGCGTTGGTTGAGAGGAACCCCCCGACCATGGCAGAGCCGCGCGCGCCGAATGTGAGGGGAAAGATCAGATCGTGTTCCGCCGCCGCGCTGTGAAGGTTGGCCAGAATCACCCCGGCCTCCACAATCGCCAGCCGACCGTCTTTGCGGATTTCACGGATGGCATTCATCCGGTCCACGGACAGCATGATGGCCCGCTTGGCATAGGTTCCCCCCGCCAGTCCGGTGTTGCCCGAGACGGGCACGACGGGTGTGCTGCTTGCGTGTGCGATACGCAGGACTTCGGACACTTCGGCTGTGCAGGCGGGGCGCACAACTGCAAAGGGGGTGGCGCTATACGCCCCTGTCCAGTCGTGGTCCCATCGAGCGCAGTCCGCTCCGGTCAGCACATGAGTTGGGCCCACTACTTGGCGAAGTTGGTCGAGTAATTCGGTCATGGATCACGCCTTTGTTTGTCGTGACATGCCCGATTTCTCGCGCGCGGGAAAGACATCCCGTTTCGCGGTTCTGGAAAGAGCTTTCGACACATCCCTTTGCGCCTGTCTCCGGGGCGCCCGTTCAGCGACCTGGTCAAACATCGTACCCAAAGGAGGTTGCTTGGTAGCGTGGGGCGGACTTGAACCGCCGACCCCAGCATTATGAGTGCTGTGCTCTAACCAGCTGAGCTACCACGCCAAGCAATCGGTGGTGCGATACTTTGCCCCGCGAGCGGTGTCAAACGCTAATCAACGGAAAATCCTGTCACCGGCTTTTTGAACGTGGATGGCGCTGGATGCAGACCCTTTTCCGGTGCAGTCTGCGCCAACTGATTGCCTGAATGGACGATAAACGTGACCCCTGCCGAATCCCCTGCCGTCCTCTTGCGCCGCTTGTTTGATCGGGCCGTCGCCGTGGCTGATCCGATGCTGGTGATTCCCGCAGCCCTTCCGCCCCGTCCTGATGGACGGGTGGTGGTCGTCGGGGCCGGCAAGGCCTCTGCCCGCATGGCCGAGGCGGTTGAGGCCGCTTGGGGCCCGTGTGACGGCCTCGTCATCACACGGTACGGATATGCCCGCCCTTGTCAGGGCATTGAGATCGTCGAGGCGGCACACCCGGTTCCGGATGCGGCCGGAGAAGCCGCTACCACCCGCATGTTGGCCCTGTTGGAAGGGCTGAGGGAGGGCGACATGGTGCTGGCTCTGATTTCGGGCGGTGCGTCGGCCCTTCTGGTTGCACCTGCCGGAACGATGACGCTGGCGGAAAAGCAGGGCGTGAACGCGGCCCTTCTGGCCTCAGGCGCGCCGATTGACCGGATGAATATCCTGCGCAAGCACCTGAGCCGGGTCAAGGGCGGCCAGTTGGCCGCCGCGGCATGGCCCGCCCAGATGGTGTCATTGATGATCTCGGACGTGCCGGGGGACGATCCGGCCTATATCGGCTCTGGTCCAACGGTCGGAGATGCCTCGACCCCGCAGGACGCCCGCGACATTGTCGCACGCTGGTCGATCGCTTTGCCCCCATCGGCCCACGCGGTGCTTGGCGGTCCGACCGGCGTCGTCCCTCCAGGCGACCCCCGCCTGAGCAGGGTCGAGAATCGCGTCATCGTTGCCCCGTCGCAATCCCTTGCCGCGGCGGCCGAACTTGCCGCAGAGGCCGGTTGCGTGGTCCGCATCCTTGGCGATGCCCTCGAGGGCGAGGCGCGGGAGGTGGCGACAGCCCACGCGGCGCTTGCGCTGGGGGCGCAGGCAGGCCTTACCACAGGCGATGCGCCTGTCCTCCTCTTGTCCGGCGGAGAGTTGACCGTGACCCGCCGTGGCGACGGCATAGGCGGGCCGAATGCCGAATACGCGCTGGCCCTTGCCGTGGCGTTGGAGGGGGCAGAGGGCATCCATGCCATTGCCTGCGACACCGATGGTGTCGACGGAGCGGCAGAAGTGGCGGGGGCCATCATCGGCCCTGACATTTTGGCCCGCGCGCCTGCTGACGCGACCCGGGCGCTGGCTCTCAACGACAGTCACAGCTTTTTTGCCGCGTCCGGCGATCAGGTCGTCACGGGTCCGACCTTGACAAATGTCAATGACTTCAGGGCGATCCTGATTTTTCCAAAGGGCGTGACCCAATGATCCAGCACTGCGTTTACTGCGCCATCCCCGCCTCGGTTGATCCGGTAGAGCGGGATAGCGTGTTTCAGGCGTTGGCCGCCATCATGCCGCTGGTCGATGGCTTTGAAAGCTTTGCCTGCGGTCCCAACCGTGACTACGAGAACAAAAGTGCCGGCTATACCTGGGGCTTCGTTGCCACCTTTCGGGACCGGGCGGCGCTGGCCGCCTATGATGCTCACCCGGCCCATAAGGCCGCCGGAGGCAGGCTTGTCGCCCTATGTGATGGGGGTGGCGACGGCATCACGGTCTTTGACCTCGAAACCCGATGACCGCTCCTTTGGCCTTGCCTACTGATATGGCGGGCTTTGCCGCGAGGCTGCGGTATGAGGACCTGCCACCTCCGCTTTTGGCGACGCTGCGCCGCAGCTTTATCGACACGATGGGCGTCGCGGCAGTTGGTGCCACGACCGAGATGTCGGGCATCGCCCGCAAGGGGGCGGTTGCCCTGTTCGGGGTTGGGACGGTCGGGGAGGCCCGGATGCTGATGGACGGGCGTTTGGTCAGCCCCGCGGGGGCGGCGATGACCGGGGCTTTTACGGTCGACAGCATTGACGCGCATGACGGAACCTCGATCAACAAGGGCCATGCGGGGTCGGCGGTCTTCCCGGCCCTTCTGGCGGTGGCCGATGCTCTGCGCGGGCAAGGGCGGCAGATCACCGGGCAGGATTTTGCCCTGTGGCTGGCCATCGGGTACGAGGTCAGCTACCGCGCCGGACAGGTCCAGCATGCGACCTGTGCCGATTATCACACCTCGGGCGCCTGGACAGCCGTGGGGGTGGCTGTCGCTGTGGCCAGGATGCTTGGTGCGACAGAGGAAGAGATCCGCCATGCGGCTGGCATCGCCGAATACCACGGCCCCCGAAGCCAGATGATGCGCTGCATTGACCATCCAACCATGCTGCGTGACGGGGTTGGTTGGGGCGCACCTGCCGGTGTCAGCGCGGCCTATCTGGCCAAATCGGGCTTTACCGGGGCCCCCGCCCTTACCTGCGAAAGCGCAGAGGCGGCCCCCTATTGGGCCGGGCTGGGCGACGCATGGCATACGGTTGAGCATACCCACTACAAGCCCTGGCCCTGCTGTCGCTGGGCGCACCCTTCGCTGGATGCGGCGCGCGATCTGATGATCGAACATGGCCTGCACCACGGCGAGGTGGCCGGGGTCGAGATCCGGACCTTTCACAACGCGACTCGCCTGGCCGGGCATACGCCAAGGACAATGGACGAATTCGCCTATTCCATCGCCTTCCCGGTGGCCCTCGTCATCGTTCGCGGTGGGATCGGCCCGGCAGAGCTGACCCCAGCGATCCTTGACGACCCGGAGGTGCTTCGGGTCAGCCAGGCGACCACGCTGATCGACGACCCCGAGTTGACAGCGATGAGTGTGGGAAAGCGCTGGGCGGCGGTCACGATCCTGACGAAGGACGGTCGCCGACTGTCAGCGCCGCCCAGAACCCCGCGCGGTGACACTGATCTGCCTTTGTCCGACGCAGAGATTCTGGCCAAGTTCCATGGATTTGCAGACCCTGTGCTGGGGGAAAAACGGGCCGGGCGGCTGGCCCAACTCTCTGGCCGGTTCGACAGTCTTGACGCAGAGGGGGTTGGCCAACTTCTGGACGATGTCCTAGAGGCGCCCTGACGCCGTCCTAGCGTCCAAACAGGCCCCTGCGCCCCAATGCGCTGGCGCTGACCGCGATCAGGATGATGGCGCCAACAAGCACCTCGCGGACATAGCTGTCCACCGACATCTGGGTCAGACCGTTGTCCAATACACCCAACACCACCACGCCAGCCAAGGTCGCAAGGACGCGCGGTTGCCCATTCTCTGTCAGGGTCATCCCCAGAAAGACGGCAGCGATAGCCGTCAGCATCAGCCCGTCCCCCTGCACCGGATTGGCCGAAGCGACGCGGCTGGCATACATCAGCCCCGCAATCGCCGCCCCGACGCCGGTAAAGGCAAAGGCGGACAGGCGCAGGACCGTGACCGGAACACCCGCCAGCCGCGCCGCCTCGGCATTGCCGCCAATGGCATATAGCCTGCGCCCGTAGCTGGTTTGCTCCAACACGACCCAGACGATGGCCGTAACAGCCAGGGCAACAAGGCTAAGGGCCGGAAAGAGTGCCGGTCGTCCATCGATGTCGCCAAGCGCCAGCCCCGACCGGGCAAAGTCCGAGAAGGTGGCGGGAATGTCGCGCCCAAAGATGGTCTTGCCATCGCTCACCAGAAAGGCCGCCCCGCTATAGACCGTCAGGGTGGCAAGGGTCGCGACGAAAGGCAGGATGCCGATCACGCTGACAAGAACCCCGTTGAACAGCCCCCCGATCAGCCCCACGACTATGGCAGCGGCAAGGGCGGCAGGCACCGACCAGCCCTGCACGAACAGGACCGCGGCGACGACCCCGGCGAGGGATGCCATCGACCCGACCGACAGGTCAAAGTCGCCCATGACCATGACCACCGTCATGACCGCAGCGACGACGGCCAGCATCGAGATTTGCTGACTGATGTTGAGCCAGTTGCGCGCCGTCATGAAGGTGTCGGGCAGGGCTACGGCAAAGAAGACAACGATGGCGGCCATGCCGATCAGGCTGCCAAAGCGGCGGAACAAGGCGCTCATGCAGCGGCTTCCTTTGTGTAGCACAGGGTCAGGAGGTCGGCCTCGGTTAGTCCGGTGTTATCCAACAGATGGGCCTGCTGGCCGTCGTGCAGGACAAGGATACGGTCCGACAGGCCCAAGAGCTCGGGCAGGTCCGACGAGGCCAGGATCACCCCCATACCCGCATCGCCCAGCGACCGTATCAGGCGGTAGATATCGTGCTTGGCGCCCACATCGACGCCCCGCGTCGGTTCGTCCAGAAGCAAGACCTTGGGAGAGCCTGCCAGCGCTCGGGCGAACAGGACCTTTTGCTGATTGCCCCCCGACAGGTGATCGCAGGACTGGCTTGGGGCGGCAGACTTCAGCCGGACTTCGGCACCGCGTTTGGCCACCATCCTCGCCTCGGCCTTTCGGTTCAGAAAGACGCGGGCGCGGGCAAGCGGCCCAAGGTGGGGCAGGGCAACATTTTCCAGGATCGAGCGGTGCATCATCAGCCCCTCTGACCGGCGCTCTCGCGGGACATAGGCGATCCCGGCTGACCACGCCTTGGGCGGGGTTGTCCGGGTCAGGGACGTGTCGCCCATCGTCACCGTGCCATCACGGCGCGGGCTGGCCCCGATCAATGCGCGCAACAGCGCCCCCCGACCCGAACCTGCCAGGCCGGCCACGCCAAGGATCTCACCGGGGCGCAGGTCAAAGCTGACCGGGCCCAGCGTAGCGGTCGTCAGGCCGGCCACCTGCAAAAGGGGCGCTGTCCCGATCGGCACGGTCCGGTCCGGCACATCCCCCGAAAGGTCCCGCCCGGTCATATCGGCGATGATCTGGCCCTCTGTCGTGTCACCGATAGAGCGGGTTGAGACGTGTCGCCCGTCGCGCAGCACTGTCACCGTCCGGGCGAGGCGCAGGACCTCTGCCATCCTGTGCGAGACATAAAGCACACCAGCCCCGGATGCGGTCAATTCACCTATCACGTCAAACAAGCGCTCGGCCTCGGCCCCCGTGAGGGCGGCGGTGGGTTCATCCATGACGTAGAGCCAAGGGGCGGGGCCATCCGTGATGAGGGTGGCGGCGATCCGGACAAGCATCCTGTCACTGGCGCCAAGCCTCGCCATGGGCGCGTCGGGATCAATATGCGTCAGCCCAAGTCGGGCCAGCGCCCGTTTGGCCGTGTCGCGCAGCTTGCCCCAGCGCACCAGCCCGGCCCGGGTCGGGTAGGGATGATGCAGATGCATGTTCTCGGCCACCGATAGGGCGGGAACGACGTGCAGTTCCTGGTGGATAAAGCGCAGTCCGGCAGCCTCTGCATCAGCGGGGCTGCCGAGGACAATGGGCTGGCCATCGCGCAGGACCTGGCCGGTGTCTGGCCGCTCTAACCCCGCGAGCAGGCGAATGAGTGTCGATTTGCCTGCCCCATTTTCGCCCATCAGCGCCTGCACCTCTCCCGGGCGGATGTCAAAGGACACCTCGCTCAGGGCCTGGACGGCGCCATACCGTCGGCTGAGAGATTGCAAGGACAGGGTCATAGGAGGTGTAAGGTGGGTTTAAACCCACCTTACCTTTCGTTTACTCAGCAACATTCGCTGAGGTGATCAGGACCGTCGGCACGTAGATCACCGGTGCCACGATATCCTCGCCTGCCAGAATGCGGGCGACTGTGTCGGCCGCCGTTGCCCCGATGCCAGCAAAGTCCTGGGCGACGGACGCCTCAAAGTTGCCGCCCTGCGCGATGGCGTCGCGGGCCTGGGGATTGGCGTCGATGCCGGTGATGACAATGCCTTCCCCTTCACGACCGGCAGCCTCGATGGCCTGAAGGGCGCCAAGGGCCGGCTGGTCCCATGCGGCCCAAACGGCCGAGATGCTACCAGCCTCGGGATTGGCGGCCAGGATGGCCTCCATTTGGGCCCGGCTGTCGGCGATGCCGCCGTCGCTGACGTCCGGAGTGATCCGGTCTAGGACGGTGATGTCGGGGTAGTTGGCAAAGACCGCATCCGCGATCACGCCGCGCACCTGCACCGGGGGGAAGGGGTCGAAGGTGAACATGACCACATTGCCTGCCCCCCCAATCCGGTTTGCCACATAGACCGAGGTCTCAACAGCCATCGCGTATCCGTTCGAGGTGACGTTCGCGACCAGCAGCGGATCGCTGCCTGCGTCCATGCCGACAACCGGCACGCCGGCATCGGCCGCCGCCTGAAGGCCAGCGCCGACCTGTGCGGGATCGACGTTGATGACGATGGCGTCGACGCCCTGGGTCACCACATCCTCGATCCGGCTGATAACAGCGGCCACATCACCGCCGGTGTCGATGACATTGACGTCCCAGCCAAGTTCGGCGGCCCGGCCTTCAAAGGCCTCGACGTAGAACTGGGTGCCAGGCTGGGCCAGGTAGGGCGTGATGACGGCCACGGTTTCGGCCAGGGCGCCAGAGGCGAACAGGGTGAGGACAGAGGCGGCAATGGCAGTGCGATATGGCTTAATGGACATGAAACGACCCTCCCGAGGTCAGTCAAATGGACTTGCAGGTGACAGGAATGGCAGGCCAGTCTGCACCTGTCCAGTGCCGGATCCAGTGCCGGACGACAGAGAGGGAGAATTCGGATGGCCAAAATGGCTGAAGCTGCTGCGTTGATCGGCATCGATGTGGGTACGACGGCGGTCAAGGCGGTGATGTCAGATGCCGCGGGCCGCCGCCTTGCCGACTATGCTGCCCCCTATCCGACGACGCGGTCCGAGGCGGGCTGGGTTGAGCAGGACCCGTCCGACTGGTGGTTTCATGTCGAAGCCGCCCTGACCCAATTCGCGGCCCTCGGGCGGCCTGTCGCGGCCATCGGGATCACCAGTCAGGTCAACACCCATGTCTTTTGCGACGCGGGCAATCTACCCCTGCGCCCGGCGATCGTCTGGCAGGATGTTCGGGCCGTAGAGTCGGGTGCTGAGCTGGACGGGCGCATAACGGTTGAGGCCAAGACGCGGGCCCTTGGTGCACCGATCCCCATCGACGCCAGCCACGCCCTGTCGCGCATGGCCTGGGTCGCAGCCGCAGAGCCGGAGGTCTGGGTAAGGACCCGCCACGTACTGTCTCCCAAGGACTGGGTCATCGCCCGGCTGACCGGGGTAGTCGGGGCGGATGCATTGGCCTCTGTCGGGCTGGTGGGGACGGATCTGACCTACGCAGCGCCGATCCTTGACCTCCTGCCCCGGTCCAATGATTTTTTGCCACCGTTACAGGACCCCAGGTCGATTGCCGGGTCTGTCCGCGACGGGGTTCTTGCCGGCGTTCCGGTTGTCCGGGGCACGATGGATGCCTGGGCCTCCATGTTCGGCACCGGGGTGGCCCGGAATGGCGAGGCGATGAACCTGTCGGGGACATCGGAAGTGCTCGGCCTGATTTCCGCCGATCACCACCCCGAGCCGGGGGTCATCACCTTTCCGCCCTGGGCCGGGATCACCCTGCATGCCGGGCCGACCCAGGCCGGAGGGGCCTCCCTGGAATGGCTGGGCAAACTGATGGGACAGTCCGCGCCGGATTTGGCGGCACGGGTGGAAGGACACCGGATCACCAGCACCAGCCCCTTGTTCCTGCCCCACCTTGCGGGAGAACGGGCGCCGCTGTGGGACGCTCAGGCGCGGGGGGCCTTTGCCGGGCTAAGCTCGGCGCATGGGCCGGTGGATATGATTGCCGCGGTGATGGAAGGGGTCGCCTTTTCCGCCCGGCTCGCGGTTGAAGCGTTGGAGCGGGCCGGAGGGCAGCGGGCCAGCACCGTTCGGGGCGGTGGTGGCGGGACCTCTTCGGACGCGTGGTGCCAGATCCGGGCGGACGTCCTTGGCCGTCCGTTTGAGAGGATGCAGGCGCGCGATGCAGGCGCTGTCGGGGCCATGGTCATCGCAGGGGTTGGCGCCGGTCTGATGGCAGACCTGGCCAATGCGACAGCCGACCTTGTGCCAAGTGATCGCATGTTTCTTCCCGACCCGTCAGGGGCGGCACTGGCCGACCGGCGATTTGCACTTTGGCAGGAGCTCTATCAGCAGCTTAGACCGATCAACGCCGCGCTAACCTGAAAGTAAGGTGGGTCATGACCCACCTTACTTTAGTCGTAGCGCAGCTCGGTCGCTTTGCCCCTGAAAATGGCATAGGACAGAACGGTATAGGCCAGGATCGTGGGCAGCACGACCAGCGTCCCCAACAGAATGATGAACAGGCTTTCGGGCGCGCTGGCCGCCTCGTAGATGGTCAGCTTTTCCGGGACGACGTAGGGATAAAAGCTGTAGGCCATGCCGCCAAAGGCCATCGTCCAAAGGGCGGTTGCTGCAGCAAAGGGCAACCAGGAAAAACCGTCCGAGGCAAAGGGCATCCGGCGCAGCATGATCCAAAGCGACACGACCAGCATGCCCGACAGGATCGGCAAGGGGGACAGCCACAGGGCTTCAGGCCAGGAGAACCACTTGTCGAAGATCCGGTCGCTCACCAGAGGCGTCGCTGCAGAAATGGCCCCAATCCCCAGAACCAGCCCCCAGATCCCGCCTTTGGCCCAGTCAATCGCCTTGAGCTGGAGGACCTTTTCGGTCTTGTGGATCACCCAGGTCGCCCCGATGAAACTATAGCCCACCGTTAGAAAGACGGCTGTCAGCAGGGCAAATCCGACGTGGGGCGAAGTCCACTCCAGCCCCATCACGTACATGCCCAGCATGAACCCCTGCGACAGGGAGGTCATCAAGGAGCCAGCGAAGAAGGCGTTGTTCCAGGCCCGCTTATAAGGGGCCGGGGCCTTTGCCCGAAACTCGAACGCCACGCCTCGCAGGATCAGGCCGATCAGCATGATCGCGACCGGCAGGTAAAGGGCGGTCAGGATCGCACCGTGCGCCTGTGGGAACGCCACAAGAAGCAAACCGACAGCCAGCACGAGCCAGGTTTCGTTCGCATCCCAGAACGGACCGATGGAAGCGACCATCTTGTCCTTTTCCGCATCTGTGGCAAAGGGGAACAGGACCCCCACCCCAAGGTCGAACCCGTCCAGAACCACGTAGATCAGGATCGAGAGACCCATCAGCCCTGCAAAGACAAAGGGCAGCCAGACACTCGGGTCACCAAAGGTGTACATAGGGCTACTCCGCTGGCAGGGGGCTGGGGGTGTTGGGCCCGGCCACGGCGGGGCCGACAGGCTGACCGCGTGAGGCGCGGCCCGCCAGGTAGAAGATCACCCCGATATAGGCGACCAACAGAGCCGCATAGACGATAAGGTAGGCCACCAGCGTGGTGCCAACCATGGCGGCGGGCACATCGGCAACGGCCTCCTTGGTGGACAGGACACCCTGCACCAGCCAGGGCTGGCGCCCGATCTCGGTCGTGTACCAGCCTGCCAGTGTGGCGACCCAGCCCGAAAAGCTCATCCCGACCAGCCCGTAAAGGACCGGCTTTGGCAACCCGGACACACCGCTGCGTCCTGCCCCGTCCCGCCGCTTGCGCAGCATCAGGGCGACGGTCGCCCAGCTTACGACAAGCATCAGCATGCCGATGCCGACCATCACCCGAAAGCTCCAGAACACCGGGGCGACGCGCGGGTGAAGGATGGTTCCATCCTCGGCCACGAAATCGTTCAGGCCCGGGACGACCCCATCGGCATGGTGCGTGAGGATGATCGAAGCAAGGTTCGGGATGGCAATTTCAAAGTCGTTGCTACGGGTTTCCTCATTCGGCAGGGCGAACAGCAATAGCGGCACGTTCGACTGGGTTTCCCAGTTGCCCTCCATCGCCGCGACCTTCTGTGGCTGATGCTCCAGCGTGTTCAGCCCGTGCATGTCCCCGACAAAGATCTGCACAGGGATCAGCAGAGCGGCCGCAACGATAGCGACCTTGAGGGCGACCCGCACCCCTTCGGTCTTACCCCCAATGAGCCAGCGATAGGCCGAGATGCCCGCGATAAGGAAGCTCACCGTCAGGAAGCTGGCGATCATCATATGTGCAAAACGGTAGGGCATGGACGGGTTGAAGACGATGGCCCACCAATCGGTCGCATGGGCGACCCCGTCGATCATCTCGAACCCTTGGGGCGTGTGCATCCAGGAGTTCAGGACGATGATCCAGAACGCCGACATGGTTGTCCCAAAGGCCACAAGCACAGTCGCTGTGGTATGAACCCAGGCCTTCACACGGGACGCGCCGAACAGCATGATCCCAAGGAACACGGCCTCAAGGAAGAAGGCGGTCAGCACCTCATAGGCTAGAAGCGGACCGGCAATGTTGCCGACCTTCTCCATGAAGCCCGGCCAATTTGTCCCGAATTGGAAGGACATTGTGATGCCCGACACGACGCCCATGGCGAAAGACAGGGCAAAGACTTTTACCCAGAACCCATAGGCCTCCATCCAGCGGTGATCCTTGGTCTGGTTGTAGCGCAGCCGAAAGAACACCAGCACCCAGCCCAGGGCGATCGTGATCGTAGGGAAAAGGATGTGAAACGAGATGTTTGCCGCGAACTGGATACGCGACAGGAGTAGGGCGTCCATTGCAAGTGCCTCCATGAGACTGGGTTAGACCTCATATAGCCTGCCCCCTCCCGTTCAACAGCGGGTGCGACAGCAAAGCGCGGTCCGGTTCTCAGCCCTCTATCAGGAGGGGAGTGGTCAGCGGATACTCTTCAAGGTTGGCGGTATCACCGATCCGGTCGATCACGGCAAAAAGGCCAGGTGGGGCCAGCGGGGTCAGCACCCCATGCCATGTATTTCGCAGCAGGTTGATGCCTTGTCCGGGCGCGGTCAGAAAGGCCCTGAACCGGGCCGGGTGCCCGCCTTCATCCTCGGCCACGATGACAAGAAAGGGGTCGGCTGACATGGGGATGAAGGCCTGGCTCCCTTCCGGGTGACGTTCCACCAAGGCGCATGTGTAGGGCAGCGCCCGTGCCTCGGCCTGAAAGATGCTGATCCCGGCCCGGCCTTCGGGGCCAAAGTCCATGCGGGCCCGGTCGTGGAACCTTTTGCACATGCCTTCGTTGATCAGCTTGTCATGCGGACCAGCCGCCTCAAGAATATCGCCAAAGGGGGCGAAAGCCTCGGTCGTCAGCGGCTCTGTCCGCAGCGTGATCGTCATAGGGCCAGCCTTGGGTGACGGTTGACGTCCTTGTATAGCAGGTAACGGAACGGACCATCGCCGGTCGCGATGCAGGCCTGTGGGCAGAAGGCGCGCAGCCACATGAAATCGCCGGGGCCAACGTCGACCCAGTCCGTGTTCAAGAGGTATCGTGCAGTGCCTTCCAAAACATAAAGGCCATGTTCCATCACATGGGTCTCGGCAAACGGTATGCGTCCGCCGGGATGGAAGGTGACGATGTTGACATGCATGTCATGGCGCAGGTCGGCCATATCGACAAAGGTCGTCGTCCCCCAATTGTCGCAGTCCGGCATCCAACGCACAGGATTATCCTGGTCCGACGTGATCACCACGTCCGGATGGCCAAGGCCCGGAACGGCTTCATAGCGTTTGCGGATCCAGTGAAACCGCAGGGTTTCGGTGCCGTTGTTGTGCAGTGTCCATTCAACACTTGCCGGAAGATAGGCGTAACCGCCTTTGCCAAGGGTATGTGTGACGCCGTCGATCGTCAGCGTCATTTGACCTTCGGCCACCA
This sequence comes from uncultured Paracoccaceae bacterium, assembly GCA_937916485.1. The sequence continues at coordinate 75,186 of CALFSV010000255.1, read as the reverse complement.
GTATGGCGGCCTCTGCCTCTGGGTCAGGCTCGGGCTTGGCGCTGCCGCCGCCGGGCAGGACTTCGACGGCATATTGGGCAAAGGTTTCTGCCAGCCCGGTAATCGGGCGGGCTATGATCCAGACACGGGTGTCGGTCCAGCCATGCAGGCGGCTGGTCACGATGTCGCGCATCGTTGCGCCGGGGATAAAGGCGTAAGCGGTTTCAAACCGGGCTCCGGCTGCTGCCGGGTCTTCGGTCATGGCGGGCATCCCGCCGGGGGGGAAGGCGTAGGAGGTCATTGCATAAGGGCCTTCAGTCGGAGGAGGGCGATCCGTTCGACCTGCGCGCAGGCCGTGGCGAATTCGGTGACGCTGTCGTTGGCGATCCGGGTCTCAAAGGCGGCAAGGATGTCGGCCTTGTCGTGGTCGCGCACGGCAATGATGAAGGGAAAGCCGTGCCGTTCGACGTAGCGGGTGTTCATCTCGGTGAACCGGGCGCGTTCGTCATCAGTCAGGGCATCCAGACCGGCGCTGGCCTGTTCCTGTGTGCTTTCGGCGGTCAGCCGCTGTGCCGCAGCCAGTTTGCCCGCAAGATCGGGGTGGGCGCGCAGGAGCCCCATCCGCTCGGCAGGCGAGGCGGACCGGAACATCCGGGCCAGCGCGCTGTGCACTCCAACGGCGGTGTCGTGGGCCGGGCCAAGCTCAAGTTCGAACGCCCGTTCCGCGATCCAGGGGGAATGTTCAAAAACGCCGCCAAAGGCGCTGACAAAGGCATCCTTGTCCATCTCGCTGGCCCGCACCCGTTTGGCCGGCGGGTGGGTCGCGGCCCAGTGCCGTGCGATGTCGATGCGGCGGGGGAACCAGACGCCTTCGTGGCCCTTTGCATAGTCCAGGAACCGTTTGAGGCCCGCAATCTTGCCCGGACGACCGATCAGGCGGCAATGCAACCCGATCGAGAACATCTTGGCGGCCCCCTCTGCCCCTTCGGCATAGAGGGTATCGAAACTGTCCTTCAGGTAGGTAAAGAACTGCTCGCCCTCGATGTACCCCGGCGCGGTGGCAAAGCGCATGTCGTTCGCCTCAAGCGTGTAGGGGATGACAAGCTGATGCCCCTCGCCCGTCTGGCGCCAGTAGGGCAGGTCGTCGTCATAGGTGTCCGAGATCCAGTCGAACCCGGCCTCGGCGGTGAGGTGGACCGTATTCATGCTGCACCGGCCCGTATACCAACCGGTGGGGCGGCTGCCTGTGACCTCTGTGTGAAGGCGGATCGCCTCGGCGATCTGGGCGCGTTCCTCATCCTTGGGCATGTCGCGGTGTTCGACCCATTTCAGCCCGTGGCTGGCCACCTCCCACCCTGCGTCGAGCATCGCCGCCACCTGCTCGGGTGAGCGGGCAAGGGCTGTTGCCACGCCGTAGATGGTCAGCGGGATGTCCATGCTAGTGAACAGGCGATGCAGACGCCAAAAACCGGCCCGCGACCCATATTCGTAGATCGATTCCATGTTCCAGTGCCGTTGTCCCGGCCAGGGGGCGGCGCCGGCGATGTCGGACAAAAAGGCCTCTGATCCCGCGTCGCCGTGCAGGATGTTGTTCTCGCCGCCCTCTTCATAATTCAGGACGATTGAAACCGCGATCTTGGCCCCCCCCGGCCATTTGGCGTCGGGTGGTGTCGATCCGTAACCGATCATGTCACGAGGGTAGCGATTGGGCATCTGATCATCTCCTGTCGTCCGAAATGAGTACGCTTTCGTGGGCAGGGGTTGCAAGCGGCCTCGGCAGGGTCGAAAGATGATCAAAGCACCGGTGACAACACGGCGACACGACAAGGACCAGACGGGGACCATGATGAGTGACGGATTTCTGACAACCCATGTCCTCGACACGGCGCGGGGGCTGCCGGCGGCAGGGCTGACCATCTGGCTGTACAAGGTGGAGGGGAACAGTCACCGCAAGATCGCCGAAGCCGTGACCAATAGCGACGGCCGCACCGACAGCCCGATCCTGCCCCGCGACAAATTCGTGGTCGGTATCTATGAACTGGTCTTTTGTGCAGGCGACTATTTGCGGGCCACCGGTCAGGCGGGGGCGGACCCCCTGTTCCTGGATCAGGTGCCGATCCGCTTTGGCATGAATGACCCAGAGGCGCACTACCATGTGCCCCTGCTCCTGTCGCCCTATGGTTATTCGACGTATCGGGGAAGCTGATGTACGACGCCGCTCTTCTTTATTCCTGGCTCGAATTTGCGGTGCGCTGGGTCCATGTGATCACGGCCATCGCCTGGATCGGGTCATCCTTTTATTTCATCGCCCTCGACCTTGGCCTGCACCGGGATCGTAATATGGCCAGTGGAGCGGATGGCGAGGAATGGCAGGTCCATGGCGGAGGCTTTTACCACGTCCAAAAGTACCTCGTGGCCCCGGATCAGATGCCGGGCGACCTGATCTGGTTCAAATGGGAAAGTTATTGGACTTGGTTGTCCGGCTTTACCTTGCTGGTCCTGGTCTACTACCTGGGCGGAGAGTTGCTCCTGATCGACCCCAATGTCCTTGATATCCCTGTCTGGCAGGGGGTCCTGATCTCATTGGCCAGCCTTGCCTTCGGCTGGATCGCCTACAACACCCTGTGCCGGGTGTTTGTCGATTCCGACCCGACCGTCCTGATGGTCGCCCTGTTCGGCGTGCTGGTGGCGATGGCCCTGTTCTACACGTCGGTGTTTTCCGGGCGGGCGGCGCTTTTGCATCTGGGGGCGTTCACCGCCTCGATCATGACGGGCAACGTGTTCTTCATCATCATGCCCAATCAGCGGATCGTGGTGGCCGACCTTCAGGCCGGTCGCAAGCCGGATGCCAAGTATGGCAAGATCGCCAAGCAGCGGTCGACCCATAACAACTACCTCACCCTGCCTGTCATCTTCCTGATGTTGTCGAACCATTACCCGCTTGCCTTTGCCAGCGACTACAACTGGCTGATCGCCAGTCTTGTGTTCCTGATGGGCGTGACCATCCGGCATTGGTTCAACTCGACCCATGCCCGCAAGGGCCAGCCCCATTGGACCTGGGCCGCGACGGTGATCCTGTTCCTGCTGATCGCATGGTTGTCCTCCCCCCGCGCCTATGTCTATGGCGAGGAAGAGGCCGCGATGGGCCCGGTGGCCGAGCGTTACGCGGCCTCAGAAGGGTTCGAGGATGTGCAGCAGATCGTCATGGGCCGCTGTTCCATGTGCCATGCGGCTGAACCTGTGTGGGACGGTCTGCACTGGCCCCCCAAGGGCGTCATGCTGGAAACCCCGGCCCAAATCGCCCACAATGCCCGCGCCATTTACTTCCAGGCCGGCATCAGCCACGCCATGCCCCCTGGCAACCTGACCTATATCGAGCCTGAAGAACGGGCGCAGATCGTCGCCTGGTTCAACGCTGCCGACTAGGCGCATCAGACCAGACGACGACAATTGATCGACGCCCTAAGGCTTGGAAAACCGCCATTCGGTCAACTGGTGGTACGGCGCGTCCGGTCCGATCTCGATCGAGGGAAAGCCAGCGTGGTTGGGTGCATCGGGCCAGTTCTCTGCCTCGAACGCCAGCGCCCGGTAGCGGCCAAAGTTGGGGCTGTAGTCGTGGCGGCCATCAAATACATGCATCCCCTGGGCGTCGGTCGCCATTGCGAGGCGCACCCCGCTGGCGCCGGTCAGCCAAAGCACCTCGCGCAGGGGCATGACATCGTCCGACAGCACAAAGCAGTTGTCGATGGGCGGTTCGTCAAGAGCGAGCACCCGCCCGTCGCGCAGGTCGTAGGGTGTGCCGGTCACGTCCCGGATCTCGCCGGTTGGAATGAACAGATCGTCGGTGGGCAGGACCCGGTCTGCCGCGATCTTAAGGCTGTGCCCTTCCCACGTGGCGCTGCCGTCCAGGTTCCAATAGCCGTGGTTGGCAAAGTTCATGATGGATGGCGCATCCGTCACCCCGTCGATCGTCATCCGAAGGGTGGCGGGGGCCTCAACCTCGAACCTTGCGGTGACGCGGCGATTGCCTGGATAGCCCCCTTCGCCATCGGGCAGGTCGACAGCAAAGGTGGCATGGGCCGGTCCGTGATCGACGATCTCCCAAAGCTTCAGGTGCGTTCCGCAGGCGCCGCAATGCAGGCTATGGGTGCCGTTCAGGTTTGCCTCAAAGTGGTAGGTCTGGCCTGCAATCTCGGCCTGCGCCCGCGTCAGCCGATTGACCACCGGCCCGATGAGAGAGCCGTTATAGCTAAGCCGGTCCTCGTAATCCGTCACGTCGTCCGAACCCAGCGTCAGGTCATAGTCCACCCCGGCAAGCCGCACGCTATGCAAGACGGCCCCCCAGTTCAAAAGGCGGACCGTAAGGTCCCCGGCGCTAAGCGTCAGCGCGTGAACGTCGCGTCCGTCGGTTGTCTGGCCGAATACAATCATGACAAAGCCTCCCAATGAATTCCTGCGGGAGGGATCTCGTGCCCCTCCCATGTTTGCGCCTCTGGAGCGTAGTTAAAGACAAAGCGGTGGGTGCCTGTATCCCGGATGCGCAAGCCGTCCGGCAGGTCGTGTGCGGTCAGCCCGGCCTCTTGGCACAGGTCTCTGATCATGGTGGCAAAGGTGTCTGGGGCGGGCCAGCCCGCCAGGTAGCGCAGATGGGCGGTACCCATGATCGCAGGTTTGCCCTCTGTCGTTTCGCGCAGGACGGGGGCCGTCCCTTCCAGATGCTCGAACCAATGCAGGAACCGGCCGCCTCCCTCAAGCAGGACAGAGGCCATTGGCGGCAGGCTTTCGGTAATCGACACGGTTACCTCCAGCCCCGGCACATTCGGGCCGAGCGGTGTCGGGATCGACAGTTCCGGCGTCTTGGTATCGGTGCGGGGGCCTATGAGGGCGATGCCCTTGTAGCGGGCCAAAGCCTGACGCAGCGGGTCTGACAGGGTCATCAGGCCCGGGGCAAGGACGAGATCATAGGCAGAGAGGTCGGCGGTGTCGGGGGGCAGGATATCGACCGACTGGCCCGCCCGCCTCAGCGCCTGATAGGCGGCAAAGGTCAGGCGGAAAAAGTCGAAGTCGCGGCCCTGCGGCTGTGCTTCCCACGCCCACGCGCTTTCGTAGTCAAACACGATGGCGGTCCGGGCCGATACCACCCCGATATCGCCCAGTGCGGCAATCTCGTCCGCGACCTGCCGGGCCTCGCCCAAGGCAGGGGCGGGCGCACTGTCGGGGCGCAAAAGGCCTGCGTGCATCTGTTCTTGCGCAAATGGGGCCTGCCGCCAACGGAAATAGCTGACGCATTCGGCGCCATGGGCAAAGGCCTCCCAGGCCCAAAGGCGGCACATCCCGGGCAAGGGGGCAGGGTTCCAGGGCGCCCAGTTCACAGGACCGGGCTGCTGCTCCATGACCCACCAGCGGCCACGGCCAACGGCCCGATAGAGATCGTGGTGAAACGCCTGATTGTCCGGGTGCCCCTGTCGCATGAACCGCAGCTTGAAGGCATCGTCCGCTTCGAGCCGGTCAGACAGGAACCCGATGGGGTAGCTGTCCCAGGACGCGATATCGAGGGCGGCCCCCACTGCGAAGTGGTCAAAGTCGGTCACCCGTCCCATGTAGTTATGGGCAATCGGGGCGTCGGAGTGTTTGCGGATCTCGTCCACCTGCGCCTTGTTGAAGGCCACCACCTGATCTGACGAATAGCGCCGGAAGGCCAGAAGATGGGGGTGGTTCGCTTCGGTCACGGTCAGGTTGGGCAGGTCGATCTGCCCCCAGTCGTCGTATTCCATCGACCAGAACACATTGCCCCAGGCCCGGTTCAGCGCGTCGGTCGACTGGTACCGCTGGGCAAGCCAGTCGCGAAAGCCTGCGCGGGCGGCGTCGGAATAGCTAAGAACCGTGTCATGGCAGGCGTATTCGTTGTCCGTCTGCCAGGCGGCAACATGGGGGTTCCGGCCATACCGCTCGGCCATCAGGCGGGTGATGCGGACCGATTCTGCACGGTAGCCCAGATGGCTAAAGCAATAGTGCCTGCGGGACCCGAACTTGCGTGTCCGCCCTTCGGCATCGACGGCCAACATGTCCGGATGCCGGTCGATCATCCAGCGGGGGGGCGTCGCGGTGGGGGTGCCCAGAACAACTTTCAGGCCAGCCTCGCCCAGCGTCTGGATAGCCCGGTCCAGCCAAGCCCAGTCAAACTGGCCCGGCTGAGGCTCCATCCTGCTCCAGGCGAATTCGCCAATGCGGACCCAGGTCAGCCCGGTCTCTACCATGCGGGCGGCGTCTTCGGACCATTGCGCCTCTGGCCAGTGTTCTGGGTAGTAGCAAACGCCGAGGGTCGGGATCATAGGGGTGCCTTATGAAGAACGCGGGGGGCGGTCTGGGTCAGAGGATGACGCGATGCTCTGCCTGCCCCCGGGCCGAGGTCGCTGTCGCAAAGGTCCGGCCAGAGTCGGGGCGTTTGCCCAGCTCGCTCTGGCTAAGTCCGGCGGCGGCGGAAGTACAGTGCAGGACGGACAGGTCCGGCCCGCCAAAGGCCGGACAGGTTGTCTGGGATGCGGGAAATTCTACCGCGTGCAGGAATGCGCCGGACGGGTCGTAGCAGGCAACCCGGGCGCTGCCCCATTGGGCGTTCCACAGGTTGCCGTCCCGGTCCACGACGGCGCCGTCTGCCTTGTGCGGTGTCCCTCTCAGGTCAATGTGGACCTCTGGGGGGCCGACCGGCCAGCCTGCTTCGGGGTCAAGCCTTTGGCTCATAATCTTCTGGGTCGGTGTGTCGGTGAAATAGGCCTGCGACCGGTCCGAGGCAAAGCAGATGGCATTCGAGATGGTGATGGGTGCGTAAAGCTGGCGCAATTCGCCCCGGTAGAAACGCCAGATCGCCCCGGCATCCTGCTGCCCATCAACGCCCATTGTCCCGATCCAGAACCCGCCCCAGGGATCGGCCCGTCCATCATTGGAACGGGTCAGAGGGTTATCGGCTTCCAGCGGTACAATGACTTCGCTGTGCCCTGTGCGGATGTCAAAGCGGGACAGCGCCTTGGCGGAGGCCACCAAGAGTGTATCCGCATCGACCCAACCTGCCGCCGAAACATAGTCGTCGAACTGCCAATGCTGGCCCTTGCGATGAAGGCGGCGGGCGAGGATGTCGAACCAGAACAGCTCTTCCCGCTCGGGGTGCCATAGGGGGCCTTCGCCCAGCAGGCAGTTGGTATTGTCAAAGATCATCCTGCCACCTCCTCAAGGGCTGCGGCATAGGCGGCCACAATGGTCTTGGCCCGCTCTGCCACCTCGGCCACGGACAGGCCGGGGGTGTAAAGGGCGGTGCCGATGCCAAAACCGTTGGCAGAGGCGCGCATCCATGTTGCGAAATTGGCCGGCCCCGCCCCGCCAACGGCGTAGACCTGGGTTCCGGCGGGCAGGACCGCCCGGATCGCCTTGACCCCGTCAGGGCCGATCAGGCTGGCGGGAAAGATCTTCAGCCCATCCGCCCCCGCCTTGAGCGCGGCAAAGCATTCGGTCGGAGTCATCACGCCGGGCCAGCTTTGCATGCCAGCGGTCTTGGTGGCGACGATCACCCGTTGGTCGTAGTTTGGCGACACCACCAGCTTGCCGCCAACCTGCGCGACGCGGCCCACATCCTCGACCGACAAAACCGTCCCGGCCCCGATAAGGGCGGTGTCCCCGTGGGCCGTGACCATCGCCCCGATCGAGGCGAAAGGCTCGGGTGAGTTCAGCGGCACCTCGATCTGGGTAATCCCCGCCTCGATCAGGGCGGCACAGATTGGCGAGGCTTCGGGCGGGGTGATGCCGCGCAGTATGGCGATAAGGTTCCGGGTCATTTGGGGTCCTTCCAGCGGCGCCAGGCAGCGGTCAGCCCGGCCAGTGTGACGCGGGCGGCGTCGGCCTGCGCTGCCGGGGCGCCCTGTGCCGCCAAGGCCCGGACATAGAGCCCCGCAACGGCCCCGGCGCCGATGACGCCAATCTGCCGGCCCAGCCAATAGGGACGGGTCGCGGCAAGCTCTGCCCCGATCAAAAGGCCTGACAGGCGGGCGCGGGCAGCACCCGCCGAAAGGCCATGCAACAACCCTTCGGCGCGCAACGAAAACAGCCGGGCGGCGAGCTTTTCTGGCCGGGACAGGGTATCGGCAAGGGCGCTGTCAAAGGCGGCGTCGTCCCAGTCAGTGCCACCTGTGCTGTGGCGCAGAACGGTGTGGCCAGTAATAGCGGCAAAGAGGTCGCCGGTCATGCAGGTCTGAAAGCTGACAACCTCACCCGCGCTGACCTCGACCCATTTGGTATGGGTGCCGGGCAGGCAAAGGACCCCGTCCCAACCCGGGTTCAGGGCCAGAAAGCCAGCGATCTGGGTTTCTTCGCCCCGCATCACATCGGCTGGGCTGTCCTGTGACAGACCGGGGATGATCATGACCGTAAGGTCAGGGTCCTGGGTCGGGGCCCGCGTCAGCCCATCGGGCAAAGGAGCGCAGGGAACGGCGGAATAGGCGGCCTCGGCCCAGCCCTGACGCGCCCCGACCATGCCACAGGCTATGGCGGTGACGGGACCGTTGGTCCAGCCGGTGATGAGGTCATGCAAGGCCGCTTCGAACTGTGATGGATCAAGGCGGCCCATCCCCTTGTCCGACGACCGCTCGTCCAGAACTGTGGCGCTGGCCGACATGGCCCAGGCCCGGACATGGGTGGTGCCCCAGTCGAGGGCGATCCAGTTTGCAGACAGGCTCATCCGGTCACCACCACGCCGGCATCGATGGCGATGACCTGCCCTGTCAGCATGCGCGACGCGGCTGAGGCGAGGAAGAGGGTCCCGCCGATCATGTCCTGCGGCTCCATGAACTCCTTGAGGCATTGGCGGTCCCGATGGGCGGCAAGCCCTTCGTCCGTCGCCCATTTCTGCATCTGGTTCTTGGTCAGCACCCAGCCGGGGGCGAGGGCGTTGACCCTGATCCTGTCTGGTCCCCATTCGCGGGCAAGGCTACGGGTGAGGCCCATGATGCCCGCGTTGGCGGCGATGTAGGTCGACAGCTTGGCAATGCCCATCATGTAGCTGGTGGAGGAGTAGTTGATGATCGATCCGCCGCCCTTGGCCCGCATCATGGGGGCGACGGCCTGGGCGGCAAAGAAGTAGGCCTTGAGATTGACAGCCATCATGTCGTCCCAGATCGCTTCGGTCACCTCTTCGGCGGGATAGCGCATGTCGTTTGCGGCATTGTTGACCAGCACCGATAGTGGACCGTTGCGGTCAGCCGCCTGAGCGATGGCGGATTGCAAGGCGGCGGTATCGGTGATGTCGCACCGGATGAACAGGGGGCGGTTTTCATAGGCCTCGCCCAGGGTATCGGCAAAGGCGGTGTAGTCGCTTCGGCCGACGAAAGCGACCTTGGCGCCCTGCGCGACAAAGCCTTCGGTCAGGGCCGCACCGATCCCGCCACCACCGCCGGTGATGAACACGGACGCGCCACGCAGGTCATGAAACGTGGCGATTTGATCCATGGCAAGCCTCATTCAGATGGTCGCCGCACAGTGTCGCGACAGGCCGTCAAAGGCAAGGGTCAGGCGGTGCGCTTGCCATAGTAAAGCCCCACGACATGCTCGGCCTCGGCAAAGAAAAGCCAGCGGGCGACAAGCACCCCAGCGAGGTGCGTCACAACGGCGACGCCTGCAAGCACGTGGTTGAACGGCAGCAGCAACAGCACGATCGGGAGGACAAAACCAAGGGTCAGGGCAATGACCCGAAGGTTGCGGCTATGTTTGCGGCCAACTACATGGACAAACTCTCGCAAAAGGTAGTTTGTGCCGGTGTGTGGTGGCTCGAATGCGCGGATTTTGCCCCCTTGCAGGCCGGTCGCGCTGGCCAGTGTTGTCCCCGAGGTCTTCAATCGGCTGTCCCTGGTGAGCCATGCGAAGGCCTGTGCCACACCGGCAAGGGCGAGAAGCGGCAGGGCAAAGCGGATCTGTCCGGCCAGAAGTGCGCCGCCACCAAGGGACAGGCTGAGGAAAACCGCGGGCGTAGTCCAGTGATGCCAGCGCGGAACGGTCCGAAGCTGGGCGTAGATCATTGAGGTGGTAAAGACGGTTCCAATGGACAGCACCGCCCCGATCAGGCCAAGCGCTGTCCATTTTGTGCCAAGAAACACAAGGCCCGCTCCATAAATCGCCATCACCACAAGGGCCGCCACCGAAGCCCAGGCTTCGCGGCTGAGCCAGCTGGTCTGCCACTGGCTGAATGCCTTGAGCGCGCGTTCCGGGTGACCAAGGTGAAAGGTCGACGCCAGAAGGCCGCCAACCGCCAGAAGGTAGGCAATGGCAAAAAAGACAAACGCTACGACCCCGGTCGGGCCGGGCATGCCAAGCCCCAGCCAGAACAGCAGTCCAAACCCAAGGCCGGACAGAGTGGTAAAAAGGATGACGGATGGTGCGGGATGCATCTATTTCCCCCCGGGCAGTGCAGACAGCGCCTTGTCGAGCCAGCCGACGAAACCCTTGGGCTGATCGGTGACAGGGGCGAGATAAGGGGCCAGAATATCAACATCCTCGGACCGGTCGCGGGGGCGGGGGGGCAGGTACTTGTTGACCGGCTTGGTCCCCTGTTCCGGCATCAGGTCAAATCCGCCCCGTTCGGCCACAAGCTGGCTGACCTCAGACGTTGGGTCGCCGAGGTCGCCAAAATGGCGCGCCCCGGCCGGGCAGGTCCGCACACAGGCCGGCACCCGGTCCTCTTCGGGCAGGTTATCGTTGTAGATGCGGTCGACGCAGAGGGTGCATTTCTTCATCACCTTTTCAGCGACGTCCATTTCGCGCGCGCCATAGGGACAGGCCCAGGCGCAAAGGCCACATCCGATGCAATCGCTTTCGTTGACCAGCACGATCCCGTCCTCGACCCGCTTGTAGCTGGCCCCGGTGGGGCAGACGGTCACGCAGGGGGCGTCTTCGCAATGCAGGCAGGATTTGGGAAAGTGGACAAGCTGGGCGTGGCCCTCGGCTGGCTGCACCTCGTAGGAATGGACCCGGTTAAGGAACGTGCCGGAGGGATTGGCCCCGTAGGGGTCCTGATCGCTGAGCGGCGCGCCGTAGTTTTCCGTGTTCCAGCCTTTGCAGGACACGACGCAGGCGTGGCAGCCGACACAGGTGTCAAGGTCGATCACGAGCCCAAGCTTGACGGAGGATGGAGGGGGGAGCTGGGTCATGCGGTGGTGTCCTTGGTCTTAATATAGACGCCGGGCGAGCCAAGTTGGCCAAGCTGTGGTTCGGCCTCGGCGTTCCAGGTGACGACGAACCAGATGAAAGAGCCGAAGGTCAGCAGGACGAAGGCCGCGATCAGCAGGAGGATTTGGCGGTTGGTCATTCGGCGTCCTCCTGGCTGGTGGGTGCTGTCGTCCTGGCCGGCCACAGGAGGGCATCGCTTGACGCCTCCGGCGGGAGTATTTGGGACAAAGCGAAGGGAGCAGTTGTCCTCATCTGCCGACCTTCCAGGCGAGGGTGGAGGGGCCTTTTGCGACCGGAGCCTTGATTGGCGGGAAGGCGGGTTGCGATTCAGTTGGCGCGGCAGAGCGTTCGATCTTGACCCGCAGGTCGAACCAGGCCGCCTGGCCGGTGATCGGGTCCGAGTTGGACCAGCGCATCCCGTCTTCGCGCGGCGGCATGAGTTCATGGATCAGGTGGTTGAGCAGGAAGCCTTTCGTGGCCTCGGGTGCCTTGTCATCAAGCGCCCAGGCCCCTTTGCGCTTACCAATCGCGTTCCAGGTCCAGACCGTGTTCTCGTTGAGCGCGGCCATATGGGCCACCGGAACCGTGATGGACCCATGCGGCGACGTGACCCGCGCCCAATCACCCTCCTGGAACCTGTTTTCCTCCCAGATTTTCGTCGGAACGTAGAGCGGATTGTGGCCGTGCAACTGCCGGAGCCAGGCGTTCTGGCTGCCCCAGGAGTGGTACATGGCCATCGGCCGCTGGGTCAGGGCGTGGATCGGGTATTCGGCCGGGTCTTTCTCGCCGTCGATCATGGGGGCGTACCAGATCGGCAGCGGGTCCATCAGGGCCATGATCCGTGGCCGCAAGTGATCGGGGGGCTGGTGGCTGCCTTCGCCTTCGGCTGCCAATTGGAACCGCCTCAGCGGTTCGGCGTAAAGCTGGAAGATGTAGGGTTGAGGGCTGTCGTAAAAGCCCATCTTTACAGCCCAATCCTGATAGGCGCTGTTGAAGGGTTTGTAATAGGCGGCCTCGTCCGGGACGTGTGACATCCAGAACCCGCCGTTGGCGATGTAGCTGTCCAGCTGCCCTGCGTTTGCGGTGCCGCGCCCGTCCTGAAGCCCATCCTCGCCCATCCGCCACCCGGCCAGCGGCCCGATGCCGGGGCGGCGGATATGGTTGGTGATGTAGTCGGCGTAGTCCTTGTACTTTGCCCCGCCGTCATCGCTGACAAAGCCGGGCAGCCCAAGCCTGTGCCCGAGGTCGCAGAGAACTGACTGAAACCCGCGCACGTCCCGGTCGGGTTCGATCACCGGCCAACGGATGGCGTCGGCGACAGCGTCAGCCTCGCAGATCGGCCGGTCGAGCAGCGAGATGCAGTCGTGCCGTTCCAGATAGGTCGTGTCGGGCAGGATCAGGTCGGCATAGGCCACCATTTCAGAGGAATAGGCGTCCGAGTAGATGATCCGGGGGATCACGTAGTCCCCATTCTCGTCCCTATCCGTCAGCATTTTCATCGTGCCTTCGGTGTTCATGGACGAATTCCAGGACATGTTGGCCATGTACAGGAAGAGGGTGTCGATCTTGTAGGGATCCCCGGCGTGGGCATTGGAGATGACCATATGCATCATGCCGTGGGCCGAGAGTGGGTTTTCCCAGGAAAACGCCTTGTCGATCCGGGCGGGTTTGCCGTCCTCGGTCAGGCAGAGATCCTCGGGCCCTTGCGGATAGCCAAGATGCGGTCCGTTCAGGGGCTGGCCGGGCGTTACCTTGCAATGGGGTTTGGGATGGGCTGTTGCCGGCTTGGGGTAGGGCGGTTTGAACCGCATCCCGCCGGGGGTTTCCACCGCGCCGAGGATGATCTGAAGGGTGTGCAGGGCCCGCGCCGTCTGGAACCCGTTGGAATGGGCAGAAATGCCCCGCATGGCGTGAAAGCTGACTGGCCGGCCTGTCATAGTCTCGTACCGGTGGCCCCGGAAGTCGGTCCAGGGCCGGTCCAATGTGATTGCCTCGTCAAAGGCGGTGCGGGCGATCTCGCTGGCCAATTGCCGGATCCGGGTGGCGGGGATGCCGGTGCGGATGGCGACCTTTTCGGGGGCGTAGTCCTCGGACAGGTAGCGGTCTGCCATCAGGTGCAGGACGGGCCGGTGCGTCACGCCCTTGTGCCGCCAGGTGGTGGCCAGGTCAGGCTCTATCCCCTGCGCATCCCAGGGGGCTGGCTTGCCAGTGGTGCGGTCGATGACCAGCGGTTTGCCGTCTTCGTCCCGCAGCAACAGGCCGTGCTGGGGCGACTTTGGGTCTTCGTTGACGAGGCAGGCGGCATTGGTGAAGCGGGCAAGGTAGGTCAGATCAAGCTTGCCCGCCTTGAACAGCAGGTGGATCAGAGACAGGATCAGCAGCCCGTCGGTGCCGGGGGTGATGCCGTACCAATCGTCTGCCACGGCATTATAGCCGGTGCGGATGGGGTTGATGCCGACGACCTTGGCGCCGCGGGCCTTGATCTTGCCGATGCCCATCTTGATGGGGTTGCTGTCGTGATCCTCGGCCACGCCGAAGAGGACGAACATCTTGGTATGGTCCCAGTCCGGTTGGCCAAATTCCCAAAACGCCCCGCCCATCGTGTAGATGCCGGCTGCGGCCATATTGACCGAGCAAAAGCCGCCATGGGCGGCGTAGTTGGGGGTTCCGTAGGCCTGCGCCCAGAGCGAGGTGAAGGATTGCGACTGATCGCGTCCGGTAAAGAAGGCCAGCTTTTCCGGCGCCGTTTCGCGCAGCGGCTTGAGCCAATTGGTCGCAAGCTCCAGTGCTTCGTCCCAGCTGATCTCTTCGAACTGGCCCGAGCCGCGGGGGCCGGTCCGTTTCAGCGGTGCCTTTAGCCGGGACGGGGCGTTGATCTGCATGATGCCGGCGCTGCCCTTGGCGCAGAGAACGCCCTTGTTGACCGGGTGGTCCCTGTTGCCTTCGATATAGGCGACCTGCTTTTTGCCGTCGGGGCCGTTCTTGAGGTGGACGTTGATCCCGCAGCGACAGGCGCACATGTAGCAGGTCGTCTTGCGCACCTCGTCCGAGACGGCGGGCGACAGGTCGATCTGGGGTTGGGAATAGGTCACTCCGGGTCTCCTGACAGGTGCTGTATCAATGCTGCATCAATCGCCCGGGAGCAATGGCCGGAACCCATTTTTCGGATCATGAGCGCTCCATCAGGCTTTGGGCGTCGCGGGCGATCTGCCGTTCTTCGTCGGCGGGAATGATGTGGACGGGCACCGGTCCAAGGAAGGCAAGATGCGCAAGGATTTGGTCGCGGATGCCCGGGGCGTTCTCGCCGATGCCGCCGGTAAAGGCGATGGCGTCGAGGCCGCCCATGGCGACGACCGCCGACCCTGCGTGTCGGGCTGCCCAGTAGCAGAAGTGGTCGACGGCAAAGCGGGCAGCCTCATCATTGCGCTCTAGGATTGTGGCCATGTCATTGGTGCCAGCCATGGCGGTCAGCCCGCTTTGCCGGTTGAGGATTGCGTTGGCCCCGTCAATGCCGTGGTCTTGGGCCAGTCGCAGGACGGCCATGCCGTCAATCGCCCCACTGCGCGTCCCCATGACGAGCCCGTCGAGGGGCGAATACCCCATTGAGGTGGCGACGGATTTGCCGTCGCGGATGGCGCAAAGGCTGGTCCCGTTCCCGAGGTGCAAGGCCAGCAAGCGGGACGGCAGGGGCGTGATGGCCTGCACCAGACCAGCATAGCTGAGCCCGTGAAAGCCGTAACGCCGCAGGCCCTTGGCCTGCTCTGCGGCGGGGATTGGGTAGGTTGTGGCAATAGTCGGGTTGGTGGCGTGAAAGGCCGTGTCGAAGCTCGCGAATTGGGGCAGGTCGGGGGCCAGTTGTCCCAGGGCAAGGATGGCGGCCAGGTTGGCGGGGTTGTGCAGGGGGGCAAGGGGCACGCAGGCCCTGATGCTTTCGATGGTTTGGGCGGTCAACCGCACGGGCGCGGTGAGAGTCGTACCGCCATGTACCACCCGGTGGGCGGCGGCTGTCAGTCTGGCCAGAGGGTGCCCCGCGTCATCGAGCGCGCCGAGTATCAGCGTGAGGGCGTCGGCGTGGTCCTTTGTTTGCACCTGCTGACGCAGTTGCCCGGATTTAAGGACGCCGTCTTTGCCGATTTCGCTGACGGAAAGTGACAGAAGGCTGGCGAGCTCTGCGTCAAAGACCTCGGCCTTGAGGGACGAAGATCCGGCGTTGAGGACGAGGATCATTGTGTCAGCCCTTGGTGTTCAGGTGGTCGAGGGGCTCTGCCCCTCGCGCGTGCCGCGCTCACCCCGGGATATTTGGGGCGAGATGAGGATGGGGGCAGGCTCATCATTCTATGGCCATTTGTGCGGCGATCACCCCCAGGGCAGCCGAAGCGATCCGGTCGGGGGCCTGTTGACTGCGCGAGGTCAGGAGGAGCGGGACCTTGCAGCCCAGGACCAGCCCACCAGCGCAGCATCCCATGCCAAGCACCATCAGCTTGAAGATGGCATTGCCGGAGGTGATGTTGGGCACGACCATAATGTCGGCGTCCCCGGACACTTCTGAGACATAGCCTTTGGCCTGCGCTGCGGCCTTTGAGAAGATCAGGTCAAGCGCCATCGGACCCTGGACGGTGGTTCCGGGCAGGGCTGTCCTGGCCCAAAGCGCAATCTCGGCGGCCTCGATGGTGTTTGGGACCGACGGGATGGGATCCTCGGACGGGGCCAGCAGCCCGGCTTTTGGATGATCGATCCCCAACGCCCGGGCAAGCCGGACCGCATGTGTCAGGCAGGCCTTTCGGGTGCCGACGTCCGGATCGACATTGAGGGCGGCGTCGGTCAAGAGGAGCGGGCGATCCGAGTGCGGCGTCGTGATGTGGAACACATGCCCGCAGCGCGCCCCTTTTTCCCGCAGCCCGGCGGCAGAGGGCAACAGCCCCTTGAGGAAGGTCGAGGTGTGGACCTGCCCTTTCATAACGGCGTCAGCCTCGCCTTCGCGGGCCAGTCGGGCGGCCTCGGATGCGGCGGCGGCATGGGGGGCATGGATCAGCCGCAGCCCTCCAATGTCCCAACCGATCTGCTCGGCGGTCATTGTGATCTTGTCCCTGTCCCCGATCAGGATGGGCAAGGCCAGCCCGGCCTCGGCCGCCTCACGGATACCGGTCAGCGCATTGGTACCGCCGGCATTGACCAGCGCGACGCGGGGCACGGGCATCCCCCGGGCCTGGGCCAGCAGCCGTTCGGGGCAATGTGGCAAGGTCGTTGCCAGAAAGGGATAGGGATTGGCGGTCATGTTGCCTCCTGTCGTATCGCGCCGAGCCTAGCGGCAGCGGGCCCGACGGGCCAGACCAATGGGAGCAATCGGCCGATCATAGCAGTGACTTCAAGAGCCCGAGGGCCGCGAGCGTCGCCAAAAGCAAGATGGCGAACCGGCGAAAATTGCTTGGCCCGGTTGCGACAAACCGACGGGTCCCCAGCCAGACCCCCAGCGACATGAGCGGCAGGCTGATTGCCGTGGCCACCAGTGTATCCTGCGTGATCAGTCCGGCCCGCCAGAAGTTCGGGATGGTCCAGATGTCCAGAAGGGTGAAATAAGCGATTACAGTAGCCCGGAAAATGCGCGCGGCGATCGGCTGGGCCGAGAAGAAGACCGCAACGGGCAACCCGCCAACGGCTGCCCCGTTGGCCAGCCCGGAGATGACCCCCACGCCCAGATGAGCGGCGTCCCCCTTGCTTTGCCGAAAGCTCCACCCGGCCCAGAGCAGGCCGCACATCAAGAGCACGAAGACCGAGATGATCGCCCGGGTGGTGTCTATCCCCAGGCTAGACAGTGCGACGACCCCGATGGGCACGCCGATCAGCGCGCCCCCGAAAAGCGTCATGACCCGTCGCCAGGCGATATCGGCCCATATCCCCCGCGCCTGTTGGGCGGTCAGGATCATGTCGGCCAGAACCACCACCGGAACGAAGTAGAGTGGGCTGGTCACCAGCCCTGCGGACGACACCACCAGTGCGGCAAAGCCAAAGCCCGCATAGCCCCGCACCCAGGAGGCCCCAAAGATCGCGACCGCCATCCAGAGGCTGGCCCAGAGGCCGAGGTCAAACGGCATCGCGCCCTGCTGTCATTGTCTGGTGCCCGTTATGCATCGGCACCCCATGCCGGCCCTATTGAGCCGCCATGTCGGCGATATCGATCCCGGCGACGGCGACGGGCTTTTTCATAGCATCCCGGCGGAAGGGCTCGCCAAGCTCCTGGTTGATCAGGGCCTCGATCAGCGTGGTCTTTCCGTGCTTCATCTGATCGGTGATGGCGGTGCTGAGGGCGGCGGTCAGCTCGTCCATCGTCCTGGCCTGCACGCCTTGCAGCCCGCAAGCCCGGGCGATGCCGGCGTAGCTGACCCCTTCGTCAAGTTCGGTGCCGACGAAGTTGTCGTCATACCAAAGGGTAGAGTTCCGCTTTTCCGCCCCCCACTGGTAGTTGCGGAACACGACCATGGTGATTGCAGGCCATTCGGGCCGACCGATCGCAGTCAGTTCTGTCACAGCAATGCCGAAGGCGCCGTCCCCGGCGAAGCCGACAACAGGGGTGTCGGGGCAGCCGATCTTGGCCCCAACGATGGAAGGCAGGCCATAGCCGCAGGGGCCAAAGAGGCCGGGGGCAAGATATTTCCGCCCCTCTTCAAAGCTGGGATAGGCATTGCCGATGGCGCAGTTGTTGCCAATGTCAGACGAGATGATCGCCTCTTTGGGCAGGGCGCTCTGGATCGCCCTCCAGGCCATGCGGGGCGACATCCAGTCGGGCTTTTGGTCGCGTGCCCGCTGGTTCCAGCTGGTGCCCGGATCATCCTCTTCGTGGTCCATGGAGGACAGCTGCTGGGCCCATTGGGATTTGGTCTGGGCAATCGTTGCCTTGCGGTCCGCCCGGTTCGCGTCGCCTGCCGTGTCTGCAAGATTTGCGAGGATCGCTGTCGCCACCTTCTTGGCGTCGCCCACGATGCCGACGCTGACCTTCTTGGTCAGACCGATCCGGTCGGGGTTGATGTCGACCTGGATGATCTTGGCATCCTTGGGCCAGTAGTCCAGCCCATAGCCGGGCAGGGTGGAAAACGGGTTCAGCCGGGTGCCAAGGCAAAGCACGACGTCGGCCTGCTTGATCAGCTCCATCCCGGCTTTGGAGCCGTTATAGCCCAAGGGGCCAGCAAAAAGCGGGTGAGAGCCGGGGAAGGCGTCGTTGTGCTGGTAGCCGACGCAGACCGGCGCATCGAGCCGCTCTGCCAGTGCCATCGACGCAGGGATGGCGCCGGCCAGAACGACACCGGCGCCGTTAAGGATGACCGGGAACTTTGCTGTGCTCAGAAGGGCGGCGGCCTCGGCTATGGCTGTGTCGCCACCGGCGGGCCGTTCAAACTCCACCATTTCGGGCAGGTCGATATCGATGACCTGGGTCCAGAAGTCGCGGGGCATGTTGATCTGGGCAGGGGCCGAGGCGCGCTTGCCCTGCAGGATGACCCGGTTCAGCACCTCTGCCACGCGCGACGGGTCGCGGACCTCTTCCTGATAGGCGACCATGTCCTTGAACAGGGCCATCTGCTCGACCTCCTGAAAGCCGCCCATGCCGATGGTCTTGTTGGCGGCTTGCGGGGTGACAAGCAGAAGGGGCGTATGGTTCCAGTAAGCGGTCTTAACGGCAGTGACAAAATTCGTGATACCCGGGCCGTTCTGGGCGATCATCATGCTCATCTTGCCGGTGGCGCGGGTATAGCCGTCCGCCATCATCCCGCCCGACCCTTCGTGGGCGCAGTCCCAGAATGTGATCCCGGCTTGGGGAAAGAGGTCCGAGATGGGCATGAAGGCCGAGCCGATGATGCCAAAGGCATGGCCGATCCCATGACGCTGGAGCGTTTTGACAAAGGCTTCTTCTGTGGTCATGCGCATGGGGGGTCCTCCGGCTGGGCTACCGGATGGGTATGGCGCGGAGGGGAGGGCCGGGATAGGGCCAGTTGAGGGTGGTGGATAGGGCCAAAGTGGTGTGCCCCGCCAATCTCACCGATGGGCGTAGTGCTATCCCCGCGCCACCAGTGCAACGCCTTCGCCGATCCGTCCTACGGGGATCGAGGAATAGGCGAGCCTGTAGAATTCTGTCGCTGGACCACCCTGGGGCAAGGTGCCTGTGGTCGTGGCAAAGAAGGGTGCGCCTGGTTCCATCAGGACCCCCTTTTCCTGTAGCCGTGCGGCAAGCGCGCCTGTATCAGCCCCCACAGCCCGTAGCCAGATGGATGACCCGCCCGAGGTGCCTGCCCCGGCAACCGTCAGCCCCTCGGCCGCGATTGCGCCGTCCATGACTTTGCGGCGTTCGGCGTAGGCCCTGCTCGTCCGTCGGATCAGTGCGTCGTAGTGGCCAAGCGACAGGAAGTAGGCGGTCGTCCTTTGGATATGTCCGGGGGGATGGCGCAGGACCGCGGCCCGCAAGGCCCGCGCCCGGGCGATGAAGGGGGCCGGACCAACCATGTAGCCCAGTCGTAACCCCGGAAAGATCGACTTTGAGAACGATCCTACATGGATCACCCGCCCCGTCCTGTCGAGGGACTTGAGCGCAGGGGAAGGTGGTTTGAGGAACGACATCTCGAATTCGTAGTCATCCTCTACGATCAGCATGTCATGCTCTTCTGCCAGCGCGAGGATCGCCTTGCGCCGGGACAGGGGCATGGTAGCTGTCGTGGGGCATTGGTGGGACGGGGTGGTAAAGACCACATCCGTCTTGGTCGGTATGCTATCCGGGGGTAGCCCGTCCCGGTCGACGGTGACCGGTGTGACCTCGGCCTGCGTCGTTGTCACGATGGACCGCAAAGATGGGTAGCAAGGGTCCTCAACCACCGCCCGCTTTCCCGGACCTAGCAGCAACTGCGCCGTCAGCCAGAGGGCGTTCTGTGCCCCCAGCGTCAGAAGTACTTCGTCCGGGCTGGCAAGGATACCCCGGCGGGGCAGGGTCTGGCGGATGATGAAGTCGATCAGCAGGGGATCATCCTGATCGAACTTGTCCGCTGTCAGGCTTTCAAAGTCCTTTTTGCCCAACGCCTGCAAGGCGCAAAGCCGCCAGTTGGCCACGTCAAACAGTCCGGCGTCGGGCTGGCCGTAGATAAAGTTGTAGCGGTAGCGCGCCCAGTCTGTCGGCTTGGTGAGTCCTAGTGACGGGATATCCGGCCCGAGCCGGCTGTCCCAGTCCACCGTCGTTAGCGCCGGGCTTTGCGGGGCAAAGGCGGGCGGTTCCGGAGCATTCTGGCTGACGTAGTAACCCGACCGCCCCTTTGCAGTGAGGTAGTCGTCAGCGACCAGTTCTGTATAGGCCAGCGTTACGGTGATCCGGCTGACCCCAAGATGACGTGCCAGCGCCCTCGATGAGGGGAGCCGTTCGGCCGGGCGAAAGCGGCCAGACAGGATGCCTTGCGCCACCATTTGCTGGATTCGGGACTGAAGCGTCCCTTCGGTGGCATCTAGGATAAATGATTCGGCGGGGATCATCGGGTCCTGTTCTGGCGCTACGCTATGCGCAGATTGGACCTATGACGAGGAGGGAGCAACCCCGGTGGTTCAGACAGCGGCCTTTGGCACGCTGAGCCTTTGGCGCTGCTGCCCGTCTGCATCAAAGTTCGATGGGTCCAGCCATGCGACGAAAGCGGCCTTAACGCCGGGCCAGTCCTTGTCGATGATCGAAAACCAGGCCGTGTCTCGATTGCGTCCCTTGTATTGGGTCGCTTGTCTGAAGGTTCCTTCGTATTGGAAGCCCAGCCGCCGGGCAGCCCTGACAGAGCCCGCGTTCAGGCTGTCGCATTTCCATTCATACCGGCGGTAGCCAAGGGTGTCGAAGACCCGGGACATCATAAGAAACATCGCCTCGGTCGCGGCGGGCGTTCTTTGCAGGGCAGGGGCAAAGTTGATGTGGCCGACCTCGATAGAGCCGTTGCCGGGGTCGATGCGCAGATAGCTGGCCAGCCCGACCGGTTGGCCTGCAACGTCCCGGATCGTGTGAAACATCGGATCGCTGCCCCGGCAGGTTCCTTCGGCCCATTCCGTCAGGGCCTGGACCGAGGCAAAGGGGCCATATGGCAGGTAGTTCCAAATCCGGTCTTCTGTGTCAGCGGAAAACGCTTCGAACAGCGGGTGAATATCGGTCTGGTTGTCAAAGGGAGTGACCGAACAGAACCGCCCCGCCATTGCCGAACGTGGTGGGACAGGTCGGGGAAGCTGCACGTCAAGCGGTGCCCCTATCGGCTGACCAAGGGCGTTGAGTGCTGCCATCGATGTCTGTCCTTTTTGGGGGGCAGCTGGCGCCCCCCCATAGGCCTTATTCGCCGTAAAAGACCCGGCCAATGGCACCGTCGACGGCCGTGATGACCTCATCAAGGTCATCCTTGGTGGCGATCAGGGCCGGGGCGAAAAGCAGGGTATTGTTAAAGCCGGGGACGGACCGGTTGGTCGCCCCGATGATAACACCCTGCTTCATGCAGTCGGCCACGACGGCCATCACCTGCTTTTCCGGCACCGGCTCCTTGCTGGCGCGGTCAAGCACCAGTTCGGCCCCCCGGAAGAGGCCCATACCGCGGACATCGCCGACGATCTGGCGCTTTTCCATCAGTGCCTCCAGCTTTTCTCCGAAGTAGGCACCCATGCGGGTGGAGTTGCCGCAAAGATCCTCGTCCTCGATAATCCGCATGTTCTCAAGCGCGGCGGTCGGCCCGGCGGTGCAGCCCCCAAAGGTCGAGATGTCGCGGAAGTAGCCAAGGTGATCGGTGTCGTCCTTGAACATCTCGAACACCGCGTCAGTGGTCACACAGCACGAGATGGCCGCATAGCCAGAGGCGACGCCTTTGGCCATTGTCACGATATCGGGCTGAATGCCGAACTGCTGGTAACCGAACCATGTGCCCGTGCGGCCCAGACCGCAGACCACCTCGTCGATGTGCAGAAGGATGTCATACTTGCGGCAGATCTCCTGCACCTTTTCCCAATAGCCTTGGGGCGGCACGATGATGCCCCCACCGGCGGTGATGGGTTCAAGGCAGAGGGCACCGATAGTCTCGGGACCTTCGCGCAAGATGACCTCTTCGATCGCCTCGGCGGCCTTGATCCCGTAATCTTCGCCGTCCCACTGGGCGCGATATTCAAGGCAATGCGGCACCGAGACAAAGCCGGGCGTGAACGGCCCGTATTGGGCGTTGCGCTCTTGCTGGCCACCGGCGGACAGGCAGGCGATGGTGGTGCCGTGGTAATCGCGGTCGCGGTAGAGGATCTTGTTCTTCTTGCCGCCGTAATGCTTGTGGCTGATCTGGCGCACCATCTTGAAGGCCTTCTCATTGGCCTCCGAGCCCGAGTTTGCATAGTAGACGCGGCTCAGGCCCGGCATTTTTTCGGTCAGACGCTTGGCGAATTGAGCGCCGGGGATCGTGCCCTTTGCGCCTGCGAAATAGCACATCTTGACCAGCTGGTCGCGAACGGCATTGGCGATGCTTTCGCGGCCGTAGCCGACGTTGACGGTCCAGACGGCCCCTGACACCGCGTCCACATGCTCTTTGCCCGTGATGTCCCAGACCCGAAGGCCTTTGCCTTCGACGATGATCTGCGGATCAATCGCCTCAAACGGCTTGTGCTGCACCAAATGGTGCCAAACGTGGGCGCGGTCAGCCTCGATGACAGTGCGAGGGTCGTTTTGCATCAGGTCCATTGGTGGTCTCCAGAAAAACAGCAAACGAAGCCTGGTCGAATCCTGTTCGCCAGTTGCCGTCGTCCTAAGCACTGTGCCTACGCCTCTGGCAGCTTCAATAGGGCCAGATGCCAGCTGTGAGTAGGTCCAAATTGATGCGGTCAGCGCCTACTTGCGATGCTGAGCAAAGTGTAACAGATTGGTAAAGATGGCTTTCCCGCGTGTCCGTCACCGGTGGCGGGCCACCTTGGTCAAGGTTGCCGAGGCCACGACATGATTGACGCATGCCCGGCCACTGCCTTGGCTATGAACAAAAGCACAAATGGCGGGCAATCCGTCGTTTTGGCTTTTCCGAATATGGGTTTCGGAGATGGGGGACTGTGCGACCAGTCTGATCCGTGATCCATTACTGCGGTGGCAAACGGCTGTTCTGCCCTCTGCCAAAGCAAAAAGGGGTGTCAGGACGAAACCTGGACCGAACGAAAGGCCTTAAGGCCAGCAACTTGGGAGACGACCAACTATGAAACTTAAAACATACATGACGGGCGCTGTTGCGGGCCTCGCCCTGCTGAGTGGGGCTCAGGCTGCAATGGCAGCGGGTCATTCTGATGGTATTACCGTGGCCTACTTCCTCGAGTGGCCGATGCCGTTCCAATACGCCAAGGTCATGGGCACCTACGAAGAGGCGCTGGGCGTGCCGATCAACTGGGTGGCCTTTGACACAGGCACCGCCATGAGCGCCGCGATGGCCTCGGGCGACGTGCAGATCGCGGTCAGCCAGGGCGTTCCGCCCTTCGTTGTGGCCACCAGCGCCGGGCAGGACCTCGTGACTCTCGACGTCGCCGTGTCCTACGCCGACAACGACAACTGCGTCGTGGCGAGCGGGCTGGAAATCGACCAGACCAACGCCGGAGAGATTGCGGGCAAGAAGGTGGCTGTGCCGCTCGGGACCGCCGCTCACTATGGCTTCCTGCGGCAGATGGACCACTTTGGGGTAGACCTCGCCAGCTTGGACATCGTTGACATGGCCCCGCCGGATGGTGCGGCTGCCTTTGGTCAGGGTGCCGTTGACATGTTCTGCGGCTGGGGCGGCTCGCTTCGTCGTGCGGTCGAGTTTGGTAATGTGCTTCTGACAGGCGCCGAAAAGGAAGAACTGGGCATTCTCGTCTTTGACGTGACTTCTGCCCCGGCAAGTTTCGTCGCCGAGAACCCGGAGATGGTCGAAGCCTTCCTCGCCGTGACCGCCGAGATGAATGCTGGCTGGAACGACGGCTCTATGGCCGAGGAAATGCTCCCTGTCATCGCACAGGACGCTGGTATGGACGTTGAGGCGACGGCTGAGACCATGGCCACGTTCGTCTTCCCAAGCGTGGAAGAGCAGCTGAGCGCCAAATGGCTTGGCGGCGCGGCCCAGAGTTTCATGCTGGGGGTCGCTGGTGTGTTCGTCGAGGCAGGGTCCATCCCCTCGGCACTGGGCACCTATGAGGGCAACGTCGACACCGGTCCGCTCGCTGCGGCATCGGCCATGTAATACGGCAAGGGGGCGCTTTACGGCGCCCCCTATCGACCTGTGGTGCCGGCCATGGCCCCGCAGTGACTGAAACGACCCGTACAGGAGCCTCTCCATGAGCAACCTCGTGATCGACCGGCTGTCCATGCGATTTGATCTGCCCAACGGTACCGCTGTCCAAGCCCTTAAGGATGTGTCGATCGACCTCAAACAGGGCGAGTTGTTGTCTGTTCTTGGCCCGTCGGGCTGCGGCAAGACGACTCTTCTGAACATTGCCGCCGGATTTCTGGCACCAACGGACGGCACCATTTCTCTTGGCGGCAAAAGGGTCACTGGACCCGGTGCCGAACGGGGTATGGTGTTTCAGCAAGGTGCGCTTTTTGAATGGATGAGCGTGCGCGAAAATGTGGGCTTTGGTCCCCGGATGAAGGGCATGCCAAAGGCCGAAAAGGCGGGCATCGTCGACCATCTTCTGGATGTCGTTGGCCTTGGCGATTTCAAGGAAAAAGCGGTTTACGAATTGTCCGGCGGCATGCAGCAGCGCGTGGCCCTGGCCCGCTGTCTGGCCAATGATCCCGAGGTTATCCTGATGGACGAACCGCTGGGCGCGCTCGACGCGCTGACCCGCGAAAAGATGCAGGGCCTTGTCCTCAAGCTGTGGAAAGAGACGGGCAAGACGATCATTCTGATCACCCATTCGGTCGAAGAGGCGCTGCTTTTGGGAGAGCGGCTGTTGGTCATGGCCCCCCGACCAGGCCGCATCCACAAGGAATATCGACTGCCCTTCGCCGAAATGGGCGTCGGCCAAGACCTGCGTGAGGTCAAGAAACATCCCGACTTTGCCAAGACCCGTGAAGAGATCCTCGGAATGATCTGGGACATGGAAGAGGAAATCATGGGCCGGCAGGAGGGCGCTTAGAATGGAACTGATCCGAGATCTTGCCGGAGAACTGGCCGCGGTTCTGGGCACTGTCGCCTCTGCCATACCGTTTATCCTTGGCTATATCCTCCTGATCCTGCTGACACTGGTCATCTGGAAAGCGATCCGGAAATTCCTGCGCCCTCGCCATGACTACGGCTCGCTCAAGACCGTAACGTTTGGCGACGAAAGCGCAGTAACGTCGAACTTTGCCGCATCTGTCATCTCGATCGTTCTGATCTTTGTGCTTTGGGGGGCCTTTACCGGATCGCGCCTGTTGCCGGGGTTCTTGCATGTGCCGGGGGCGTTTCTGGGCGAGGGCAGCTTTACCTACACCGCCCAGGCGCCTGACGGATCAACCGATGATGCGACCGTCGATGTCGTGGTCTTTACATTCGGCGATGTCGTTGAACTGCCCGAGGTGGAACCGGGCGACGGATTTGCCAAAAACGACGTGATGGGAGTGGCTTCTTATCGCAGCGAACTGGTGCGCGTGGACAGCAACGACGAGATCACCCGCGAAGATGGGGCGACAGTCATCGCCGTGAACGGCACCCCCATCACGACAGATACCGAAGGGGTGGACGTGGGCTTTGGCAGCGTCACGATGACCCCGCGCGGCACGTTGAACGTGACCCCGGCCAAGGGCTGGCAGATGGAGCCGATCTGGCTCCCGTCGCCCGAGGCGGTTCTGGCGCGGCTGAGCGAGATTTCGCAGGTCGGATTCCGCAACTCTACCCTGGCAGAGCATCTGGGCTATTCGCTGTTCCGCGTCATCGTCGGTTTCCTCCTGGGGGCCATCGTGGGCATCCCGCTTGGCTATGCGATGGGCCTGTCCGATTGGTTCCGGGGCTGGTTTGACCCGATCGTGGAATTCATGCGACCGGTGCCGCCCCTTGCCCTGATCCCGCTGGTGATCATCTGGGCGGGGATTGGCGAAGTAGGCAAGATTATCCTGCTGTTCCTTGCGGCCCTCTGGATCATGGCCATTGCAGCCCGCTCTGGCGTGTCGGGTGTCCGTATTTCCAAGGTGCATGCCGCCTATTCGCTTGGTGCGTCCAAGTGGCAGATCATGCGCTATGTCATCATCCCCAATTCGTTACCCGACATCTTTACCGGTGCACGGGTCGCGATGGGGGTGTGTTGGGGCACCGTGGTGGCCGCCGAATTGGTTGCCGCCGAAAAGGGGGCCGGCATGATGATCATGGTGGCGTCGAAGTTCCAGTCCACCGACATCGTCATCATGGGGATCATCCTGATCGGTGTCATCGGTTTTGGTATCGACATGCTGATGCGCTGGGCCGAGCGGATCCTTGTGCCCTGGAAGGGGAAGGGCTGAGGTCAGGACCCCTCAAGCCCTTTCAGGATCGGGCAATCGGGGCGGTGGTCTCCGGCGCAGGCCTCGACCAGCTCTGACAACGTGTCGCGCATGGCGCTGAGGGCGCTGATCTTGGCCTCGATCCCTGCCAGATGCTCCTTGGCGATGGCCCGCACGTCGCCGCTGGCGCGGGACTGATCCTCCCACAGGGCCAGAAGGTCCCGGCACTCTTCAATCGAAAAGCCAAGCGCCCGGGCCCGCCCAAGGAAGGCCAGCTTGTGGGTGTCGGTATCCCGAAAGGTCCGGTAGCCGTTGGCCGCGCGGGCAGGGGTGACCAGCCCTATCTCTTCGTAGTAGCGGATGGTCTTGGGCGGCAGGCCGGTACGTTCGGCAACGTCCGAGATGTTCATGACGCTGCCGCCGTATGGGTTGGGCGGACAAACCGCAGGCGCAGGGCGTTGGTCAGAACAAGGACCGAGGACAGGCCCATCGCGCCCGCCGCAAGGGCCGGTGACAGCATCAGGCCGGTCAGCGGATAAAGCGCCCCGGCGGCGACTGGTATCAACAGGACGTTGTAGCCGAAGGCCCAGCCAAGGTTCTGGCGGATATTGGCCATTGTCCGGCGGCTGACCTCGATAGCGTTGACGACCCCTGCCGGGTCGCCCGACATCAGGACCACATCGGCGCTTTCCACCGCGACGTCTGTCCCGGTGCCAATGGCGAGTCCCACATCGGCGGCGGCAAGGGCTGGGGCGTCGTTGATGCCGTCACCGACAAAGGCCACGGTGCCGGCCTTTTGAAGGGCCCGGATTGCCGCGACCTTGCCATCGGGCAGCACCTCGGCATGGACGTCGTCGATGCCAAGTTCGGCGGCGATGGCATGGGCCGCGGCCTCGACATCGCCCGAGATCAGGGCGGTCCGCTTGCCCTGTGCATGCAGGGCATCGATAACTGCCCGTGCGCCGGGGCGCAGGGTGTCAGACACCGCGAGAACCCCGGCAGGCTGTCCATCGCGGGCGACGAAGATGGGGGTCTTGCCTTGTGCGGCCAGACCTTCTGCAAGCCCGGTCAGGCTGTCGACCATGACCCCTTCGCGGCGCAGCAAGCGCAGGTTGCCGACCAATATGGGGATACCGTCCACCCGGGCCGTCAGGCCGTGGCCGGTGATGGCATTCAGGTCCGTGGCGGCGGGCAGGGTCAGCCCCTTTGCCTTTGCCGCTTTGGTGATGGCCGAGGCAAGGGGATGTTCGGACAGCGCCTCGACCGCCGCCACCTGCGCCAGCAGTCGGTCCTCGTCTTCGTCCAGCGCAATCAAATCGGTAAGGCTGGGCTGGCCAAGGGTGAGGGTGCCGGTCTTGTCGAAGGCAACCACATCGACCCCGGCCAGGGCCTGAAGGGCATCGCCCTGCCGGAACAGGACCCCCAGTTCGGCGGCCCGCCCGGTGCCGACCATGATCGAGGTGGGGGTAGCCAGGCCCATCGCACAGGGGCAGGCGATGATCAGCACGGCCACACCGGCCACAAGGGCAAAAGGCAGGGCAGGTGCCGGGCCAAGCAGTAGCCATAGCGTGACGGTCAACAGCGCGATACCCATGACGGCAGGTACAAACCAAAGGGTAATCCTGTTCACAAGGTCCTGAACCGGCAGGCGCGCGCCCTGCGCCTCTTCCACCATGGCGATGATCCGGGCGAGCATCGTGTCGCTGCCTACCGCCGTTGCGCGCATCCGCAATGCGCCGGTGCCGTTGACGGTCCCACCTGTCAGCATGGCCCCTTTGGCCTTTTCAACTGCCAACGGTTCACCGGTGATCATGCTTTCGTCGATGAACGAGGTGCCTTCGCGGATCACCCCATCAACGGGAATACGCTCTCCCGGACGGATCTGAAGAACATCGCCCCGGTGTACATCGTCGATGGGGACTTCGACCACGTCTCCATCCCGTTCGACCCGCGCCGTAGCAGGCCGCAGGCCAACAAGCCTGCGGATGGCGGCGCCGGTCCGGCCCTTGGCCCCGGCCTCAAGGTAGCGGCCCAGCAAAATGAGGGTGACAATGACGGCGGCGGCCTCGAAATACACTGCCCGGGTGCCCTCGGGCAAAAGCGTTGGTGCAAAGAGGGCGACAGTGGAAAAGCCCCAGGCGGCGGATGTGCCCAGCATGACAAGCGAATTCATGTCAGGCGCACGGCGGATGAGTGCGGGCCAGCCCTTGGCAAAGAACCCTCGACCGGGAAAGAACAAGACGAGTGTCGTCAGAACGAACTGGATCATCCAGCTGGTTGGCGTCCCGATGGTCTGTGAGATGAGGTGATGGATGGGGGGGAAGATGTGGCCGCCCATCTCCAGCACAAAGACAGGCAGGGTCAGGGCAGCTGCCAGGGTCAACTGATGGCGCAAACGGGAGGCATCCTCGGCGGAATGATCGACCGGGCGTTCGCCGCTGGCCACGGTTTCGGCTGAGTAGCCGGTCGCCACGACGGCGGCGATCAACGCTGTGTCGTCGCGGGAAAGCGTGGTGACTGAGGCGGTTGCCGAGGCCAGATTGACATGGGCCGCAAGGGTGCCCCGCACGTCCATCAACGCAGCTTCGACCCGCGCCACGCAAGAGGCACAGGTCATGCCGGTGATCGACAGGCGCGCCCGGCGCGGAACAGCCGGATATCCGGCGGCGGCCAGCGCACCGGAAATCGCGCGACCGGTTTCAGCCGTAGCCCCTTCGGCCAGCGTTATCCGCCCGCCATGGGTGGCAAGGTTAACTTCGGCCTTTTCGACCCCGCCAACAGCGGCAATCGCCCGCTCTGCCCTTGCCACGCAAGAACCGCAGGTCATGCCGTCAATCTCAAAGCTTAGCGTGTCGTGGATGCCCATGGGCTGCCCCTTCTAAGTCGCTCGGGGCTTACATAGGGGTTCCAGTCACTGGAAGGTCAAGGGGCGACATTGACGTTTGCCGCCCCTGACCGCGCTACTTGCCCTTTTTGGACTGACCGATGTCCAAAGTGGTCTTGCCCAAGCCAGAGTTAGCGGTGGCCAGCACCTTGGGCTTTTCCTGTTTGGGTTTCTTCGATTCCTTGTTGCCGCGCGATTTTTCTTTGCTCATGGGACTACTCCTGACACGACCGCCGGGCGGAATGCCTTGGCGGGTAGAAGCTCAGGGAAATCAGGGTTGCCTGGCATTTGGTGCCAGGGCGATGATCTGCGATGAGATCGGGGGCGAACGACTGTTCGCCGGTACCTTCAATGTAGTCTTGCCCGACCTCTTTGGGAAGGGGTGGGCATTTCAGCCAAGATCAAAGACCTCGCCGGGGAAATACTTGGCCAGACGGATGTCCGCCGTCCGGGCATGGCCTTCCATACCTTCAAGCCGGGATATCCGGGCGGTCGCTTCGGCCAGTGGTCGGGCGGCTGCGCGGGTGGCGCGTTGCCAGGTGACAGTCTTCATGAATTTGCCCGCCGACAGACCCCCGGTATAGCGGGCGGCACCTGATGTGGGCAGGACGTGGTTTGGGCCCGATGCCTTGTCCCCAAAGGCAACGGTCGTTTCCTCCCCCAGAAAGAGCGAGCCGTAGGCGGTCAGCCGTCCCAGCCACCAGTCCAGATCGGCGCATTGGACATGCAGATGCTCGGGCGCGATGCTGTCGGATACTTCGGCCATTTCGACCCGGTCGCGGCACAGGATCACCTCTGCATAATCCGCCCAGGCAGCGCGGGCGCTGTCCGCGTTCAACAGCGGCAAGGCGTCGATCAGGGCAGGCACGCGGGCCAAGACATCCTTTGCCAGCGCCCGGTCATCGGTGACCAGCCAGACCGGAGAGTTGTAGCCATGTTCGGCCTGGCCAACCAGATCGGCGGCGACAAAGGCCGCGTCGGCTGTGGCGTCGGCCAGCACGAGGCTGTCGGTGGGGCCTGCGACCATGTCGATGCCTACCTGGCCAAACAGAATACGCTTGGCCTCCGCCACATATTGGTTGCCCGGGCCAACGAGGATATCGGCTTTGGGAAGTCCGAAGAGACCCTGCGCCATTGCGGCGACTGCCTGAACGCCGCCCATCGACAGGATCGTGTCGGCCCCGCACAGGTCCATCGCATAAAGGATAGCGGGGGGTATGCCTGCGCCGGGGCGGGGCGGTGAACAGGCCGTAATGTGGCCCACCCCGGCGACGCGGGCGGTGGTCACCGTCATGATCGCAGAGGCAATATGGGCATAGCGTCCGCCCGGTACATAGCAGCCCGCCGCATTGACCGGGATCTGCTTTTGCCCGGCGATCAGGCCGGGCAGGATCTCGATCTCGGTATCCTGGATCGTCTCGCGCTGTGCCTCGGCAAAGCGGCGGATATTGGCGTGGGCAAAGGCAATGTCGGCCTTGACCTGATCCGACAGGCATTCGTGCGCTGCGGCGATGGCGGCCCGAGATACGATGATCTCGCCCTCCCATTTGTCAAACCGGCGCGACAGGTCGCGTGCCGCGGCCTCGCCTCCTTGTTCGATCTCGCTCAGAAGGGCGCGGACTGCCTCTGTGACGTCCGACTGGTCTGCCGCACTACGTTTTGGGACGGACTTGAGATACTCAGCCATCTGAGGCTCCGCTGGCAAAGGCGACGATGGCCTGGGTGAGGACGTCGAGGGTGTCGATGGCTAACACATCGGGCGACAAGGCGTCTGCGATGAGAGAATACTCGGTACATGCGATGATCTGGACTGGCGTTGTGATGGCCTTGGACGCAGCATGCAAGGTGGCGGGGGCCTGATCCATATTCCTGCGTGTCTTGATCGCTCGTATGGCCGCCAGCATGGCCGCGTCGTCGGCGGCATAGTGTGGGGTCAGCCCGGCGGCCCTGCAAGACGGGTCAAACACGCCGGCGATCCGTGTGGCAGGTGAACACAAGATGGCGACATCGGCTCTGCCCTGCCCGGTGGCGGCTGCCTGCGCTGCGGCCACGCTCAGGGCGACCATGTCGAGGAAGGGCAGGTTCGTCGCCTCACGGATCACCTGGGCATAGTGGTGCGCAGTATTGCACGGCATCGCCAAAGCCTGCGCCCCGGCCCCGGCAAGACCGCGTGCCATGGCAGCCAGCGTGGGCCCCGGGTCTTCGCCTGTCCCGTCGATCAGATGGGCAATACGCGAGGGCACCTGCGGGTTCTGGTGGACGATCAGGGGCACATGGTCGGCGTCGTCGCTTGCTGGCACGGCGGCCAGAACCCGACGCATCAGGTCGATGGTCGCCTCTGGCCCCATGCCGCCCAGAATGCCGACCGGTCGCATCAGGCGGACATCTTGATGCGCCGGGTGGCGTGATCAAAGGCAAAGTCATAGCCGAACAGGCCAGCGGCGCCGCCTGTGTGGATGAACACGATACGCTCATCCCCGGCAAAGGCGCCCTTGCGGATCAGGTCGATCAGACCGGCCGCCCCCTTGGCGGAATAGACCGGGTCCAGCA
Source organism: uncultured Paracoccaceae bacterium (assembly GCA_937916485.1). Next base: position 43,141 of record CALFSV010000255.1, on the reverse strand, counting down.
GTAGGCCTTCAAGTTCGGCGAACATCGCGATCGCCTCAAGTCCGCCTTCGGTGGGCAGTCCATAGCCGTCGCCCACGTAGTCCGTATTGGCCATGACCAAGTCACGTGTCACCACGCCAGAGGCACCGATCTTGTCAGCGGTCCGGACGGCCAAGTCGTAGACCATTTGTTCCTGCCGGGGCTGGGGGGCCCGGGTGCCGATGCCCAGAAGGGGGATGCCCGAATGGGTGGCTGCCAGTCCAACGACCAGACCGGCCTGCGTGCCTGATGACCCGGTCGGCGTCACGATCCTGTCGACCTTGAGGCTGCGGTCATTGAACTGGCCCAGCAACTCATAGGCGCAGTTGACGTACCCTAGGGCCCCGGTCGGGTTCGACCCGCCGCCGGGGATGACATAGACCTTGTGCCCCTTGGCGCGCATCGCCTCGGCTGCCTTTTCCATCTCGCCGGGCATGTCATGGCCACCGGCGAACTTTTCGGTGGTCGCCCCATGCAGGTGGTCCAGAAGGACGTTCCCGTTTCCATTGTAGTTATCGTTGTTGTAGCCGGTCCGATCCTCAAGCAGGCAATGGCACTTCAGGCCAAGCTTTGCTGCAAAGGCGGCGGTCTGGCGGGCGTGGTTGGACTGTGTGGCCCCTTGGGTCATCACCATGTCGGCGCCTTCGGCCAGCGCCTCGGCCATCAGAAACTCCAGCTTGCGCGTCTTGTTCCCGCCGGTGCTGAGGCCGGTGCAATCGTCGCGCTTGATCCAGATTTCGGGCCCGCCGAGTGCCTCGGACAGTCGGTCAAGACGTTCGAGTGGTGTGGGCAGATGGGCAAGGTGAACACGGGGAAAACGGGCGAGATGCATGGAACGTCCTTGGGCTTGGATTTTCTTGCAGACTAGGGGCAAGCCAGGACAAGGGGCAGAGGGTATCGCGGCCCTCCAGCCCTTTGTTCGGAAAACCGAAAACCGGTTTCGGCAAAATCATCGCTCAGAGCTGGGGGCCCAGCCGCTCAAGCATCCCCAGGCAGTCATCGAGTTGCGACAGGGCGAGCCATTCGTCCGGCTTATGGGCCTGTGCGATATCGCCCGGACCACAAAGGACGACATCCATCCCGATCTCCTGAAACAGCCCCGCTTCGGTGCTGAAAGGCACAAGGTGGGTGCCGTTGGCCCCCGTCAACGCCATTACAAGATCGCGGGCGGCGTTTTCCGGCATGGGCAGGAGGCCAACGACGTCGCCAATCGTCTCGGTCTCGATCCATGCCCCCGGATGGACGGCCTGCATGGCAGGCAGCAGGACATCCTTTGTATAGCTGTTGAGGTCGTCCCAGACTCGGCGGTGGTCCGATTTCTGCACTGGTCGCATTTCCCAATCCAGCTGTGCATAGCCGGGGATCACGTTGTGGGCTTTGCCGCCATGCAGTGCCCCTATGTTGAGGGTGGTATGCGGCGGATCGAACCGGCCTTCTGGCGGGGGTGACGCCGCCAGCGCATCGCGCAGGGCCAGAAGGCGGCTGGCAAAAAGCGTGGCGTATTCGACCGCATTCACCCCGAGGGCAGGTGTAGAACCATGCCCTTCGTACCCGGCGAACCGGGTAGAGTATTCGCAGCAGCCCTTGTGCCCATCGACGATCCGCATCGACGTAGGCTCTCCTACGATGGCAAGCCGGGGCCTGACCCCGCGGTCCTTCAGCGTGGCGATCAGGGCCTGACCGCCAAGGCATCCGACCTCTTCATCATGGGTGAAGGCAAAGTGAAGGGGCCGGTCCGCGATGTGCGGCCCAAGGGTTGGCGCCATCGCAACGACAGCGGCCAGAAACCCCTTCATGTCGCAGGTCCCCCGGCCCATCACCCGGTCGTCGCGGCGGGTCAGGCCAAAAGGATCGACCGTCCAGGGCTGGTCCGCTACGGGCACGACGTCGGTATGCCCCGATAGCACCAGTCCGCCGTCCACATCAGGTCCAAGCGTCGCCCAAAGGTTGGCCTTGGTCCCGGTGCCATCTTGCAAGATCTCGACCCGCGCACCCGCGTCGGACAGTCGGTTGGCCAAAAGGTCAATCACCCCGAGGTTGCTGTCAGCCGATACCGATGGGCAGGCGACCAGCCCGTCAAGCAGATCGAGTGTTTCGGGTAGAAGGGGATGGGTCATCGTCGCTCCGGCTGATAACTCAGCCTACCCGGTTTGGGCCCTGCGCCAAGGGACAAAGTTACGGGTCCGACAGGATCAGGTTCCTGAGACGGTTGGCCGCTGGGGTCAGTTGTCCACCCGACCGCGTGATCAGACCATAAGGTGCCACCCGTATTCCCAGATCCATGGGAAGGATGGCATAGGGCGTGTCCACCCCATCGGCAAAGCGTCGGGCTACGGCACTGGCCAGAGGGGCGATGGCGTCGGATTGCTGCAACATAGCGAGTGTCAGCAAGAACGAAGACGTGGCGATTTGCCCTGACGGGGCAGGCAGGCCAAGCGCGGTCAGGCGAGACAGGACCGTCTCGCGCAGTATTGCGCCCGGGCCGGGCAGTAGCCAATCGTAGTCGAGCAGTAGACGGGCAGTCAGATCGCTGGCTTGCACAAGCGGATGGTGTCGGCCGGTGACAAGGCTGACCGGCTCTTCCTCCATCGGTTCGAGGGTATAGAGCGTGGCATCGCGCCCCTCTGGCAGCCGGGACAGGGCAAAGTCGATGCGGCCAGACACCAGCAGTTCGCCAAGGATGTCACTTGGGGCCACCTCAACCTCTACGGTAAGATCGGGATAGGACTGACGGATCGTGTTCAGAGCGGGCAAAATCCGCTCCATCGCCGGACCGGTGACAGAGCCGATGCGGACATGGCCCGACGTTCCATCGCCAATCTCACTGATTTCGCGGCCAGCGTCGGCGATTTCGGTCAGGATGCGTGCTGCGCGTGTCGCCAGCGCGCTGCCCTGCGCGGTCAGTCGGACCCCCCGTCCGTCGCGGACATGGACAGGGTGGCCCGTGATCCGCTCAACCTCGGCCAGAAGGCGTGATGCAGCAGGCTGGGTGATGCCAACGGTGGCGGCGGCTGTCCCGATCTGGCCGGTCTGGGCAAGAGCTGCCACGATGCGCAAATGGCCAAGTTTCAGGCCGCGCCGTAGGAGGATGTCTGTCATTGCAGTATACCGGAATTGATATGCCAAAGTTGTATATGATCATTTGACGGTTATGGCCAACCCTCTCACCATGTGTCCGCCGCACTGTTACGCGCCGCGCCAATTCACCCAGCTTTTGCCCCGTGCGCCGTCACAGCGGTCCGGGCAGTCACAGACCCCTCGCAAGGATACCCAATGACCTTCAAACCCGCCAAATGGCCCCGTGATCTGCGGTCCCGCCAATGGTTCGCAGGAACCAGCAAAGATGCGATTTATCATCGCGGCTGGATGAAGAATCAGGGCCTGCCCGCCGACATGTTCGACGGCCGCCCGGTCATCGGCATCCTCAACACCTGGTCCGAGCTGACGCCTTGCAACGCGCACCTGCGCGACCTGGCCGAAAAGGTGAAATACGGGATCTACGAGGCTGGCGGATTTCCGGTCGAAGTGCCCGTCTTTTCGGCTTCGGAAAGCGCGTTCCGCCCGACGGCCATGATGTTCCGCAACCTTGCGGCCATGGCGGTGGAAGAGGCGATGCGGGGCCAACCGATGGACGGCTGCGTGTTGCTAGTGGGCTGTGACAAGACGACCCCGTCGCTGTTGATGGCCGCAGCCTCGACCGATCTGCCCTCAATCGTTGTGACGGGCGGTCCCATGCTCAACGGCTATTTCCGCAATGAGCGGGTGGGGTCCGGCACGCATTTGTGGAAATTCTCTGAGGCGGTAAAGGCCGGAGAAATGTCAGCGGACGAATTTGTTGAGGCCGAAGCCTCTATGTCCCGTTCGCCGGGATCCTGCAATACGATGGGCACCGCATCCACAATGGCCAGCATGGCCGAGGCGCTGGGCATGGCCCTGTCCGGCAACGCCGCCATTCCCGCCGTGGACAGCCGACGCCGGGTGATGGCCCACATGACAGGCCGCCGCATCGTGCAGATGGTCAAGGACGACCTGAAGCCATCGGACGTGATGACCAAGCAGGCATTCGAGAATGCCATTCGCACCAATGGCGCAATTGGCGGGTCGACCAATGCCGTGATCCACCTTCTGGCCGTTGCCGGTCGCGTTGGCATCGACCTGACGTTGGACGACTGGGACCGCTGTGGCCGCGACGTGCCCACCATCGTCAACCTGATGCCTTCCGGCAAATACCTGATGGAAGAGTTCTTCTATGCAGGCGGGCTGCCTGTCGTCCTCAAACGACTGGGCGAAGCGGGGCTGCTGCACAAAGACGCCCTGACCGTTTCGGGCGAGACGATGTGGGATCAGGTCAAGGATGTGCGCAACTGGAACGAGGATGTCATCCTGCCCACGGATAAGGCGCTGACCAGCTCGGGCGGCGTTGCGGTCCTCAAGGGCAACCTTGCGCCCGCTGGGGCGGTGCTAAAGCCTTCTGCCGCGACTCCGTCCCTGATGGTACATCGTGGTCGTGCGGTCGTGTTTGAGGATATCGACGACTACAAGGCCAAGATCGAGGACGAGGCTTTGGACATCGACGAGACCTGCGTGATGGTCCTCAAGAATTGCGGCCCGAAGGGCTATCCCGGCATGGCCGAGGTCGGCAATATGGGCCTGCCTCCGAAGGTGCTGCGCAAGGGGATTACCGATATGGTCCGCATCTCGGACGCTCGCATGTCGGGTACGGCTTACGGGACGGTTGTCCTGCATACCTCGCCCGAGGCGGCGGCGGGTGGGCCGCTGGCGGTGGTCCGCGATGGCGACATGATCGAGCTTGATGTGCCGAACCGGCGCCTGCATCTGGATATATCCGATGAAGAGTTGGCTGCTCGTCTGGCCGACTGGACACCCCAAGTCCCCGTGCCGGATGGCGGCTATGCCTGGCTGCACCATGCCCATGTTCAGGGTGCCGATACCGGGGCTGACCTCGATTTCCTGAATGGCTGCCGGGGCAATCCGGTCGGGAAAGAATCGCACTGATGGCAGTTCCGATGAAAGTGGCCTTGGTCGGCATCGGCAAGATCGCGGTCGACCAGCATGTTCCGTCGATCGCGGCCAGCCCGGATTGGGAGCTTGCCGCCACCGTCAGCCGCAAGGGCAAGGTGGACGGGGTCGAGGCGTTCACCGATTTTGCCCAGATGCTGGCGGCGCGGCCTGACATCCCGGTCGTATCCCTATGCTTGCCGCCCCAGCCGCGCTTTCCCTATGCCGAGGCTGCACTGAAGGCAGGTCGCCATGTCATGCTGGAAAAACCGCCGGGCCAAAGCCTGGCCGAGGTGCATGCGCTTGAGGCATTGGCGCGGGACATGGGCGTGACCCTTTACGCCACCTGGCACAGCCGGATGGCCCATGGTGTCGCCGATGCCAAGGCATGGCTGGCCAACAAGACGGTCCAAAAGGCTCACATCAGCTGGAAGGAAGACGTCCGCAAATGGCACCCCGGGCAGAACTGGGTCTTTGAGCCCGGTGGCATGGGTATCCTTGATCCCGGCATCAATGCTTTGTCCATCCTGACCGAGATTCTGCCAAGCCCGGTTCACATGACGGCTGCGGTTCTGCAATTCCCGGAAAACCGGGACACCCCCATCGCGGTTGACCTTACTTTTTCGGGCGGGGTCACCGCCCAGTTCGACTGGCGTCAGGAAGGGCCGCAAACCTGGGACATCGACATCCAGACCAACAACGGGACCCTGATCCTGCACGATGGCGGGGCCCGCCTGGTCATCGACGGGGTCGAGGCGGTTGCCGGCCCGGATATGGAGTATCCCCGGCTATACGCCCGGATGGCCGACCTTGTCCGCTCTGGCCAAAGTGATGTCGATCTGGCACCCATGGTTCATGTGGCCGACGCGCTTACCCTGGGTAAGCGCGTGGTCACCGATCCGTTCTATTTCTAAAGGGAGACGCGGCATGGCCGACGGGACACATTGGATTGCTGGCGAAGCAGTCAGCGGAGGCGAAACCTTTGCGAACGCGCCTGTTACGGGCGCCGCAGGGCACTTTCCCAAGGGCACACCTGCCCTCGTTGACCAGGCGGTCCAGGCGGCTGAGGCGGCTTTTGCCGTGTTTGCTGCGACCACGCGGGCCGAACGTGCGGCCCTTCTGGATGCCATCGCCGATGAGATCGAGGCCCGGGCCGATGCCCTGACGGCCATTGCCATGGCCGAAAGCGGCCTGCCCGAGGCGCGACTTGTGGGCGAACGGGGCCGGACCAACGGCCAGCTGCGACTTTTTGCCCGGCATATCGAAGCGGGCGATTATCTGGACCGGCGCCACGATCCGGCCCTGCCAGACCGTGCCCCGCTGCCGCGTCCGGACCTCAAGATGATCCAGCGCCCTGTTGGGCCGGTCGGGGTCTTTGGCGCGTCGAACTTCCCGCTCGCCTTCTCGGTGGCGGGTGGCGACACTGCCAGCGCCCTTGCTGCCGGTTGCCCGGTCGTGGTCAAGGGCCACCCGGCACATCCCGGCACGAGTGCCATCGTGGCCGAGGCGATCAGCGCGGCCGTGTCGGCGCAAGGGCTGCCCGGCGGGGTGTTTTCGATGGTTCAGGATGGCGGGGTCGAGGTTGGCAAGGCTCTTGTCACCCACCCATTGATCCAGGCCGTCGGCTTTACCGGGTCGCTGCGCGGCGGACGGGCGTTGTTCGACCTCTGTGCTGGCCGCGAGGTTCCAATTCCGTTTTATGGAGAGCTTGGGTCGATCAACCCGATGTTCCTTCTGCCCGCCGCCGTCGCCGCCCGCGGGCCCGCGATTGGTGCCGGTTGGGCCGGGTCGCTGACAATGGGTGCAGGACAGTTCTGCACAAACCCAGGTGTTTCCGTCGTCATTGATGGGCCAGAGGCCGACGCTTTTGTCGCCGCAACGGTCGAGGCGCTTGGTGGGGTCAGCGCGCAGGTCATGTTGACGGATGGCATCGCTGACGCGTTTCGGGCGGGTGCCGCCCAGATGCAGGGCATCGCCGAGGTGGTATCAGGTGCCATGTGCGAGGGCCGTCAGGCCACGCCATGGCTCTTGCAGGTCAGTGGGGCGGACTGGCTTGCCAATCCGGCGCTGGCCCATGAGGTCTTTGGCCCCTTGGGCATCGTCGTCAAGGTCAAGGACGAGTCCGAGATGGCCGCAGTCGCTGCTGCACTTGAAGGCCAGTTGACTTGCACCCTGCACCTCGATGCCGCCGACCATCCGCTGGCGGCTGCCCTTTTGCCCCATCTGGAGCGCAAGGCGGGTCGCGTTCTGGTCAACGGCTACCCCACTGGGGTCGAAGTGGCCGACGCGATGGTGCATGGCGGACCCTATCCAGCCTCGACCAACTTTGGCGCGACGAGCGTCGGCACCATGGCGATCCGGCGCTGGCTGCGGGCGGTGTGTTACCAGAACATGCCGGACGATCTGTTGCCGCCTGACCTGCAATAAGCAGACCTAGCGCAATTCCATCTGGGTGTACCGCGCGCGCATAGCGTGCGGTGCCATCCCATAGGCTGCCTTGAAATGCGCGTAGAACTGGCTGATCGAGGCAAAGCCGGAAGACTCGGCCACCTTGGTGATGGCGATCGAGCTTTCCATGAGCAGGGCGCGAGCCCTTAGCAGTCGCATGCGGATGATGAACTTTTTCATCGGTAGGCGCATGGTCTTGGAAAATAGTGACAAGGCGTAGTTTTGGTGCAGACCAGTGACGGCAGCGACGTCGGCGTTGCTGATTGGCTGATCGAGGTTTTCCAGAATGAAGCGGACCATTTCGACCACGTGCCGAATGTGGGCGGATGACAGGCTGCGCGCCTCGTCTGGTTCTGCCACGGGCTGACGTAGATAGGTGATGTCCTCGGTCATTGCACGGCGAAGCATGGCGTTCAGCTCCATCTTCATGACTTCCATCCGCTCAAAGTCGTTTGACCTGTAGTCCTGATACCAGCGGGTGACCTGGTCCGAGGTGCAAAGGCTTTCGGGTAAGCTGACAATGGCCCCCCCGAGCAGCGACACTTGAAGCTGGGCAATGTGGGGCATGAACAAGAAGCTGTCGATCGGCAGGTATAGGTTTGCCAGTTTGACGGGCGCGTCCCCTTCCGGGATGACGGACACAAGCTGGTGCGGAACACCGGCCCAGAAAAGGACCAGTCCATTGCCCGGCACCTCAATACTTTCACCATCTACTTCGTAGCGCATAGAGGCGCCGGTCAGAAAGTTGGCCTCGATGTGACCGTGCCAATGAGGGGCCTCCATGACGTGGGGCGTGAAGATGCGCATGCCGAACCGACCGATGGCTTGGGTCAGCGCGTAGAAGTGCCGTTCGTGACTTGGCACGCCCTTGAGCAATTCTTCTGATCGATTTCGTGACGCCATGTGTTGATCGCCAATCTTAAGAATCCGGAAAAGAATGTCGGATTTCACTATTGTTGTAAAGCCGGAGGCAGGCGCACACTCCCTCTACTCGGACCGCGCCTGAGGAGGGGACGGGACGAAGAAAAACGACTTGGCCCGGGGAAACCGGGTCGTGATAGGTCTTTGGGAGGACGTTCTATGAATCTCTTTACCCGCGCCGCCTCTGCGGCGCTGATGGTTGGTATGGCACCTGGGGTGTTGTCCGCGCAGATGGTGGGGGCGACATCCGTGCCTCCGGCTCCTGCGTTTGACGCCCAGGGCGAACCAGTTTTCGTCAACCGCGCCGATGTGTTTGAATATCGCGCCTTGGACAGCTATTCGGAGCCGGATTTCGTGGCCGAGTTCGTGGCCGCTGGCAAGCTGCCCCCAGTGGCCGAGCGTCTGCCGGCCGAGCCCTTGGTCTATAGTTCCGGCAACATGCCCGATGGTGCAGGCGTCTACGGAGACACCATGCGCCATGTGATCGGCGGCCGGCCCGAGGGCTGGTCCTATATCGCAGGCAACAGCCAGGGCTGGGGCGGGATCGACATTGGTATGTTCGAATGCCTGACCCGGACCGGTCCGCTTTTCATGATCAACTCTGAAGATCTGGCGCCGATGCCCAACCTTGCCAAAGACTGGGAATGGTCCGACGACGGCATGCAACTTGTTGTCAACCTGATCGAAGGGGCAAAGTGGTCAGACGGCGACGGCTTTGATGCCGACGACTTGGTGTTCTACTGGGATCACCATGTGATGGACCCGGAAATCACACCGCTGAACGGGGCCAGCCAGGACACCTTTGGTCCCGGCACCACGATGGCCAAAACGGGCGAGTTCCAGGTGACCTTCACCTTTACCACGCCCCGCCCCGAGGCGGTGCTCTACGCGATGGCCTATGGCACCTTCTGCCCTGGCCCCAGCCATATCATGGCGCCGCTGCACCCTGCCAATTCGGACAATTCCTACGAGGATTATCGCAACGCCTTTCCACCGGATTACATGAACTTTCCGGTCATGGGCGCCTGGGTGCCAGTTGAATATCGCAGCGACGACATCGTCGTTCTGCGCCGCAATCCCTACTACTGGAAGGTGGACGACACTGGCCAGCAGCTGCCATACCTGAACGAGATGCACTACCGGCTGTCCACCTGGGCGGACCGTGACGTGCAGGCCGTTGCAGGCACCGGTGACTTCTCCAACCTTGAACAGGCTGAGAACTATGTCGAAAGCCTGCGTCGCGCAGCCGACCCGGACAGCCCGGCCCGTCTGGCTTTTGGCCCGCGGACCATCGGATATTCGATGTACATGAACTACTCGGCCAATGGCTGGGGAGAACCGGATGAGCGTCGGCAAGCGATCCGCGAGCTGAACCGCAACGCAGATTTCCGGATGGGTGTAACCCAGGCCGTGGATCGGGTGCGCATGGGCGAGAGTCTGGTCAAGGGTCCGTTCACGGCCCAGTATCCGGGCGGCATCTATGCGGGCACGTCATTCTACGACGAAGAATCGACGGTCTTCTATCCCTACAGCCTGGAAAGCGCTGCTGCACATTTCGCGGCGGCCGGGCTGGCTGATACGGATGGCGACGGCTTCCTCAATCATCCCGCTGACGTGCTGGGTGGGGCCAATGTGCAGATCACCCTGCTGGCCAACACCGATTACACAACCGATGGCAACCTTGCCGAAGGTGTCGTGGCGATGATGGAAGAGGCCGGTATTCAAGTCTTGCTCAACATGTTGAGCGGGAATGATCTGGACGCCACCCGCGACTCTGGCCGCTACGACTGGATGGTGCGTCGCAACTCGTCCGAATACATCACGGTGCTGCAGCGCTCGACCGATCTGGCCCCGGTGGGTCCCCAGACGGCCTGGATGCATATGGCCAATGATGCAGGCGAGATCGACCTGATGGATTTCGAGGCCGAGATGGTTGATACCGTCAACGCCTTTATCGCCACCAACGATCCCGAAGAGCGGGCAGAGCTGATGAAGGCTTATCAGCGGCTGCACACCGAGAACGTCTATTCTGTTGGTCTGACCGCCTATCCCGGCGCTTTGATCATCAACAAGCGGTTCTCGAACATCCCGCCGGGTGCGCCGATCTTCATGTACAACTGGGCCGAAGATAACATCATCCGCGAGCGTGTGTTCGTGGCTGCCGATGCCCAGGCCGATCATGAACTGCATCCGGGCACCCTGCCAGGTGCGCCGGGCAGTGATGGCCCGATGATGGCGAACTGACCAAGGGTCCTCCCTTGTGGAGGGCGGGGTCTCGTGCCTCGCCCTTCACCCCCAAGTTGGCCCGGTCTGGGGCAAGCCCAAGCCCCCGCTCAATTCACCTTCTGTCCCGTGACCCGAAAGGTCGGTAGATGCTTCGTTTCCTAGGTATCAGGCTCCTCCAGGCGATCCCGGTCCTGTTGATCATGAGCATGATCACCTTTGCGATCATCCAGGCGCCGCCTGGCGATTATGCGGACTTCATCCGCTCGAACATGATCACGCAGGGCAATGCATCGACCGCTGCCGCCGATGCCGCGGCCGAACAATACCGCGAACAGAATGGCCTCAACGATCCTATGGTCATCCAGTACTTTCGCTGGATCAGCGGGATCGTGCTGCGCGGCGATTTCGGTCACTCATTCTTTTACAACAAGCCGGTTTCCGAAGTGGTAGGCGAGCGTCTGCCCCGGACAATCCTGCTGGCCCTGACCTGCCATTTCTTTGCCTCACTCCTTGGCATCAGCTTTGGCATTCTGGCTGCCACCCGCCAGTATAGCTGGACCGATACGGTGCTTAGCTTCATCTCGTTCCTTGGGATGACAATCCCCCGGTTCCTGTTGGCCCTGATCATCCTTTATGTCCTGGCCTTCCGGCTGAACGTGCAGGAGCTGGGCAGTTTCTATTCGAGCCGCTATGGCGGGCAGGACTATTGGCTGGGTTTCATGCAGTTCAATTGGGCCAAGCTGTGGAACCTAATCGAACACGTCTGGCCTGTCGTCTTTATCGCCACCCTTGGCGGTCTGGCCTACAATATGCGGGTGATGCGGGCGAACCTGCTGGACACGCTGAACCAGCAATATGTCGAAACCGCCCGGGCCAAGGGTCTGCCCGAAAGCCGCGTCATCATGCGCCATGCGGTGCCCAACGCCCTGCACCCTCTTGTCGCCTATCAGGGGGTCATCATGCCCTACATGCTGACCGGCGAGATCGAGGTGGCGATTGTCTTTTCGCTCGCCACCGTCGGTCCCGCCATTGTGGGCTCCATGGGCATTGGGGATGTTTATGTAACGGCGACCCTCCTGCTGGTTCTGGGGGCGACACTGATCATCGGGAACATCATCGCTGACATGATGCTTGCGCTGCTTGATCCTCGCATTCGGGTTGGGAACGATTGATGAGCACGCTGCCCGATCCCCTTCCCGACCTGGCGCACGAGGCTGAAGGCGCGGATATGCGCATCTCGACCGTGTCGAACGAAAGCCAAAGCTACCTGTCCCTTGTCTGGCGTCGGCTGCGCAAGTCGGTGCCTGGAATGCTGGGCCTGATCCTTGTGGTCAGCCTGCTGACCGTCGCGCTGTTCGCCCCCTTCTTTGCCCCGGTCGACCCCAAGGCGCCGAACGTTGGTTTTTCGCCGCCGGACCGGATCAGCTGGCATGTGCCGGGCGATGGGCCGCAGTCGGGCTGGCGCCTGCTGCCGGTGGTCTTTCCCATCGTCGAAAGCGACGAGTTGGACCCGGTGACCTATCAACCCCTGACCGCGCCCGATTTCGAAAACCCGCGGCGGATCGTCCTGTTCGCCAAGGGGTGGGAATACAGGATGTTCGGCATCCCCATGAGCCGGCATTTCATCCAGGTCGAGGATGGAAGCCCCTTGCACATCCTCGGGACCGACCGTCTGGGCCGCGACATCCTGAGCCGGGGGATCATCGGCAGCCGCATCAGCCTGGCGCTGGCGCTGACCTGCATTACCTTCATCACCATCATCGGGACGTTGGCCGGGATCACCTCTGGCTATATCGGGGGCCGGTTTGACATGTGGTTCCAGCGGTTCGTTGAGATCATTCTCGCCTTTCCGCAACTGCCCCTCTACCTCGCCCTCGCGTCGCTGATCCCGGTTACTGCCCCATCGACCCTGTTCATGGCGTTTGTGGTGCTGGTGATCGTGGGGCTGGGTTGGGCCCAGCTAAGCCGGGAGGTGCGGTCCAAGACCATGGCCCTGCGTCAGGTCGACTATGTCCGGGCTGCCCTTGCTGTGGGGGCCAACGACGGGCGGATCATCACCCGACATATCCTGCCCAACGTCATGAGCCATGTGATCGTGGCGATCACCCTTGGCATACCGACCATCGTCCTACTTGAATCGTTTCTGGGGTTTCTTGGCTTTGCAGTGAAACCGCCGCTGATATCCTGGGGGCTGATGTTGCAGGACGCCGGCACCTTCAGCGTGATCGGGTCCTATCCCTGGATTCTGTCGCCTGTCGGGTTTGTCCTGCTGACCGTCTTTGCCTTCAACGCACTTGGCGATGGCCTCCGCGATGCCATTGACCCCTACTAGGATGGCCGGGATGAACACCAACATGGATACCGCTCCGGTGATCGACGCCCAGAAGGTCGGGGTGACCTTCAAGGTGGATGGAGGGCATGTGGAGGCTGTTCGCGACGTCTCTTTTACCCTGTTTCGCGGGCAGACCACAGCACTCGTCGGGGAAAGCGGGTCAGGCAAGTCGGTGACCGCCCGGGCGATCATGCGTTTGCTGAGCAAGCGGGCGACCGTCAGCGACCAGACCCATATATACTACGACGGCAAGGACATGGCTCATCTGTCCGACCGCGAGATGCGCCAGCTGCGCGGCAACCGGATCTCGATGATCTTTCAAGAGCCGATGTCGTCGCTCAACCCGGTCTACACCATCGGCTGGCAACTATGCGAAGTGCTGATCCTGCACCAAAAGCTGTCCAAAAAGGCCGCCATGGCCCGCGCGATCGAGCTGTTGGACGAGGTTCGGATACCGGACCCGGCCAGCCGGGTGAACCAGTATCCCCACCAGTTGTCCGGCGGCCAAAGGCAGCGGGTGATGATCGCCATGGCGCTGGCCAACCGCCCCGATGTGCTGATCGCGGATGAGCCGACGACGGCGCTGGACGTGACCGTGCAGGCCGAGATCCTGCATCTGATCGACGACCTCAAGGCCCGTTACGGCATGGGGGTGATCCTGATCACACATGACCTGACCGTGGTGCGCCAATTCGCCGATCAGGTCTATGTCATGCAGCACGGCGAGGTCCGCGAGTCCGGCCCGACCGAAGAGGTGTTTTCCAATCCTCAACACGCCTACACGCGGCGGCTTCTGGCGTCTGATCCCAAGGGGATCGCAAATCCGCTTGCCGACGCTCAGGACAGTGTTCTTGTCGGTGAGGGCGTGCGCGTTCAGTTCATGCTGCGCCGGGGCGGGGCCTTTCGGGGGACCTATCACCCCCTGATCGCCGTTGACGGGCTAAGCCTTGACCTCAAGCGGGGGGAAACCCTCGGGCTGGTGGGGGAAAGTGGTTCGGGTAAGACCACCTTTGGCCAGGCCCTGATCCGCCTGATCCATATGGACGAGGGCCGCGTTACCTTCTGCGGCGACGGGATCGAGGCCAAGGACCGGCAAGGGATGCGCCCCTATCGCAGCCGTATGCAGATCGTGTTTCAGGACCCGTTCTCATCGCTGAACCCGCGCATGTCGGTCCGACAGATCATCGAAGAGGGTCTGGTGGTCAACGGCATCGGCCGCAATGCGGACGAGCGGTATGAACGGATGAAGCAGGCGTTGCGCGACGCGGGAATGCCTGACACCATCAGCCATCGTTTCCCGCACGAGTTTTCAGGAGGCCAGCGCCAGCGGCTAGCTATTGCGCGCGCCATCGCGCTTGAACCCGAGTTCATTCTGCTGGACGAGCCGACTTCCGCGCTCGACCTGAGTGTTCAGGCCCAGATCATTGAGTTGTTGCGCAAGTTGCAGCGCGAAAAGGGCCTGAGTTATCTGTTCATCAGCCACGACCTAAAGGTCGTGCGGGCGCTGTGCCACCGGGTGATGGTGATGCAGCATGGAAAGATCGTTGAGGAGGGATTGGTCAAGGACGTCCTCGTTAACCCGCAAACCGACTACACAAAGCGGCTCGTCCGCGCAGCATTCGAGATAGCAACATGACAATCATAACGTTTATCGGAGCCGGCAGCACCGTGTTCACCAAGAACATCGCAGGTGACATCCTGCACCGCCATGCCCTGTCGGATGCCACAATCCGGTTGATGGACATCAACCCAAAGCGGCTCGAAGAATCCGAGATCGTGGTGGGCAAGCTGGCCTCCACCCTTGGCGTCAAGGCCAAGGTCGAGACTTACACTGATCAGCGCCGCGCCCTGGCAGGGGCCGATTTTGTCGTCTGCTGTTTCCAGGTAGGGGGTTATGACCCCTGCACCATTACAGACTTTGAGGTGCCCAAGCAGTATGGCCTGCGCCAGACCATTGCAGACACCCTTGGCATTGGCGGCATCATGCGGGGCCTGCGGACCGTGCCGGTCCTGTGGTCGATCTGCGAGGATATGCTTGAGGTGGCCCCTCATGCTATCATGCTGCAATACGTAAATCCGATGGCGATCAACACCTGGGCGATCGGGGCAAAGTATCCGACAATCCGTCAGGTCGGCCTGTGCCATTCGGTGCAGGGCACCGCAGAAGAGCTGGCGCGCGACCTTGATATCCCAGTGTCTGATATTCGCTACCGGGCAGGTGGCATCAACCACATGGCGTTTTATCTGAACTTTGAACATCGCCAGCCCGACGGCAGCTACAAGGATCTTTATCCCGCACTCAAGCAGGGCTACCGCGAAGGTCGCTTTCCCAAGCCGTCCAGCTGGAACCCCCGCTGCCCCAACAAGGTGCGCTACGAGATGCTGATGCGGCTGGGCTATTTCGTGACCGAAAGCTCTGAGCATTTCGCCGAATACACCCCCTATTTCATCAAGCGCGACCGCCCTGATCTGATCGAAAAGTTCGGCTTGCCGCTGGACGAATATCCCAAGCGTTGTGTCGAGCAGATCGACCGTTGGGAAAAGCAGGCCAAGGATTACCGCGAGGCGAACACGATCAAGGTAGAGCCTAGCCATGAATACGCCTCGGCCATCATGAACTCGGTCGTGACGGGTGAGCCTTCGGTGATCTACGGCAACATCCGCAACCAAGGCTATATTCCCCAATTGCCCGATGGGGCGGCGGTCGAGGTGCCGGTGCTGGTGGACGACAACGGGTTGCAGCCAACGGTCGTGCGGGACATCCCGCCGCAGCTGATCGGCCTTATCCGCACGAACCTCAACGTGCAGGAGCTGACCGTGGCGGCGCTGGTCGAAGAGAACCCCGAGCATATCTACCATGCCGCCATGCTTGATCCGCACACGGCGGCGGAACTGGATCTCGATCAGATCTGGGCCCTGACGGATGATCTGCTGATGGCCCATGACGACTGGTTGCCCGAGTTTGCCCGGATCAAGGCGCGCAAGGCATCATGACCAAACTGCCCGGCCATATCGTCATCGTTGGTGGCGGCACGGCCGGGTGGCTTGCTGCCCTGATTCTGGGTGATGTCGCCCGGCGGAAAGGTCAGGGACAGGACACCGCCATCACGGTGATCGAGTCGAGCAAGATCGGCACGATCGGCGTGGGCGAGGGGACAACGGCCGTCTTCCGGCAAATGCTGCGGCATCTGGGGCTGGACGAACAGGCGTTTTTGGCGGCGACCGGGGCGACGATCAAATACGGTATTCGTCATCGCGACTGGCGGGCCCTCGGGCACAGTTATGACGGGCCGATCGACGATACTGCCGCTGTCGCGGGGGCAGGTCTGGACCTCTACGCTGTCGCCTCGGGCCGGTCTGTGTCCGAGGTGCATCTGTTCCGGCATCTGATGGACCGCAAACGCGCGCCTTTCGCCCAAAAGGCAGGGCGTCTGATCCCGGCAGGTCCGTTCCACTACGCCTACCACTTTGACCAGGCCCTCGCCGGGGCATGGCTCAAGTCACAGGCCCAGGGTGTGGCCGTCCTCGATGATCAGGTGGTCGGGGTCGAGACCGCTGACGGCAAGATTACAGCCCTGAAAATGGAGAGCGGTCGAAGCGTCGCGGCGGACCTGTTCATCGACTGCACCGGGTTCAGCCGCCGCGTCATCTCGGCGCTTGATGCCAAATGGCTTAGCTATGCCGACGTGCTGCCGGTCAACCGGGCCATGCCTTTCTGGCTGGATATCAAAGACGGGGAAGAGATCGATCCCTTTACCCTTGCCTGGGCGCAGGGATCGGGCTGGATGTGGAAGATCCCGACCCAAGGTCGCTATGGCTGCGGCTACGTCTATTCGGATGCCCACACCTCTCCCGATGATGCCAAGGCCGAGATTGAGGCCGCGTTGGGCCGACCGATCGCGCCGCGCAATGACATCCGGATCGACGCAGGCCGGTTGCAGGACGCCTGGATCGGCAACTGCGTCGCTCTTGGCCTGAGTTCATCATTCCTTGAGCCCTTGGAAGCAACCTCGATCCACGGCACCATTGTGCAGCTTATGTTGTTGACCAGCCTGGTCGGGCAGCAGGGTGGGGCGGCGAAATACAACGCCGCCGTAGGCCGTCAGGTCGACGATTTCCGCGACTTTATCCGTCTGCACTATGTGTCCGAACGGCGGGATACCGCGTTTTGGCAGGATGTCGCCGTCAGTCATCCCAAGGCTGTCACCGACAGGCTAGAGGCGTGGCAAGGCCGCGTGCCCGTCCGGGCCGACTTTGCCCCCTTTCCCATGGGCCTGCCGCATGTGGAAGAGCAGCTTTATACCCCGGTGCTGGACGGGCTTGGCCTGCTTCGGCGTGACGTGGCCAAGGCCGCGATGGCACGAGATCCAAAGGCCCGATCAGCGGCACGCAAAACGCATCAGCAGCTTCTGTCCGAATACACCCGGGCGGCATCGGCCTGCCTGCCGCACCGAACCTATCTGATGTCACTCCACCAAGGATTAGCAGCATGACCGATTTCAAGATTTGCATCATCGGCGCAGGCAGCGTCGGGTTCACCAAAAAGCTGTGCTCGGACATCCTGCGGGTGCCCGAGTTCGAGAATATCGAGATCGCCCTGACCGATATCAACGCCCACAACCTCGACATGATCCAGCAGATCATTCAGCGGATCGTGACGGTCAACGGATTGGGGACAGTGGTCACGGCGACAACCGACCGGCGAAAGGCTCTGGAGGGCGCGCGCTATGTCATGAACTGTGTGCGGATCGGCGGGCTCGAGGCTTTTGCCGACGATATCCGCATTCCGTTGAAATACGGCGTCGACCAATGCGTGGGCGATACGATCTGCGCCGGTGGGATCCTCTACGGTCAGCGCGGTATCCCCGCCATGCTCGACTTTTGCCGCGACATTCGCGAAGTGGCCGAGCCGGGCGCCCTTTTGCTGAACTACGCTAACCCCATGGTCATGATGACCTGGGCATGCCTCGACTATGGCAAGGTCAATACCGTGGGTCTGTGCCACGGCGTCCAGAACGGACATCGCCAGATCGCGGCGGCCCTCAAGGTGCCAATGTCTGAAGTTGATATCATCTGCTCCGGCATCAACCATCAAACATGGTATATTGATATTATATACGATGGGCGTCGCATTGAGCGTGATGAATTGATCAATGCCCTTGAAACCCATCCGATCTTTTCGCAGCAGGAAAAGGTGCGGATCGATGTGTTGAAACGGTTTGGCTACTACTCGACCGAAAGCAACGGACACCTGAGCGAGTATCTGCCCTGGTACCGCAAGCGGCCCGATCAGATCATGGACTGGATCAGTCTGGACAACTGGATTCACGGCGAGACGGGCGGCTATCTGCGCTATACCACCGAGAACCGGAACTGGTTCGAACAGGATTTTCCAAAGTTTCTGGACGAGGCAGGGCAACCCCTGTCCGGCCCCCGCACGGACGAGCACGCCAGCTGGATATTGGAGGCGCTGGAAACCGGCCGGACCTATCGCGGCCATTTCAACGTCCGCAACGGCGGCATCATCAAGAACCTGCCCGAGGATTGCATCATCGAAAGCCCCGGTTTCGTGGATCGGTTTGGCATCAACATGGTGGAAGGGATCGAGCTTCCCCTGGCCTGTGCGGCCACCTGCAACGCCTCTGTCAACGTCCAGCGGATGAGCGTGCAGGCCGCAATGACGGGGGATGTCGAACTCCTCAAGCAAGCGGTCCTGCACGACCCTTTGGTGGGCGCGATTTGCACGCCAGAGGAGGTCTGGCAGATGGTGGACGAGATGCTCGTCGCCCAGGCCCAGTGGCTGCCGCAATACGCCGATGCCATTCCGGCAGCAGCGGAACGGATGAAGTCGCCCAAGGTGCAGACCCGCGACTGGACCGGAGCGGCCCGGTTGGGTGTCAGAACGGTCGAGGAACTGCGCGACGCCAGCGCCCGCAAGATTGCGAACGAAGCGCATGAGCTTGGCACAAAGGTGATGGGATGAGCGATCATATGCTGACCAAGGGCCGCACGGCCGTCATAACCGGGGCGGCCTCGGGCATTGGTCGAGCCGTCGCATTGAGGCTGGCGGAGCGGGGGATGAACGTCGTTCTGGCCGATGTTGCGCCCGAGCTTGATGCGACCGCCGCGGATGTCGCAAAGGTCGCCCCCGGCGGTGTGGATGCGGTGATGTCCGTCCGGACCGACGTCGCCAATCCCGCTGATCTGGAGGCGCTGGCAGCCGCAACCTACGACCGTTTCGGCGACTGCGCCCTGCTGATGAACAATGCTGCCGCGCGGGTCAAAGGCGGCCAAGACGACAGTATGGAGGATTGGCACCGGACAATGGATGTTAACTTCTGGGGCCCGGTCCATGGGGAAAGGGCGTTTCTGCCCCGGATGCAGGCCGCGGGCAAAGAGGCGATCATCGTCAACACAGGTTCAAAGCAGGGGATCACCAATCCGCCCGGCAACGTCATCTACAACGTGACCAAATCGGCGCTGAAAACCTACACCGAACAGCTGGAGCATCGGTTGAGGTCCGAACCGGGGCCTCGAATTGCGGCCTATCTGTTGGTGCCGGGCTGGACCACGACGGGCAAGGATCTGCCCAAGCCGGGGGCGTGGTCGGCCGATCAGGTGGCGGGCTTCATGTTGGACGCTATCGCCGAGGGGCAGTTCTACATCATTTGCCCGGATGACGATGTCACGACAGAAATGGACAACCGCCGCATCCTCTGGGGCGCAAGCGACCTTACTGAAAAGCGGCCACCCTTGTCGCGCTGGCATCCCGAATGGAAGGACAAGTTTCGGTAGCATTCGCAAGATGCCCAAAATTTACCATTTGATAAAATTTTGGGTTGTGGCAGGCTGTCGTCAATAAGAGCCGCATGCCAGGGAGCCAGTCATGCCGAACCCAATGACGCCAGGGATCGTTCCGGGCCGATTGCCCCCGTCCCAGATCGCCGAGAACTTTGGCGATCTTCACACCCCCTACGCCCCGCACGAAGCGGCGGTGGCGGCAGATCGCTGTTACTTTTGCTATGACGCGCCTTGCATCACGGCCTGTCCGACCTCGATCGATATTCCGCTGTTCATCCGGCAAATCCAGACTGGCACGCCCGAGGCAGCGGCGCGGACCATTTTCGAACAGAATATCCTTGGCGGTATGTGCGCCCGGGTCTGCCCGACCGAGACGCTTTGCGAAGAGGCCTGTGTGCGCGAAGCGGCAGAGGGCAAGCCGGTCGAGATCGGTCGCCTGCAGCGCTATGCGACCGATGTCCTGATGGAGACGGGCGACCATCCCTTCGAAAGAGCGGCGCCGACAGGCAAAGCGGTGGCTGTGGTCGGTGCGGGACCGGCTGGCCTTGCTTGCGCACACCGTCTGGCCATGAAGGGCCATGCCGTCACGCTATTTGAGGCCAAGGCCCGACCCGGCGGCCTGAACGAATTCGGCATCGCGGCCTACAAGGCCACTGACAGTTTCGCCTCGCGCGAAGTCGACTGGCTTCTTGGTATTGGCGGGATCACGGTTGAGACCGGCAAGATGCTGGGAGACGGCCTGACGCTTGAGGGCCTGAAGTCCGATTTTGACGCGGTCTTCCTTGGGGTTGGCCTAGGTGGGGTAAATGCCCTGCGAGCGGATGGTGAAGACAAGGCAGGCGTGGAGGACGCGGTCGCATTCATCGCTGACCTGCGTCAGGCCGAGGATCTGGCCGCCCTCCCTGTTGGACGTAATGTCGTCGTCATCGGCGGCGGGATGACGGCGGTTGACGCGGCAGTGCAGTCCAAATTGCTCGGGGCGGACAGTGTCACCATCGCTTACCGTCGCAGCCGCGACAGGATGGGGGCCAGCCGGTACGAGCAGGACCTGGCGGCCTCACATGGTGTGCGGCTGTTGTTCAACGTGATGCCTGTCGCGGTGCATGGCAACGGATCGGTTGGCGAGATTGAACTTGAGTATACCGGCGAAGAAGATGGGGTCCTCAAGGGGACAGGAGAACGGTTCCGTCTGGCGGCGGATCAGGTGTTCAAGGCGATCGGACAGGTCCTGACAACGGACGGCGGCCTCGCCCTGGAGGGCGGCAAGATTGCCGTAACCGGTGCGGGCCAGACCAGCGTTGCGGGTGTCTGGGCGGGGGGTGATTGCGCCTCAGGCGGAGATGACCTGACCGTGACGGCAGTGGCAGAGGGCCGCGATGCGGCTGAGGACATTCACAAGGCGCTGATGGGGTAAGGTGGGTTTGAACCCACCTTACGTTCTAGCGTCGGATTTACGGTAAGGTGGGTCTGGACCCACCTTACGAACGGAGGGCAAGAGATGGCCGATCTGAGAAGCGACTTTATTGGAATCAAATCCCCAAACCCGTTCTGGCTGGCCTCGGCCCCGCCGACGGACAAGGAATACAACGTGCGCCGCGCCTTTGAGGCCGGCTGGGGTGGTGTGGTCTGGAAGACCCTTGGCGAGGCTGGCCCCCCCATCGTTAACGTCAACGGTCCTCGCTACGGCGTTGTCTATGGGGCCGACCGCCGGGTCCTGGGTATCAACAACATCGAACTGATCACCGATCGCCCGCTTGAGGTGAACCTGCGCGAGATCAAGGCGGTCAAGCGGGACTACCCCGACCGCGCCATGGTGGTGTCGATCATGGTCCCTTGCGAGGAAAGCGCCTGGAAGGCAATCCTGCCCCTGGTCGAAGAGACAGGCGCCGACGGGATCGAACTGAACTTTGGTTGCCCCCACGGCATGAGCGAGCGTGGGATGGGAGCCGCTGTTGGCCAGGTCCCCGAATACATCGAGATGGTTGCCCGCTGGTGCAAACAGTCCACCCGGATGCCCGTCATCGTCAAGCTGACGCCAAACATCACCGACATCCGCTACCCGGCCCGTGCCGCCATGGCGGGTGGGGCGGATGCGGTGTCATTGATCAATACGGTTTCTTCGATCACGTCGGTCAACCTCGATACGATGAGCCCCGAGCCCTCTATCGACGGCAAGGGCAGCCACGGTGGTTTTTGTGGCCCTGCGGTCAAGCCGATTGCCCTGAACATGGTGGCCGACATTGCCCGCGATGCCGAGACGCGGGGCCTGCCCATTTCGGGCATCGGCGGCGTCACTACATGGCGCGATGCCGCAGAATTCATGGTTCTGGGGGCCGGCAACGTACAGGTCTGCACGGCCGTGATGACCTATGGCTTCAAGATCGTTCAGGAAATGATTTCCGGCATGTCCCAATGGATGGACGAAAAGGGCTATGAGACTACGGCGGATTTTGTCGGACGGGCCGTGCCCAATGTTACCGACTGGCAGTATCTGAACCTGAACTACGTCGCCAAGGCCAAGATCGACCAGGATGCCTGCATCAAATGCGGTCGCTGCTATGCCGCCTGCGAAGATACCTCGCACCAGGCGATCGCGATGAAGGAAGGCCGGGTGTTCGAGGTGATTGACGCAGAATGCGTGGCCTGTAACCTGTGTGTCGATGTTTGCCCCGTCGAGGACTGCATCACGATGGAACGGATGCCTGACGGAGCGGTTGATCCGCGTACAGGCAAGGTTGTGACATCGGACTATGCCAACTGGACCACCCATCCCAATAACCCGGCCGCCCAGGCTGCGGAGTAAGTCAAATGATTGAAGACCTGGACCATATCAACATCCGCACCACGCGGCTGGCAGAAATGATTGACTGGTACGACAAGGTCCTTGGCATGAAGCCTGGGCCCCGTCCGAACTTCAGTTTTCCGGGGGCCTGGCTTTATGCCAAGGATCAGGCGATGGTCCATGTGGTCGAGGTAAAGGCAGAACCGGGATCAGACCCCAACGACCTGAAGCTGGAGCATGGGGCCTTTCGGGCGAAGGGCTTGGATAAGTTCATCGCCAAGCTGGATCAGATGGGTGAAAAGTACGAGCTGACCCGGGTGCCGACATTCCCCATCGTTCAGGTCAATATCTGGGACCCGGATGGGAACCATCTGCATATCGACTTTCACGCTGACGAGGCCCGTGCCGTCTAGCGGGGTCCGTCAGACGGCAAGCATCCGGCTGAACAATTGGTCAAGGTACTCCTCCGCCCCAGGAAAGGGGTCGGTCCCTCCCAGCACCGCCCGGACCTGGACGTCAAAATCGGCGTAGTGTTGGGTCAGCGCCCAGATCGAGAAGACGAGGTGATGCGGGTCGACAGCTGCGATTTGCCCGGCGTCAGACCACCCGCGAATGACCTTTGCCTTTTCGTCGACAAGTGTCTTCAGTTCTCCCGACAGCGCAGGCTCGATCCTTGGCGCGCCCTGCAGGATTTCGTTTGCGAAAAGGCGGCTTTCCCGCGGGTAGTCGCGGCTCATCGCCAGTTTGCGCTGAACGTAGGCGAGGATTTCGGCCTTAGGTGGGCCTTTGGGGTCCAGCGCCCGCAGCGGGTCAAGCCAAGTGGCAAGCAGCCCGTCCAGTAGCGCATGGTGAATGGCCTCTTTCGAGGGGAAGTAATAGAGCAGGTTGGGCTTGGACAATCCGGCCTTGGCCGCGATCTCATCCAATGTCGCCCCTCTAAACCCTTGCGACGAAAAGACTTCAAGACCGGCCGCCAGAATGGCTTCGCGGTTCCGGGTCTGGATGCGGGTACGCGGTTGAGCCAACGGCAGGTCCTTTCCTGGGCTGGGCATCTTGACTGCCCGTACCTCCGTGTTAGCGTCGCTTTGACCAGTTGGTCAAATCAGTTGTGCCTGGCCCTGCCGGAATGCAGGGTGGCCTGACAAGATGGAGATACAAATGTCCCCGACCCCGCAAGCGCCCGGCGCGAACCTCAAGATTGACGGGGCCCGGCTGTGGGACAGCCTGATGGAGATGGCCAAGATCGGACCCGGCGTGGCGGGCGGTAACAACCGCCAGACCGTGACGGATGCCGATGCCGAAGGCCGCGCCCTGTTTCAGAAATGGTGTGAGGCGGCAGGCTGCACCATGGGGCTGGACGAGATGGGCACCATGTTTGCCCGGCGAGAAGGCACCGACCCCGACGCCCTTCCGGTCTATGTGGGCAGCCACCTTGATACTCAGCCGACTGGCGGAAAATACGACGGCGTTCTGGGTGTCCTGGGTGGGCTAGAGGTTTTGCGGACCCTCAATGATCTGGGGATCAAGACCCATCATCCGATCGTGGTGACCAACTGGACCAACGAAGAGGGGACCCGTTTTGCCCCTGCCATGCTGGCCTCTGGTGTGTTTGCCGGCATCCACGAACAGGACTGGGCCTATGCCCGGACCGATGCGGATGGCAAAGCCTTTGGGGATGAATTGGAGCGTATCGGCTGGAAGGGCACCGAAAAGGTAGGCGACCGCAAGATGCACGCCTTTCTTGAACTGCACATCGAACAGGGCCCGATCCTCGAAGCCGAAGGCAAGGATATCGGAGTCGTCACCCATGGCCAGGGCCTTTGGTGGCTAGAGATTACTCTGACGGGTAAGGACGCCCATACCGGATCTACCCCCATGGCGATGAGGGTAAACGCCGGGCTGGGCATGGCCCGGATCATGGAAGCTGTGCACCAGATCGCCATGGACCATCAGCCCGGCGCGGTCGGCGCGGTGGGGCAGGCCAATGTCTACCCCAACTCGCGCAATGTGATCCCGGGCAAGGCTGTCTTTACCGTCGACATCCGCTCTCCTGAGCTGGCGAAGCTGACGTCCATGCGGACCCAGGTCGAGGCTGCCGCGGCCGAGATCGCAAAGGAGCTGGGTCTTGGTATTAGTATCGAACCGGTCGGGCATTTTGATCCGGTCACGTTTGATCCGACGCTGGTCAATACGGTCCGGTCGGCTGCTGAACGGCTGGGATACAGCCATCTCGATATCGTATCGGGCGCAGGGCACGATGCCTGCTGGATCAACCGGGTCGCCCCGACGGTCATGGTGATGTGCCCCTGCAAGAACGGCCTGAGCCATAACGAGGCAGAAGAGATCACGCCCGATTGGGCGGCCAAGGGCACGGATGTCCTGTTTCATGCAGTTGTCGAAACGGCAGGTATTGTCGCGTGAGCGGACGCTTGCCCTTGACCCGCGCAGGGGCGGACCTGCAAGGATCGGGTATTGCCAGGGCTTGCCGTTGCTTGCCTGACTTGAATGTTTTGGAGTTCTGAATGTCCCGATATCTGTCCTTCCTGCTGCTGCCGTTGGTCGCAGCCTGCGCCGTTCCACCGCCCCCGGGATCAGATCGGGACGTGCCACCAACCCTTCCGGCAGAAGTCGCATCGGTACTGCCGCCCGGAACACCGGTATCTTCGGTGTTTCAGAATACTGATGGTTGCTACCTTTTTTCGATAGAACGGACCGATCCCCCTTCGGGCTTTCAGGTCAGGGATGCCAACGGCAACCCCATTTGCGAAGGCCAGCAAGGATTGTGACGGCCGACGTTCCCGGCAGGGACCGAAATTTTTCATGAGAGAGGGATGACCAGATGAGTACCGTGATCAAGAATGGCACCGTCGTGACCGCCGACCTGACCTACAAGGCGGATGTCTTGGTCGATGGTGGGCGCATCATCGAGATTGGCCAGGGCCTGTCTGGTGATGAAACGCTTGATGCCACCGGCTGCTACGTCATGCCCGGCGGCATTGATCCCCACACCCACCTCGAAATGCCGTTCATGGGCACCTATTCGGCTGACGATTTTGAAAGCGGGACCCGGGCGGCGGTGTCAGGGGGAACGACCATGGTCGTCGACTTTGTCCTGCCAGCGCCGGGCCAAGGCCTGCTTGACGGCCTTCAGATGTGGCACAACAAATCTACGCGCGCCAATTGCGACTATTCCTACCACATGGCCATTACATGGTGGGGAGAGCAGGTCTTTGACGACATGCCCAAGGTGATCGACAAGGGCATCACGACCTTCAAGCATTTCATGGCCTACAAGGGCGCCCTGATGGTCAATGACGATGAGCTTTATGCATCGTTCAGCCGCCTGGGCGAGTTGGGCGGTGTGGCGATGGTCCATGCCGAAAACGGTGATGTGGTGGCCGAGCTTCAGCGCAAGCTGATGGAGGCGGGCAACAGCGGACCCGAGGCCCATGCCTATTCCCGCCCCCCTCAGGTTGAGGGGGAGGCGACGAACCGGGCGATCATGATCGCTGATATGGCCGGGGTGCCGCTTTATGTGGTTCACACGTCCTGTGAAGAGGCGCATGAGGCCATCCGCCGGGCCCGCCAGCAGGGCAAGCGGGTTTGGGGAGAGCCGCTGATCCAGCACCTTACCCTGGACGAAAGCGAGTACGCTCACCCCGATTGGGACCATGCAGCGCGGCGCGTCATGTCGCCTCCATTTCGGGACAAGAAACATCAGGATTCGCTTTGGGCCGGTTTGCAATCGGGCTCTCTCTCGGTCGTGGCAACGGATCACTGTGCCTTTACGACCGAACAGAAGCGTTTTGGCCTTGGTGACTTTACCAAGATCCCCAACGGGACGGGGGGTCTGGAAGACCGGATGCCGATGCTTTGGACCCATGGGGTGACCACGGGTCGCCTGACGTTGAACGAATTTGTCGCCGTCACCTCGACCAATATCGCCAAGATCCTGAATTGCTATCCGCGCAAGGGCGCCGTTCTGGTTGGCGCTGACGCCGATCTGGTTGTCTGGGACCCGGAAAAGTCAAAGACGATTACGGCCGCCAGTCAGCAATCGGCTATCGACTACAACGTCTTTGAGGGAAAAGAGGTCAAGGGCCTGCCCCGCTTTACCCTGTCGCGGGGCAAGGTCGTGGTGCACGATGGCGAGGTGCGGACCCAGGAAGGGCACGGCCAGTTTGTCCCGCGCGAGGCCAATGCACCGGTCAACCGGGCGCTGTCATCTTGGAAGGCCCTCACCGATCCGCGCCCTGTGGCCCGATCGGGGATCCCGGCGAGCGGAGTGTGATGGCACAGACCGAACCGCAAGCAGATACTGCCCCGGTCATCGCGGCGCGTGGCCTGGATCTGACATTTCAGACCGGTGACGGTCCTGTGCAGGCCCTGCGCGATGTCAATCTGGACATCGGGCGGGGGGAGTTTGTGTCGTTCATCGGCCCGTCAGGATGCGGCAAGACGACGTTCCTGCGCTGCATCGCGGGGCTTGAGACACCAACAGGCGGCACTTTGACGGTCAATGGCATGACCCCGGATGCCGCAAGACGGGCGCGCAGCTATGGCTATGTGTTTCAGGCGGCGGGCCTTTATCCCTGGCGCACGATAGGCGGCAATGTCCGCCTGCCGCTTGAGATCATGAAGTTCTCCAAGGCCGAGCAGGCCGAAAGGGTGCGCCGCGTCCTTGCGTTGGTCGACCTTGACGGGTTCGAGAACAAATACCCATGGCAGTTGTCGGGTGGCATGCAGCAGCGGGCCTCAATTGCCCGCGCGCTGGCTTTTGATGCAGATATCCTGTTGATGGACGAGCCCTTCGGCGCCTTGGACGAAATCGTGCGGGACCGCCTGAATGAAGAGCTGCTTGGCTTGTGGGACCGGACTGGAAAGACCATCGGGTTCGTTACCCATTCCATCCCCGAGGCCGTCTACCTGTCGACCAAGATTGTCGTGATGAGTCCCCGACCAGGTCGGATCACGGATGTCATCGATAGCCCGCTGCCCCGAGAGAGGCCGCTCGATATCCGCGACAGCCAGGCCTTTATCGAGATCGCGCATCGGGTCCGAGAAGGCCTGCGCGCGGGGTATACCGATGACTAGGCGTTGTGGCCAAAAACTTTCGCAGAAAGTTTTTACTTCCTTAGCCATCGGGGGTTGGGGACGAAATTCTTTTCCAAAGAATTTCTGCGGCAAGCCTGAATATGACAGGAGGGCGGCTGCGTGAGGGAACGCATTCTGCCAGTCCTCGTTGTCGTTTTTGCCATTGTCACGCTTTGGTATGTGGCCTGCCTTCCCATGAACATCCGCGAAGTCCTGACAGAGGCAGAGCGTGCAGGCGCCGTCGTCACACCGTCCACCGCGATCGAGCGTCGCGACGCCGGTGCCATTGCTCTGGTCCTGTCCAACACCGACCACCTGGCGCGAAGCTGGAGCCAGGAACGCGCCAAGTTGCCTGCGCCCCATCAGGTGGCGATCGAAATCTGGGACAGCACAATCGGGGAAGAGGTCTATGGCCGCCGCGGTATCGTCCAATCGGGTAGCTTTTCCAACCGAAGCCTCGTCTATCACACCGGCATCACCCTATGGGCCACTGTTCTGGGCTTTGTGATCGGAACCGGGCTTGGCGTGCTTTTGGCCGTTGGCATCGTCCATAGCCGCACGATGGATATGAGTGTCATGCCATGGGCCATCGTCAGCCAGACGATCCCGATTGTGGCGCTGGCCCCCATGATCATCGTTGTCCTTTATTCAGTCGGCGTGCAGGGGATGTTCCCGAAGGCAGTCATCTCGGCCTACCTGTCGTTCTTTCCCGTCGTTGTGGGCATGGTAAAGGGTTTGCGAAGTCCGGATGCCATGCAGCTTGATCTTTTGCGGACGTATTCGGCCTCGCCCATGGAGACCTTGTTCAAGCTGCGGTTGCCCGCCTCGGTGCCCTACCTTTTCGCGTCCTTGAAGATTGGAATTGCGGCCAGCCTCGTCGGGGCAATCGTCGGCGAATTGCCGGTGCAAAAGGGCGGTCTTGGTGCACGCATGCTTGCGGGTAGCTACTATGGCCAGACCTCGCAAATCTGGGCCGCCCTTTTTGCCGCAGCCACGCTTGCGGCGGTGCTGGTTTTTGCCATTGGCGCGATGGAGCGTCGAACCCTGCGCCGGATGGGGGTTGCAGGATGATCCCCTTGTCCCTTGCCCTTGTCGTCTGGGCCGCAGGTTGGGCGCTGAATGCCCGGCTGGCCAATGGACCGCTGTCCAACACCCGGCTGGGCCAAATAGCGGTGCCTGCGATCTTTGGGCTGACGGTTCTTGTGATGTGGGAATTCATCGTGCGGGGGCTGAACGTCCCGCAGGTCATCTTGCCCGCCCCCAGTGCCATTGGGGCTGCCTTTGGGGCCAACCTGACCGTGCTCTGGGCTGACTTTGTCCAAACCATTCTGAAGGGTGGGTTGTCGGGCTATGTGATGGGCTGTGGGGCGGCCCTGTGCATCGCGGTCCTTGTGGATCGGTTTGACTTCTTGCGTCGTGGGCTTTTGCCGGTGGGCAGTTTCATGGCGGCCCTTCCTATCGTCGGGACCGCGCCGATCCTTGTCATGTGGTATGGATTTGGCTGGCAGTCCAAGGCGGCGGTCGTGGTCCTGATGGTCTTCTTTCCGATGCTGGTGAACACGGTGGCGGGGCTGCGCGATACCAGCGCGATGCAGCGGGATCTGATGCGGACCTATGGCGCCAGCTACTGGCAGACCCTTTGGAAGCTGCGGCTTCCCGCGGCCCTGCCTTTCATTTTCAACGGCCTGAAGATTTCCACCACATTGGCCCTGATTGGTGCCATTGTGGCAGAGTTCTTCGGTTCCCCAACCGTTGGTCTAGGGTTTCGAATCTCGACCTCGGTTGGGCAGTTGGCGCTAGATGTAGTGTGGGCCGCCATCCTGGTGGCCGCGCTGGCGGGAAGCGCCTTTTACGGTGTGGTTACGCTCGCAGAACGTGGGTTGACGTTCTGGCACCCCTCGCAACGTGCGCAATAAACAAATGGTACGATGAGGCCGGGCAAGACGAACAGACGGCAACGACAAATCAGCAAGGAGGTTTGACAAATGAAACGGATGATACTGGCCGCTGCGGCGGCGATGGGCGTGGCAGCGCCTGCCCTGGCCCAAGATGAAGTCAGGTTGCAATTGCAATGGGTGACCCAGGCCCAGTTCGCGGGCTACTACGTCGCCCTTGACCAGGGGTTCTATGACGAGGAAGGCCTGGATGTGACCATTCTTGCCGGTGGTCCCGACATTGCGCCACCACAGGTTCTTGCCGGTGGCGGGGCAGATGTCATGCTCAACTGGATGCCATCCGCGCTTGCGGCCCGCGAGAACGGTTTGCCGGTCGTGAACATCGCCCAGCCTTTCAAGTCGTCGGGTCTGATGCTGACCTGCTGGAAGGATACCGGGATAACCGGACCCCAGGATTTCCGGGGGCGGACCATCGGCGTCTGGTTCTTTGGCAACGAATACCCGTTCCTCAGCTGGATGAGCCAGGAAGGCATTCCAACCGAAGGTGGAGAGGACGGGGTGACCGTTCTCAAGCAGGGCTTTAACGTCGATCCCCTGTTGCAGCGCCAGGCCGACTGCATCTCGACCATGACCTACAACGAGTACAATCAGGTGCTTGAGGCGGGCGTCAGCCCGGACGAGTTGATCACCTTCAAGTACGAGGATATGGGCGTGGCGACGCTGGAGGACGGGATGTACGTCCTGGAAAGCAACCTCGACGATCCCGCCTTTACCGACAAGATGGTCCGCTTTGTCCGGGCCTCGATGATGGGCTGGAAGTGGGCGGAAGAAAACCCGCTCGAGGCGGCGATGATCGTGCTGGATTATGACGAGACGGGCGCCCAGACCGAAGGGCACCAGATCGCCATGATGGAAGAGATTGCCAAGCTGACCGCAGGGTCCAATGGCGCCCTTGACCCGGCTGACTTTCAGCGCACGGTTGATACGCTGTTGGCTGGCGGCTCCGACCCGGTGATCACGGCGGTGCCAGAAGGCGCATGGACCCATGCGATCACGGACGCGGCCCTGAACTAGGGCTGGCGGTGGGTTGAAACCCACCTTACTGAATCGGTGCGGCGCGAAGAGCGATCTTCGCGCCGTTTTCGTGGCGGCGGGCGGGTTGAAACCCGCCTTACAATGCGCCCAGTGCAGCTGGAGTTGGATCGATGGCAGTCTTGTTGGGCGTGGATACCGGGGGCACCTACACGGACGCCGTCCTGATTGATGAAGGTGAAGACCGTGTCCTTGCCTCGGCCAAGGCGCTGACCTCGCGTCCTGATCTTTCGCTTGGGATTGCCGGCGCAATTGATGCGGTTCTGGAAGAGACCGGTTTGGACCCTGCCGCCATCGGTATGGTGTCGCTTTCGACAACCCTTGCCACCAATGCGCTGGTCGAGGGGCAGGGCGGCCGCGTTGCCCTGATCTTTATTGGTTTTGACGACGGCGAACTTGCCCGCGATGGGCTTGAGGCGGCCCTAAAGGGCGATCCGGTCATCCGTCTTGCAGGTGGGCACGGGCATGCCGGGCAGGAGATTGCCCCGCTGGATATTGGTGCCCTTGGAGACGCGCTCGCGGCCCTTGGCCCCGATATCACCGGGTTTGCCGTGGCTGCCCGCTTTGCCACGCGCAACCCCGGTCATGAGCTGGCCGTTCGTGATCTGATCCGGTCCGTGACCGGTCGCCCGGTGACCTGTTCGCATGAATTGTCCAGCGCTTTGGGTGGCCCGAAGCGAGCGCTGACTGCTGTGCTGAACGCCCGGTTGATCGGGATGATCGACGGATTGATCGGGGCCTGCGAGGCCCATCTTGAACGACGCGGCATTTCGGCCCGGATGATGGTCGTGCGCGGCGATGGGGCGCTGGTCAGCGCTGCCCTTGCCCGTGAAAAGCCGATCGAGACAATCCTGAGTGGCCCGGCCGCCAGCATTGCCGGGGCCAGTTGGCTGACCGGTGAGCAGAATGCGCTGGTCAGCGATATCGGCGGCACGACCACCGACGTTTGCCTGTTGCGCGATGGCCGTCCCAAGATCGATCCGGAAGGCGCGCGTGTCGGCCCGTATCGGACAATGGTCGAGGCTGTTGCGATGCGGACCACCGGTTTGGGCGGCGATAGCGAAGTCCACCTGCTAGAGGGATTGGAGGGCGGCCTTATGCTTGGCCCTCGCAGACTCATGCCGCTGTCGTTGTTGGCGGTGACCCATGGGGCGCTGGTGCACAGGACGCTGGACCGGGCCCTGTCCATTGACGCCGCACCTGATGGTGTTGGCCGGTTCGTGGTGCCACTTTGGTCAGCGGTTCCGCCCGGGCTGGATGCCAGAGAAGCCGCCGTTGCGGCGCGGTTGGCAGATGGGCCCCTCGCCTGGTCCGATGCCGTCCGCAGCCGGGTAGAGGCTCCGGCGCTGGGGCGTCTGGTGTCGCGGGGCTTTGCTATGATCGCCGGGGTTACGCCGTCCGATGCGGCGCATGTAACCGGCACGCTGGCGTCCTGGGATGGGGCGGCGGCCGAAAAGGGACTTGCCCTGTTTGCCCGTAAACGATCCGGGCGCGGCGAGCGCATCGCGGAAGGGGCCGGTCCCATGGCGCGGGCCATCATCGAGCAACTGACCGACCAGACCGTCACCTGCCTGCTTGAGACCGCCTTTGCCGAGGATGGGCGGGACTGGGGCCTGTCCCCCGCAGCATTGGCGCGGCATGGGCTGACCACCGCCGGTCTTGACCGGCACCGCGGGGTCATCGAGACCGAGCTTCGGCTGGGTGTGCCTGTCATCGGTCTTGGGGCTTCGGCGGCCAGCTATTATGGCGCCGTCGGTGAACGGCTGGGGGCCCGGATGGTGTTGCCGGCACAGGGTGGCGTAGCCAATGCGATCGGCGCGGTTGTCGGTCAGGTTGCTATGGTCGCAAGCGGAACAGTGACGGGGTCAGGACCCGGCACGTTCACGTCCCACCTGCCAAGTGGCCCGGTCAGATACACAGACAGGGACGCAGCCCTTGAAGCGCTGGAAGTCGCTCTGGAGGCAGAGGCATCGGATCGGGCCCGCCTCGCCGGTGTTGAGGAGATCCGGCTGAGCATTTCGCGGGAGATCAAGGAAGTGGAGGTAGAGGGCCAGTCCATGTTCATTGAGGCCACGATCCGCGTCACTGCCCAAGGCCGCCCACGTATCGCTGCCGCGTCCTAGCGTTTCGCAGCAAATGCGCCGGTGCTACTCGGCCGGAAAAGTCTGGCGGGCTTTGTCCTTGAGGGACTTTTGCCCTTTTGCTTCTTGCACCCAACGGCCAACGATGTCCCGGATCGACTTGTCGTCGGCCTCTGCAACGGCGGCCCGCAGGGCCTTGATGCAAGCGGCGACCTCGATCTCGCTCAGATGGGTTTCGCGGGCACGCAGGATCTTGGGGTGCGGCGTGGTGGTCTGTCCTTTGCCGATCAGCAGCTCTTCGCTAAGCTTTTCACCGGGGCGCAGGCCAGTCAGGACAATTTCGATATCCCCTTCGGGATTGTCTTCACTGCGCAGGGTATAGCCTGCTGTCGTGATCATCTGGCGGGCAAGGTCGTAGATCGAGACCGGGTCACCCATATCCAGAACGAACAGATCGCCACCCTTGGCAAAGCTGCCGGCCACAAGGACCAGTCGTGCAGCCTCGGGGATGGTCATGAAGTACCGGGTGACGTCCTTGTGGGTCAGAGTGACCGGGCCGCCTCTTGAAATCTGATCTTCGAACAGCGGAATGACAGATCCCGATGAGCCGATAACATTGCCAAAACGCACCATCGAAAAGATCGTGTCCCCAAGCTCGGGTGTGGCGCGGCTGGCAAGATCCTGAATGACAATTTCGGCCAGCCTCTTGGAGGCGCCCATCATGTTCTTGGGGCGGACAGCCTTGTCGGTCGAAATAAGGATGAACCGGCTGACCCGTGCCTCCATCGCGGCCAGCGCAAGGGTATGGGTGCCCAGAACGTTGTTGGAAAAGCCCGGAACCGGATCGCGTTCAACGATAGGCACATGCTTGTAGGCGGCGGCATGCACGACAATCTCGACGGCGTGCTCTTCAAGAACCCGGCGTACAATCGGCGCCTCGCAGACAGAGCCGAGGCATGGCACGATCTCAACATCGTTGTGCTTGGCGAGGGCCGAAAGCTCGTTGTTGATCGTATAGAGCGCGAGCTCGCTGATCTCCATCAGCACGATGCGCCGGGGACGGCAAATGATCAGCTGGCGGCAAAGTTCCGAACCGATTGATCCGCCCGCACCTGTGATCAGGACCGATCGGCCCACGTAGGTTTCTGCCCCGGCTGGAAGTTCTGCATCAACCGGGGCGCGGCCCAGGAATTGCCCCGGAGAAACAGGGCGCAATTGTTCGACCAGTCGCGCGCCGTTCCCGGCAAGCTGAGAGAAGGACGGTAGAGATTCGACAGACAGGCCCATATCCTCAAGCCGGCTGGAAATCTGGGCAAGTCGCGCCCGAGACTGCGAAGGCATCGCCAACAGGACGCGATCAATCTTCTTTTGCCGTACCAAGGCTGAAATGGCGACGCCGGAATAGACCGTCAGTCCCTGCACGATGGTCGAGTGCAATTCCTTGTCATCATCGACAAAGGCGATCGGGACCAGAGTGTCGTCTGTCTTGAGGGCGGCTGCCAACTGCTTGCCCATCCGGCCAGCACCATAGATCAGGACGCGGATCTGGTCCTTTCCATGGGCGTAGATGGAGCGCAAAACTTGCAGAAGGACAAAACGTGATCCGGCGCAGAGCCCGAAAAAGACGAATGCAAAGATGATGGAGGTCGAAAGCGGGCTGCCACTGCCGGACAATTGACCGAGAAGCGCGGAAGCGACCCCGACGACCAAGGCGTGCAGGGCGGTCATGCCAAGGGCCCGGGTCTCGTATGCCTTGAGTTGAACCTTGTGCAGCCCCATCGTCACACTCAGCAGTCCGGCCAGCGTCATGAGGATAATCATCGACAGCCATAGCTGCGTCATGCCTGCCGTGTGGGGAAACCTGCTTTGCTGAAGCGCAAGGGCAAAGAACATTGCAACCGGGAGAAGCAGCACATCAAGCGCTACAATGAAAGATCGCTTAACTGGCCTTGGAAGATCCGAGACCAGCCGCAAGAGCACCCCGAATACAAATTGAACTGCCAATTTTCTTCCTACTCCCGCCGGCCACCATTCTTGGTAGCAAGCACATTCACGACTAATGCCGCGACCCTTTTGCGCCCCAGAAACCACCTACCGGACTGGCCCACTGACAAGGCCAAATCCTTAGCGGATTCACGATCTCTGTAAGCCAACGATACTACTAGATTGTGTCAATTAAGCAAGCAGATGCACTATTTTCGATCAAAGAGACGGCCAATCGTCTGAAGTATGAGCATGATGTCGCCGCAGACGCTTTGGTTCTCACGATAGATCAAATCCAGCTTTGCCTTGCGAGGAATGCATCGCCGCCGATAAACGTCGTCGGTTTCGTCCGCAGTCCGGCATGCCGCCAGCAATTCTTCTTCTCGTTGATGAAACCTCAATGACGCAACGCCCGTCACGCCGGGCCTGCATTTCAAGACTTCTGTGTATATTTCTGGGTAGTCCTCGACATAGATGCGCAGCGGCGGTCTTGGGCCGACGAGGCTCATGTCCCCTTTAATGACATTCCAAAGCTGCGGAAGTTCATCGCCTCGGGTCCGACGCAACAGCCTGTGCAGGTCGGACATTCTTTCAGATTTGTCACCACCCGTTACTCCGCCCTCTGCCCAGGGGGGAGCGGGTCGCATGGTGCGCAGCTTGACGAGGCCGAAACTTTGGGTCGGCGTTTTCATGCGTTCTGAGACATAAAAGATCGGCCGCCCTTCGCGCAGAAGAAGGGCGGTGATCAGCCCGATCAGGATAGGGGCGGCGATGATCGTGACTGGAAGGGCGACGGCTAGGTCGAGGATGCGCTTGCCCCAGGTCATGCCGAAAGACCCCAGCCTGCCGCGCGCGCCTCTGCGATCAGTGATTGGGCTGAACCGGCGGCCTTTGGCAGTGGCGCAATACTGTTCATGAGGCTAAGATCCAATGACAATGAGGGCAGTGCTGCCTCGGGCGCTGGCGTCCAGGACCATTTTGCTCCGGCTTCTGTCAGCAAGTCGGCCATGTCCCGTTCTCCTGGGGCTGAAACGTTCAGGATGTTGGGCAAGATTTGGCCTGCCAGATGGGCCTCGATCAAGGACAACATGGTTGTGGCCAGACTTTTGGGGCCAATGTAGCAGCGACGCGGCCCCCGGCCGTCCGGGAACTGGTCCAGTTTGACCGGTCCCAGGGCCGCATTCCGCAAGAGCACGTCGGTTCCTGCGACGTTGCCGATCCGCAGGCAACACAGACTGTCTTGTCCGGCAACGGCCGCTTCCATTTCAAGCTTCGCTTGTCCGTAGGCCGAAACGGGGTGAGGGGTGTCCCCCTCGCCCTGAGGGCCTTCGGCGCGGCCATAGACAGCCTGCGAAGAGCATAGCAAGACCGGGCCAAGGCCCTCTCGTTTCGCCAGCTCTATCGCGGCGCACGCAAGTGTAGTGTTCTGGGATGGGTCTGTTCCACCTGAGACGCCTCCTGTCAAAACGATAACGCCCCGTGCCAAAGACAACCGGGGATCGCGTGGTGCCGGTCCTGCAAGCATATCCCAGGAAAAGTCGTCGCCTTTGCGTCGATGCCAAAGGGGGCGTCGGCAATCGGGCCAGGCTCCACGTTCCCATAGGGTCCGGAACGCGGTACCTATCTGCCCACCTGATCCCAAAATCAGCGGGCCCATCGCGTCTTCCGTTGTGACCGATGTCATTGCCTGCCTCTTGCGCCCTTTGGGGGTCGGCTACAGCAATGCCTGCCTCTTTTCCAGTGAAACAGGATTACTGGCCGAACACTTTGCGGGCCGCAATGATCCGCAGGATGCCTCCGGCGAAACACAAGCTTCCAAAAACCCAGGCCATCAACGGAAAGCTGCCCGAAAACAGGCATAGCAGGATGAAAAACCCGATGGTCTCGGTCCCTTCCAGGAGGCCGTTCGAGAAATAGAGCGATTTGACCCCTTGGCTTTGCGTCTCCAGTCCCCTTTTTTCGGCTAGGATTGCATAGCCAAGAAAGCTTGTTCCATTAAAGTAAAAGGACGTGAGCAAGAAGGCACCCGCTGCCCCGTTTACGGCTGGATCATTAAGTACGAAGGCGAGCGGAACCGCCCCGTAAAACAAGAAATCGGCTGCGATATCAAGGTAGCCGCCAAAGTCTGTCTTTTGTGTCGCCCGGGCGATAGCCCCATCCAGCCCGTCTGCCAATCGGGAGGCCAGAAGGGGCAACAGAGAAAGGCCCGGCCATCCCAAGGCGATCAGCAAGGCGGCCAAAAGCCCCAAGCCCAGCCCCATTATCGTGACTGCATTGGCCGAGACGCCCCAAGAAGCAATCGCGCGGCCCAATCGGTTGAGCGTCGGGTCGATCAGTCGGCGGGCAGTTGCGTCAAGCATTTGGGGTATTTTCTCCTCGTCCTCCCTCATTGCCGATCGGGGGGCACAGCGCAATGTCGCGCTTTTTCCGTGACGCGAATGTTACAGGCTGAAGCATATGACTCCTCTGCTGACATGCTGAGGCAAAGGTCGGGTCGGATGATCCGGTATCTGGTGGAGCCGAGGGGGATCGAACCCCTGACCTCGTCGTTGCGAACGACGCGCTCTCCCAACTGAGCTACGACCCCCTGAGCAAGATTTCTGGCCCCGCTCCTTGACTGTGTCAAGCGGCGTGACAGGTTCCGCAGCATGTCAGTTTTGCCGACCGAGAACGTCCAGGCCTATCCTCGTCCCCCTCTCCTTGAGAGCGTGCCGCATCTTCTGCGGGTCGTGTTTGGTGGAGAGGAGCTGGCAAGCACCGTCGCCGCCTGGAGGGTTTGCGAAACGCATCATCCGCCAACCTACTACATCCCCATTCGTGATATCCGGATGGACGCGCTTCAGCCCGGCTCGCGCCGCAGCTGGTGCGAGTGGAAGGGCCAGGCCCGGTACTTCGACCTGGACTGGCAGGGTCGCACAGTTCGTCAGGCCGCCTGGGATTACCCGGTTCCGTCAGCAGCCTTTGCGCAGCTACGCGATCACATCGCCTTCTACGCATCGGCGGTCGACGAAGCCTGGGTTAGCGACGAACGCGTCCTGGCACAGCCTGGGGATTTTTACGGAGGTTGGGTTACGAGCAACCTGACCGGCCATATCAAGGGCGCGCCTGGCACAGAAGGCTGGTGACGTGCGTTCAGAAATCCACCCAGACCTGAGCACTTAGCCCGCTCCCCCTGTCCCCGGTGAGGGCCTGCACATAGCCTGCCCGAAGCCGAATACTTTGTGTCAGGTCATATGTGAGCGACGGGTTCATCTTGGCATAGAAGTCGCCTTCGAGACCGGACCCGATCTGTCCTGACAGGACGCTGGTCCAGCCGTTCCCAAGGCGGTGCCCCCATGTCAGTTCCATCTTTGTCTGGACCAAGGGTTGCTGCAGGACACGCGTTGCCTCTGCGTCGAGCGCTAGCCAACCGCGGTCCAGACCTTGGCCCAAGTGTCCGCCAATGCGGACGGTTTCCCATAGGGGGCCGGTGGGCGTCTTGGTCAGGCCCAGGCCAAAGGCAAGCGCGACGACAACGGGACCGTCCGTTCGTCCTATGGCGGTTCTTGCAAAGCCGAACAGGCTTCCGGCCTCTCCCTTGTCGGCGGTGTAGCCGTCTAGACCCAGGGTCAAACGGGGTGAGAGGCCGTATTCCAGGAAGATCGTTGGATCGTAGTGGACCGGCCGCGTTGCATGATCGAACAAGGCGACATTGCCCCCAAACGACACGAACAGGCTGCCTTCCTCTTGGGTCCATGCCCCGGCCATCGCCGAAATTGGCGCGCAGATCAGCCAGAAGAGGCAAATCCAAATTCCATTGGAAAGGGCGGTTCGGGTGGTCATGCCGACAAGCTGCAGACGAAAGGTTAACGTCGCCTTAGGATTTTCGACCTGGCCGGCCCTTTAGGCGTAGCCAATAGGCGATATAGGCCGGTATTTCACGTAAGGCGGAGCGTGCCTGTTGACCGATATGGGTCGCTTGCAGCCCGGGGGACGCCCCAACGCTGCTTAGCCCTAATCGACGGGCAACAAGCTTGGCCCGGGGCAGATGATACCAATCTGTCACCAGAATAATGGACCTTGTTCCAAACTCGTCCAGGATCGGCAGAACAAAATTCAGGTTCTCGCCTGTCGTGGTTGACCGGGTCTCCAGCCGGATGACCTCGTCTGGCACGCCAGCCGAACGCAGAATGTCGCGCATCACTTCGGCCTCTATCGGGGGGTGTTTAAGAAGCCCGCCGCAGGCGACCACATAGGCGTCCTTGCTTTCGTGAAATAGTTTGGCCCCATAAAGGGTTCGGCGTCGCAGGGCCGGAGAGGGTCCACTGGCCCAATTCGCCGAGCCCAGTATCACGATAACAGTCATCCCGACTTGCACACCTCTGGGACGTTTTCTGCGATTTGCCCGACAGACAAGACCATTCCAGCCTTCATGATATGGATCAAGGTTCTTTTCCTTGGCCGGGCGCAAACTCTGTTCAAGCAATGAGAGGAAACACCATGTACAATAATATCTTGCTTCCGATTTCATTTGAGGGGCGTCGGGATTCTCTTGGTGCCATCGCGGTTGCAGAAGGTCTGGCCTCGCCGGGTGCCAAGATCACCATGCTGCACATCATGGACCCTATCCCGGGCTATGCATCGACCTACATGCCCTCAGAGTTTCGGGCCCACCAGCGCAAGGAACTGCTGGCCGATCTTTCCAATCTGGCGCGGGGCGTGCGAGGGGCCGAATGCGAGGTCATTGACGGGCATGCTGGGCGAGAGATCGTCGACTGGGCAGAGGTGCATCACAATGACCTGATCGTCATGGCGTCGCATCGACCGGGGATAGAGGACTACTTTCTTGGGGCCACAGCCGCGCGGGTGGTCCGCCATGCCCGGTGTTCGGTCCACGTTCTGCGGTAGGACTTATCGCAGGCAACCTTAGGCCAGCCTGGCTAGGATAGTGCATCCTCGGGGCACCTACGGAACGACTGCATCGGTCCTTCGATCCCGGTCAGTGGTATCGGAAGCACGGTATCGCCAAGCAAGGCGACGGCGATCCCGTTGAACTCCATCCCGTTAAGAACATTGCCAAAACCCCGGTCCCTTACCGTCACGCTCTTGTCCCCGTCTGACAAGGCATGCCGATCGGTCTGGATGGTCAGAGGGATGCCCCCCTCGAAAGCCAGGGCAAAGACTGGCCCATCTGGCCATGTGCCATCCAACAGGGTGATCGTGATGGCGTACTGCGGCAGAGTCGGGTCATAGGTCACCGTGACCTCTGCGGACTCGGTTGCCTGGCTGAGGGTGCATATCGGGACGGGCGTAAACTCCCACGCGGCAGCGGGACAAGCGAGGAACACAAATGACAGAGCGATACGCATGACCAAAACCTAGCGTGTCAGACCCGGCCTTCCAGTCAACGCTTGCCCCCATATCGCGATTTCCCGCCGCGCATCCCACCCCGACCGCCGGTTGACCGGCCCGAAGCTTTCTGTGCGTCGTCCACCGCCTTTTCGACGGCCTGCTGACGTGCGAGAGGGTCGTCCGCAATGGTCAGCTCCACCGTTTCCAGGCGTTTGACCTCATCGCGCAGGCGGGCGGCCTCTTCGAATTCCAGGTTTTCGGCGGCCTTGCGCATGTCCAGCCGCAGCCCGTCCAGCACGGCCTTGAGGTTGGCCCCTGCCAATGGCTTGTCTATCTTGGCCGTGACCCGGTTCATGTCGACGTCGCCCTTGTAAAGGCCGGCCAGAATGTCCTCGACGTTCTTTTTGACGGTCTGGGGGGTGATCCCATGCTCCACATTATAGGCCATTTGTTTGGCCCGGCGACGGTCGGTTTCCTTCATCGCCCGCTCCATCGAGCCGGTAATTCGGTCGGCATACATGATGACCCGCCCATCGACGTTTCGGGCAGCGCGGCCGATTGTCTGGATCAGCGAGGTTTCGGACCGCAAAAAGCCTTCCTTGTCCGCGTCGAGGATCGCCACAAGCCCGCATTCGGGGATATCGAGGCCCTCGCGCAACAGGTTGATCCCGATGAGCACATCAAAGGCGCCAAGGCGCAGGTCGCGCAGGATCTCGATCCGTTCGATCGTGTCGATGTCGGAATGCATGTAGCGGACTCGGATGCCCTGTTCGTGCAGATACTCGGTCAGATCCTCGGCCATGCGTTTGGTCAATGTGGTCACAAGCGTCCGGTACCCCGCGGCAGAGACCCGGCGGATTTCGTCCATCACATCATCGACTTGGGTGTCCACCGGCCGGATCTCGATCACCGGGTCCAGAAGGCCGGTCGGGCGGATCACCTGTTCGGTAAAAACTCCGCCGGTTTGGTCCATTTCCCACGACGCGGGCGTGGCGGAGACGAAGACGGATTGTGGGCGCATCGCGTCCCATTCCTCAAACTTCAAGGGCCGGTTGTCCATGCAGGAGGGCAGGCGGAACCCATGTTCCGCCAGGGTAAACTTGCGCCGGTAGTCGCCCTTGTACATGCCGCCGATCTGGGGGACGGATACGTGGGACTCATCGGCAAAGACGATGGCGTTGTCGGGGATGAACTCAAACAGTGTTGGCGGCGGCTCGCCTGGGGCGCGGCCTGTCAGGTAGCGGGAATAGTTCTCGATCCCGTTGCAGACCCCCGTCGCCTCGAGCATCTCGAGGTCGAAGTTGGTGCGCTGTTCCAGGCGTTGGGCCTCCAACAGTTTGCCGTCGTTCACCAGCTGGTCCAGCCGCATCCGCAGCTCTTTCTTGATGCCGATGATCGCCTGCTGCATGGTCGGACGCGGAGTCACATAGTGCGAATTGGCGTAGATCCGGATACGGTCGAACTGGTCCGTCTTGTGCCCGGTGAGCGGGTCAAACTCGGTAATCGCCTCAAGCTCTTCTCCGAAGAAGGACAGCTTCCACGCACGGTCATCAAGGTGGGCGGGCCACACCTCGAGGGAATCGCCGCGCACCCGGAACGTGCCCCGGCCGAAGGCTTGATCGTTGCGGCGGTATTGCTGGGCAATGAGGTCGGCGATCACGGCTCGTTGGTCGTACATCTGGCCCTTGACGAGGTCAGTCGTCATCGCCCCGTAAGTCTCGACCGAGCCGATGCCGTAGATGCACGAGACTGAGGCCACGATGATCACATCATCACGTTCCAAGAGGGCCCGGGTGGCCGAATGGCGCATGCGGTCGATCTGCTCGTTGATCTGGCTTTCTTTCTCAATGTAGGTGTCCGACCGGGCCACATAGGCCTCTGGCTGGTAGTAGTCGTAGTAGCTCACAAAATATTCGACAGCATTGTCGGGAAAAAAGCCCTTGAACTCACCATAAAGCTGGGCGGCGAGTGTCTTGTTGGGGGCGAGGATAATGGCTGGGCGCTGGGTCTCTTCGATCACCTTGGCCATGGTGAATGTCTTGCCCGTGCCGGTTGCGCCCAGAAGGACCTGATCCCGCTCACCCTGACGGATGGCTTCGGCAATCTCCTTGATCGCCGCAGGCTGGTCACCAGCGGCGCTGAAATCCGTCTGCATCCGGAACCGAATGCCGCCCTCAAGCTTTTCGCGGGTTTTGACATCGGGCGCCGGGTAGAGGACCGGCATGGCCTCGGGCGAGTTGTTGTGCATGT
Organism: uncultured Paracoccaceae bacterium; assembly: GCA_937916485.1. The sequence goes on along the minus strand of CALFSV010000255.1, from coordinate 868 downwards.
GAGAAGACTCCTGAAGCCTCCTAAGATTGACCTCAATGCCCGCCGCTTCAACCCCGACTGCTGACAAAGAGTGTCAGCAGAGGTGTCAGCAGGCAATTTTCGGACCTTCAAGAGGAAGGAAATCCACGATCTGATGGTGACAAGAACCGTAGCCCGAAGGATCCTGATCTGACACCTATGTCAGTTGGGTTAAAGAGCAACGAGGGACAGCGTCGGTTTGCATTGTCTCGCAGTTCCTGAACAGCCTTGGTCGGCGTCGCAGCCCGTTTGCGCGACTGGGGATTGCATGGCCCCTCTGATTGCCCGATATAGATCGCGACAGAGCTGGAGATTGACCATGCGCGCACGCATCTACCGACCCGCCAGAACAGCAATGCAATCTGGTACAGCCAAAACGCATGACTGGGTGCTGGAGTTCGCGCCGGCCTCTGCGCGTGAAGTTGATCCGCTTATGGGATGGACGTCCTCGAGTGATACCCAGACCCAGGTCCGCATGTCCTTCGCCTCGAAAGAAGAGGCGCTGGACTATGCTTCCGAAAACGGGATCGAGGTCGTCTTTCAGGAGCCAAAGATCCGCAAGCCCAATCTGCGGGCCGGCGGCTACGGCGAGAACTTTGCCACGGCGCGGCGTGGTGTCTGGACTCACTAGTCGCGGCCGAAAATTCCTCGCGAGGAATCTTCATTTGGTTCATGTATCTCATCAACGCTGAAAAATCTTGACCAAGATTTTCGGTGAGGTCTTCAGGCCGGAAGACGTTGCCAAACAGGTCTGACGCGCCGTAGAAGGACGCCAGCGGTCCCATAGCTCAACTGGATAGAGCAGCTGACTTCTAATCAGCAGGTTCGGGGTTCGAGTCCTCGTGGGATC
>CALFSV010000254.1 GCA_937916485.1 uncultured Paracoccaceae bacterium | reverse complement strand
TCTACCTGACCGCGACCCTGCGCTCGATCGGGTTGTTCGGGATGATCCTTGTCCTTGCCATCGTGGCGGCGATTGTCTGGGTCTTGTATGACCGAGGCTTTATCAATCTTGCCAATCCGACGCTGAATACATGGATCGCGCTGTTTTCGCTTAGTCTGGTGCTGGCGATTGGCATGTATTGGTCGATCCTTTGGCGTCGTATTTCGGGGCAACTGGAAGTCGACGACAACGATCCCTGACCAACCGACGCTTCATCGGCCAAGAGGGGTTGCGGTGAGGGCCTTGTGCTTCTAGATACCCGTTGTTCCGGAACCAAAGGTCTTCCCTATGGAAAACGTCGTCCTTGTCGTGCATCTGATCCTCGCCCTCTCCTTGATTGGCGTGGTGCTCTTGCAGCGGTCCGAGGGTGGTGGCCTTGGGATGGGCGGCGGCGGTGGCGGCGTTGTGTCGGGCCGCGCGGCGGCCACGGCCCTTGGCAAAGTGACCTGGGGTCTGGCGATCGCCTTTATCTGTACCTCGATCGCCCTGACCATCATCGCAGCAGAGCAATCGGCCGGAAGTTCGGTCATTGACCGGCTGACCGATGCCCCGACGCCGGCTCCGGCGGCACCCAGCCTGCCGGACCTGGGAGGCAGCCTGCTGCCCCCGACACCCGGCGAGGCGACACCAATCGTTCCTTCGGCCGAGTAATCTAAGGCCACCCACAACCCGTTGCAGACTTAGCGGCAACATCAACATTATGTAGCGGCAGCGGTTGCGTTCGCGGGGCGAATCCGGTTATTCTTAAAATCCGTGATACCGCGCATCTCAGCCTGCGCGTTTCCACCTATTCTGGACCATTCACGGGGGCCCCGCAGCCATGGCGCGTTTCATCTTTATTACCGGCGGCGTCGTCTCCTCGCTTGGCAAAGGCCTCGCCTCTGCCGCCTTGGGGTCGTTGTTGCAGGCCCGCGGCTTTTCAGTGCGTCTGCGCAAACTTGACCCCTACCTGAACGTCGATCCCGGCACGATGAGCCCGTTCGAACACGGCGAGGTTTTCGTGACCGACGATGGTGCGGAAACTGACCTCGATTTGGGCCATTACGAGCGGTTCACCGGTGTCGCCGCCCGCAAGACCGACTCGGTCTCTTCTGGGCGCATCTATTCCAACGTCCTCGAGAAAGAGCGGCGGGGCGACTATCTGGGCAAGACGATCCAGGTGATCCCCCACGTCACGAACGAGATCAAGGATTTCATCGCCATTGGCGAGGATGAGGTTGATTTCATGCTCTGCGAGATCGGTGGGACGGTTGGCGATATTGAAGGGCTTCCCTTCTTTGAGGCGATCCGCCAGTTCGCCCATGACCGTCCCCGCGGCCAGTGCATCTTTATGCACCTCACCCTGCTGCCCTACCTTGCCGCGAGTGGCGAGTTGAAGACCAAGCCGACCCAGCATTCGGTCAAGGAGCTTCGCGCCATTGGCATTGCCCCCGATGTTCTGGTCTGCCGCTCCGAACATCCGATCCCCGAGAAAGAGCGCGAGAAGATCGGCCTGTTCTGCAACGTGCGCAAGGACAGCGTGATCGCGGCCTATGACCTGAAGTCGATCTACGAGGCCCCCTTGGCCTATCACCGCGAGGGGCTTGATCAGGCCGTGTTGGATGCGTTCGGCATCTCGCCCGCCCCGCGCCCCAATCTGTCGCGGTGGGAAGACGTGATGGACCGCCTCGTCAATGCCGAGGGCGAGGTACGGGTGGCCATCGTGGGGAAATACACCCAGCTTGAGGATGCCTATAAATCCATCGCAGAGGCGCTGACCCACGGCGGTATGGCCAATCGTGTTCGGGTGCGGGTCGAATGGGTCGATGCAGAGCTGTTTGATCGCGAGGACCCTGCCCCGCATCTTGAAGGGTTTCACGCCATCCTTGTGCCCGGCGGCTTCGGCGAACGCGGCACCGAAGGCAAGATCAAGGCAGCCCAGTTCGCCCGCGAGCGCAAGATCCCCTACCTTGGCATCTGCCTTGGCATGCAGATGGCCGTGATCGAGGCCGCCCGCAACGTGGCCGGTCTTGCCACCGCCGGGTCTGAGGAATTCGATCACGAGGCCGGGAAAAAGCGTTTTGAACCGGTCGTCTATCACCTCAAGGAATGGGTGCAGGGCAATTATACCGTCAGCCGTTCTGTCGATGACGCCAAGGGCGGTACGATGCGGCTTGGGGCCTACAGCGCCAATCTGACCGAAGGGTCGAAGGTGGCAGAGGTCTACGGCGCCACCACCATCGAAGAGCGTCACCGCCACCGCTATGAAGTCGACACCAAGTACCGCGAGGCGCTTGAGGAAAAGGGCCTTTGCTTCTCCGGCATGTCCCCCGACGGCCGCCTGCCCGAAATCGTGGAGTGGAAGGATCACCCATGGTTCATCGGCGTGCAGTTTCACCCCGAGCTGAAATCAAAGCCGTTCGAGCCGCATCCGCTGTTCGCTGACTTTGTCCGGGCCGCCGTCGAAACGTCGCGGTTGGTCTAAATCACAGAGTACCAAGGGTCGACGGGCGTCAATCGCGCACGTCGACCGTCAGGACCTGATTTCAGAATTCAAAGCTGAACCGGCGCGTCGCCACGAGAGAGGCGCTGAACTGATCGGCCGAGCCTTGCAAGACAAGCGGGCTGTCCGCCGCATCGCCGGTCAGGCGGTCCCAGCGCAGGGTGCCGTCCAACCCCCATTGTCCGCCAAGCTCATACTGGGCCGTGACTTCGACGCCCGCGCTGAGGATACCGGCGCCAGACTGGTAGGCGTTGAAGCTGCTTGCCGCGGCTTCGGCCGGGGTCACGCCGAAGTAAGTCGAGGAAAAGGTGTCGTCGCCGTAAAGGGCTCGAGGCCCACCCCGGAGCGTCAGGTCATCGGAGGGACGCAGGATCAGGTCCAACCCCATTTCGCCCACAGTCGCTTCGTGCCCGACAACGCCATAACGCAGATCACCAAACACACTCCAGTTCGATTGGGTAAAGCTGACGCCCGCCCCAAGTTCGAGAGCGAGTTCAAGATCGGTTAGGCCGGTCAGCTCTGGATTGTCGGCTGCGGCCCGGGGGCTGATGATCCGAAACGACGGGCTGAAATCAAACCCAAGTGGCGCTTCTTGAGGCTCGAAAGAGCCGAATTCGCGCCCGCCCCACCGAAGGTATCCGGACGAAAAGCTACCCGTCGGACCGATCACGTAGTCGTCAGAGCCAAAATAGCCCGGTTTGACCTGCGAACCCAGGCCAAGCGTAAAGGCGAGGGCATTCCCTGACGGCACCGGCGCGGTGTATCCGTCATCCGTCGCCACCAGCAGGCTGTCGCCTTCGACCATCTGCTGGGCAGTGGCCATCAGAGGTGCCAAAACGGCAAGCGCAATAACAAGGTTGGAAAAGAATCGCATATCAATTTGCCCAGGTTCAGTTGGGTCGTAAATAACAGATCATTGGGCAAAGGCTGAGGCATCGGGCGCCGCATAGTCAACTTGCCCAAGGGTGATGCCATTTTGCCAACGACTTGCCCGATGACTGCCCAGTCTGTAGTCGTCTGACAAACGGAGCTGTCTCATGTTGTCCTACCAGCACATCTACCACGCCGGAAACCTGGCGGACGTGCACAAGCACGCGGCGCTGGCCTGGTCTCTTCAGTACATGACCCAAAAGCCCAAGCCATTCAGCTACCTCGAAACCCACGCCGGTCGTGGCCTCTACCATCTGGACGCAGCCGAAGCCCGCAAGACATGCGAGGCCGCACAAGGGATCGCCAAGGTCGAAGGCTGGTTTGCCCCGGACCATCCTTATCGCAAGGCCATTGCCGCCATCCGGGACCAACACGGACCTGATGCCTATCCCGGATCGCCTGTCATCGCCGACGCGATTCTGCGCCCGGGCGACCGCATGTCCCTGGCCGAATTGCACCCCCAAGAGGTCAAGGCACTCCGAGCCGCCATTCCTTTTGCCCGGGTCGAACAGCGCGACGGATGCGAGATGCTCCGCGCCCTTTGCCCGCCCGATCCGCGCCGGGGCCTGTGCCTCATCGACCCCTCGTATGAGGTCAAGGATGACTACCGCACTTTGCCGCCCGTCATCGCCCGCACCCATCGGGTCTGGGCGGTGGGCTGCATCATTCTGTGGTATCCGATACTTGAAGGCGCCGCCCACGTGCCGATGCTGGCCACGCTGGAAGAGGCGCTGCCAGACGGATTGCGCCACGAAGTGCGCTTTCCCCCGGCCCGTCCGGGACATCGCATGACAGGGTCCGGCCTTTTTGTCGTCAACCCGCCCTACGGGCTGGACGCGGAACTTGCCCGCCTGTCCGGCCATTTCGCGACGCTCGCCCCGCAGGAGTAAGGTCCATCATGCTGCCGTTCTACACTCTGGACGTGTTCACCGATCAGCCGTTTGCCGGAAACCCGCTGGCCGTGGTCCTTGAGGCGGACGGGTTGAGCACGGCGCAGATGCAGACCATCGCGCGCGAATTCAACCTGTCTGAAACCATCTTCGTCCGCAAACCGGTTCACCCGGCGCATACGGCCGAGGTTCGCATCTTTTTCCCAACCGCCGAGATCCCTTTTGCCGGTCATCCCACCGTCGGATGCGCCCTCTTGCTGGCCGAATTGGCCGCCCTCGCCGGAGATGACGTGACCCATATTGTGCTGGAAGAGCAGGCGGGGCTGGTCCCGGTGTCGCTGTCATCCGAGGGCGGGATAAGGCAGGCGACCTTGACCGCCCCGGTCATTCCATATCCTCGTCTTGTTGAGATCGACGCGGCGCTGCTGGCGCGGGCTGTCGATTTGGGATCGGCCGACATTGGTTTTGCCAGCCACACCTGCGGCGTCTTTGCCGGTGGACCCGCGTTTCTTTATGTGCCGGTTCAGGACACCCAAGCCTTGGCCCGGGCCCGCCCGATCGAACCACATTGGTCCCAGCTGATGGAAAACGCAGGTGTGGATTCAGCCTATCTTTATACCCCCGGCAAGGGCGCGGATTTCCAGGCCCGCATGTTTTCGCCCACCGCAGGCATCCCCGAAGATCCTGCGACCGGGTCGGCCAGTGCAATCCTCGCCGGCACCTTGCTGGCCGCAGGGGCCTTGGGCGAAGGCACCACCACCTTTGCTCTTAGGCAGGGTGTGGAAATGGGCCGACCCTCCCGGATCGGGCTGGCTGTCGACGTTGAGGCAGGCAAGATCACAGCCGTTCGGGTGACAGGGACCATGGTGCGCATTTCCGAAGGCCGGATCGCGGTCCCTGCCCCCTAGGGCCATACCCGAAAGCCCCGCTGCAGGGGCCGAAACCGACCCCCATAAAGGTCGCTCTGACGACAGACCAGGCGGGCTGGACTTGCCATTGCTGCCGCCAGAAGGAGCGGCCCGGAAGGAGCGGCAGTGCAACCGATCTCATACAGAACTGGCGTGATCCTCGTCCTCGTCGCCGCGACGCTCTGGTCCATCATGGGCCTGATGATCCGGGCCCTGGGCGATATGGGGACTTGGCAGGTGCTGTTCTGGCGGTCGGCAGGCATGCTGCCCGTCGTCATCGCCTATGTCACCTGGCGCTCCAACGGCGCCCTTTTTGCCCGGATCAGGACAGCCGGACTGCCCGCCACATTGGGCGGCCTTGGCCTGGTGGCCGCGTTTTCCGGGGCGATCTATGCCATTCAATCGACGACGGTCGCCAATGCCGTGTTCCTGTTCGCCGCCGCCCCCGTCATGACAGCCCTTCTGGGGTGGATCCTGTTGGGGGAACGGGTATTGCTACGGACATGGGTCGCCATCGCAGTGGCCCTTCTTGGCATGCTGATCATGGTCCGCGAAGGGCTGGCGGCAGGGGCGCTTTCGGGCAATATCGCGGCCCTTCTGTCCGCTCTTGGCTTTGCCGCCTTCACCGTTGCCCTGCGGCGCGGCAAGACCGGCGACATGATGCCCGCAATCATTCTGGGCGGCGTCTTTTCCATGATCGTCGCCGCCATTGTCATCACGGCGCGCGGTGAGGCGCTGTTGCCCTCAGCTGGTCAGGCGGGACTGGCCGCGGCCATGGGGGCCGTGATCCTTGGATTGGGTCTGTCCCTTTATACCCTTGGCAGCCGCGCGGTTGAGGCGGCCAACCTTGCCCTTCTGAGCCTGCTTGAGGTCATCCTTGCCCCGATCTGGGTCTGGTTTTTTCTGGGCGAGACAGCAAGCATCATGACATTTGTCGGGGGGGTAATTGTGCTGGCCGCTGTCACGCTCAATGCCCTGGCCGGGATCGGCAGCCGCAAACCGGCGCCACCGCCGGGCGCGCTTTTGTGACAGCTCTTTTGCGGCCCTGCCCCTTTTCGTCGCGGTTCAACCACCCTATAGAATGACGATGTTTGCAGATTTCCTTCGCCGCCTGACGGCCCCCGAACCCACCCGCCTGCCTGACCCGGACGCCCGCCTTGCGCTGACAGCCCTACTTGTGCGCCTTGCCAAGTCGGATGGGGACTATGCTCAGGACGAGATCGACCGCATCGATCGCATCACCCAGCGCCGCTTTGGGATCAGCCCGTTCGAAGCGACAAAGCTGCGTGCCGATGCCGAGGGGCTTGAGGCCGAGGCACCGGACACCGTCCGCTTTACCCGGGCCATCAAGGATGCGGTCGCCTATGAAGATCGCCTTGGCGTGATCGAGGCCATGTGGGAGGTCGTTCTGGCCGACGGGGTCCGCGATTCCGACGAGGACGCCTTGCTGCGCCTTGTCGCGCCCATGCTGGGAGTGACGGATCAGGAATCCGCTCTTGCCCGACAAAAGATCTCAGGCGCGCGCGGCTGATCGGACAATGTTCGCCAGCCTGCCTATGTACGCCCGGCCACAAAACGCGGCCGCGCATGATGCCCTTTGGACGTTAATCCGGGATGGCCTTCGGGACCGGGGCGTTGCCGCACCCGACGCCCTTGACCAGGTTTTTCACTATGTCGAGGGATGGGACCGCGAGGATCTGGTTTTGGGCCAGATTTGCAACCTGCCCTATCGGGCGCTGTTTCGTGACCGGGTCACAGTAATCGGAGCGGCGGACTATGATCTGCCCGAGGTCGAGCCGGGCCATTACTTCAGCCAGTGGCTGGTCCGGGCCGATGACCCGGCCCAGCGTCTTGAGGACTGCGACGGATACCGTTTTGCCTACAGTGATGCCCTGTCCCATTCCGGCTGGGGCGCAGCCGAGGCGAACGCCGAGCGGCGGGGTTTGCGCCTGTCGCCGCATCTGTCGACCGGCGCCCATCGTGCCAGCATGCAAGCGGTTGCCACAGGTGAGGCTGATCTGGCCAGCATCGACGCTGTTGCATGGCGCATGGCCCAAAGGTGGGAGCCTGTGACGAACAAGCTGCGCGTCATCGGGCGCACGGAAGCCAGCCCGGGCATGACCTTCATCACCCGGCCGGGTCAGGATCCGGCCCCCTATTTCGCGGCCATTGCCGCCGCGATTGCCGAACTGGACGACGCGCACAGGGCGACGCTGGGGCTGCGGGCGATCGTGGCGCTGCCAACCTCGGCCTACGATATCCCGCTTGCCAGCGATCCTGCGGGCTATACCGCCTGAGCCGAACCGTCTCTTTAACAAAGGCCTTCGATGTGCAAGCTTTGCGCGATCACGAAGGAGCACGGATCATGTCGCTGGCAGATGAATACTTCGGCACTCCCGCTCAACAGGATCTGGCGCGCCGTGCCCGGGCCCTGTTCGAAGTGGTCAAGGGCGATCCTCGTTTCACCTATTACGGGCGCGGCGTCGGCATCGTGCGGCCCCAAGACGGTGGCATCGACCTCATGAGCGCGGTCATCGCGCTAACAGGCGCCTGCCATTTTGCCGCGTCGGCGGACGACGAGGTCCCTCAGATCGAGGCCGCTTTGCAAGACCGGGGTCTAAGTACCACGGTCTTTGTCCGCTGGACCGGCAGCGATGATGCAATCGCAAAGGCGCGGGACATCGTGGCGCAAACTGCCTACCCCACGGACGTGACCATCCATAAACTCAACGCCGACAGCCCGCCAGAACACCTCATCAAACTTGCCGAGGTTGCAGAAACGGGCGGCGTTCTGGCCCCGGCAGGCTCGGTCCTGCGGGGGCAAACCAGACCGGGGCTGGGTATTGTAGCCCTCGACGCCCAAGGACGGGCCGTGTCTTGTGCGGGGGCTGCGGGGTTCTGCCATCCCGATCACCCGGAATACGCCTCGCAATGTTGGTGGGGGATGCTGGCGACCCATCCCGACCGGCGCGGGGAACGACTTGCCCTTGTTCTTGGGGCGATGGCGTTGATCGAAATGCGCGACCGCTACGGCTTTGCCTCATTCATGACCGGCGTGGTCGCAGGAAACGCCGCCTCTGAGGCGCTTTGCAAGCGTTTGGGGCTGTCGCCCGACGGCAAAAGCGTTGTCTCGGCCGTGGACGCCACTGTGGTTCCCGGGGGTCGGATCACAAAATAAGAATTCACAGCACCGGTTTCAGGCTACCGATTGCGCAAAGACTCGCCAAACTCTGCCCAGACTGACCGCCAAGGACAGGTGACGCAGCGAAAACCCGCGACGAAGCGTTGCATTTAGAGCGGTTTTGCGCCCTACTCTCCCACCAAACAGGGAAAAAACATTGTGAGAACCGCAACGCCGGTCATCGAGATTCGTGACCTACACAAGTCGTATGGAAGTCTGGAAGTCCTGAAGGGCGTTGATATTTCGGCACCTGCCGGGCACGTCGTGTCTTTGATCGGCTCGTCCGGTTCGGGGAAGTCGACACTTTTGCGCTGCGCAAACCTTCTGGAAGACAGTCAGCAAGGCGATGTGCTGTTCTGCGGTGAGCCGGTGAAATGGAAGGGCTCTGGTCTTGCCCGCCATCCTGCCGACCGCGCCCAGATGGTGCGGATCCGGACAAACCTGTCGATGGTGTTCCAGCAGTTCAACCTTTGGGCCCATATGACGATCCTTCAGAACGTAATGGAGGCCCCTGTCACCGTCCTGCGCCGCGACCCTGCCGAGGTCGAAGCTGCCGCCCGCAAGTATCTCGATAAGGTCGGGATTGGCGACAAATGCGATGCCTATCCCGCGATGCTGTCGGGCGGCCAGCAACAGCGCGCCGCCATTGCCCGTGCCCTGTGTATGGAGCCAAAGGCCCTGCTGTTCGATGAGCCGACATCGGCCCTCGACCCCGAGCTTGAGCAAGAGGTTGTGCGCGTGATCAAGGCGCTGGCCGAAGAAGGCAGGACGATGATCATCGTGACGCATGACATGCGGCTGGCGGGTGACGTCAGCGACCACGTGGTGTTTCTGCACCAGGGCCGGATCGAGGAAGAAGGTCCGCCGTCAGAGCTGTTTCGCAACCCCAAAACCGAGCGTCTGAAGGGGTTTCTGTCTGCCACGGTGCCTGCGTGACGAAACGCCTGATACTTTGGCTCTGCCTTTGGCTTTTGACCGCGCTGGCTGCTGCGGCCGAAACCATAAGGATCGGGACCGAGCCTGCGTTTCCGCCCTATATCCAGCTGGATGCACAGGGCGAGATTACCGGCTTTGACCGCCAGATGACCGATGAGTTATGCCGCCGCGCCGGGCTCGATTGCGTATGGATCGCAACCACATTCGACAATCTGCTGCCGGGCGTCGTTTCGGGCCGGTTCGATCTTGCGATCTCGGGCCTTGGAAACAGCCCCGAACGACAGAGGATTGTAGACTTTACAAGAGTTTACCTTCCGTCAAGCGAACCGTCCGCCTATGCCGGGCATTTGAATGCCCCGCCGCCGGACCGCGCCCTGATCGGGGTGCAGGCCGGCACAATCCATGAAAGCCATGTCCTTGAGATGGGTCGCCGTTTTCGGGCCTATCCAAGCGCGAAAGAGGCGCTCGATGCCGTTGTTGCCGGACAGATTGATCTGGTCTTCGGGTCATCCAGCTTCTTTACCGATGTTCTGCCCCGCGAATTTCCGTCGCTGCGCATCCTGCAATTCGAGCCTGTGGGCGTCGAAGGTGCGGCGATTGCGCTCGCGAAGGGACGGCCAGAGTTGCGCGAGCGTCTCAACACTGAGATTGCTGCCATGCTGGAAGACGGCACGATTCAAAACCTTGCCCGATTCTGGTTCACCCCCCGGAGCGATACTTAGCGCTCCAAAACCCACCTTCATCTAAACGGGAGTTTTTTTGTGAAGACTTTTATCTTGACGACCACCGCCCTCACCTTTGGGGCATCGATGGCCTTTGCAGAGGCCCATAGCACCGTCCGTATGGGCACCGAAGGCGCCTACCCTCCGTACAACTTCATCAACGATGCCGGCGAAGTCGACGGGTTCGAGCGGGAATTGGGCGACGAGATGTGCGCCCGCGCCGAACTGACCTGCGAATGGGTGACCAACGACTGGGACTCGATCATCCCCAACCTCGTGTCGGGCAACTACGACACCATCATCGCCGGCATGAGCATCACCGCCGAGCGGGATGAGGTCATCGACTTTACCCAGGACTACTACCCCCCGACCGAGTCGGCCTTTGTGGCGGCCTCTGCCGATGTTGACGTTACGTCGGGTGTCGTTTCGGCCCAGACCTCGACCATTCAGGCAGGATATGTTGCTGAAAGCGGCGCAACCCTGCTGGAGTATGCGACCCCGGATGAGACCATCGCCGCGGTGCGTAATGGCGAAGCTGATGCTGTCTTTGCCGACTACGACTACCTCGCCCCGATCGTCGAGGCCTCGGGTGGCGAGCTGATGTTCACCGGTGAGCGTGTCGCCCTTGGCGGCGGCGTTGGCATGGGCCTGCGCGAAAGCGACACCGAGCTGCGCGACAAGTTCGACGCTGCCATCACCTCGATGAAGGACGACGGCACGCTGAACGCCCTTCTCGTCAAGTGGTTCGGCGACGAAGTCGGCACCTACTGATCAGGACAGGCCCGGGCGGGATAACCCCTGCCCGGGCCGCACCCGGACATGTTTGCATTTTGCACCGATCCTGAGACCCTAAGCTCGCTGAGCTGGATGTTGTGTTACCTCACAACGGCCAAGCACATGGGGCTTTACTACGCCTTCGGAACAGTTCTGCTCCTGTTGGCGATCACCGCCCCCGCCGCCCTGGCTTTTGGCTTTGGCGGGGCCGTCATGGCCCGGTCGCGAATCCCGCCCATCGCCTGGATCGGCAAGGGATATGTGTCGGTCGTGCGCGGTGTGCCCGATATCGCCTTTTTCCTGTTCTTCGTCATTGCCCTCGACCAGGGCTTTGAATGGCTGCGCCATCAGGTCAAATGTCCCGATTGGGGCCAGCCGGTCCGGCAAGGCAATGACTTTGTCGTCTGCCCCGAGGCCAAGCTGCCCTTGGGCAATGCCCCTCAATGGGTGCATGAATCTTACGGCTTTTCCCTGGCTGTCCTGACCTTTGCCATCGTTTTTGGCGCCTTTGCCGCCAATGTCCTTTACGGCGCGATGCGGGCCGTGCCAAAGGCCCAGATCGAGACCGCCGAGGCCTATGGCATGAGCCACCGTCAGGCGTTTCGACGGGTGCTGGTGCCGCAGATGTGGGTCTATGCCTTGCCCGGCCTGTCCAACCTCTGGATGGTGCTGATCAAGGCCACGCCGCTGCTGTTTCTGCTGGGGGTCGAGGACATCGTCTACTGGGCCCGCGAGTTGGGAGGAACCAAGACGCCCCAGTTCACCGCCTATCCGCATGGCGACTGGCGGATGTGGTACTTCTTGTTCCTGCTGATCTTCTACCTTTGCTTTACCAAGGTCTCCGAAGTGGTGCTGGAGCGGGTGATGAAACGGCTGACCAAGGGCCAGGCCACCACGGGTGGCGAAAGCCAACGGAAGGCTGCTGCATGAGCTGTTGGGAAACCGTCGCAGACTACGCCTTTCGGTCGCTGGGCTATGGCGAGCGGCTGTTGCCGCGGACTGACTTTACCCTGTGCCAGCAGGTGACCCTGATCGGATCAGGCATGATCTGGAATGTCTATTTCGGCTGTGTCGCCCTGGTCTCGGGCTTTTTCCTGGCCACGGCAGTTGCCCTGGGCAAGGCGTCCCGCCACTTCTGGCTGCGCAAGCCGGCCGAGTGGTTCGTGTTCGTGTTTCGCGGATCGCCCCTCTTTATCCAGTTCTTCTTTGCCTATTTCCTGTTCCTGTCGCTCAAGGGGCAGGTCCCGTTTCTGGGGGCCTTTACCTCGGCCTGGCTTGGGGCGGCTGTTGTGTTGTTCTTCAACACTGCCGCCTATTCGGCAGAAATCTTCTACGGGGCCCTCAGGTCTATCCCGAAGGGTGACGTAGAGGCGGCGGATGCCTATGGGCTGACGGGCTGGTCCCGGTTCCGCCGCGTGGTCTGGCCGACGATGCTGCGTCTGGCCTGGCCTGCCTATACGAATGAGGCGATCTTTCTGTTCCACGCCACGACGCTGGTCTTCTTTTCCGGCTTTCCGGCCAGCCAGCAAAAGGGGGATGCGCTGTATTATGCGTCCTATTTTGCGGACAAGACCTTCAACCCCTTTGTTCCTTACCCAATCCTTGCGGGTTACTTCATCCTGGTCACTCTGACGATCATTGGCATCTTCGGACTGGTAAACCGGCGGTTAAACCGCCATTTGCCACAAGACAGGAAGACCCGAATGGTATTCCGCCCCCAGGTGATCAGATGACCTTTCAAGACAAGTTCTTTGCCGCATTCGCCGCCAGCGGTGTTTCCATTGCAGACCTCAGCAAGCGGAGCGGCGTGAGCCGGTCGGTGATCGGCCGCATTCTGGACCGGGACATGTCCGCCCTGTCGCTGGAAAACGGCATGGCCCTGATGGACGCCCTGCGCGAGGCCGGGGCCAAGCTGCCGATCCAGAAACAGTCCTGGCTCGACGAACATCCCGACGTGCGCAACATCCGCTGCGGTGCCGCCGATCTGAACGGCCAGGCGCGGGGCAAGCGGGTTCCGATCCGCTTTGCCCGCAAGCTGGAAGAAGAAGGCACCCGTTTTCCACTGTCGGTCCTCAACCTTGATATCTGGGGTGAGGACGTCGAGGACAGCCCGCTGGTGTTTGAAACCGGCGACCCCGACGGTGTCCTGTTGCCGACCGAACGGGGCTATGTGCCGATGCCCTGGCTGAAGACCCCATCGGCGCTTTTGCCGCTGTGGATGCACTACGAGGACGGGCGGCCGTTTGAAGGCGATCCCCGTCATGCCCTGCGCGCGGTGCTGGACGGCTTTGCCGCAAGGGGGCTGACCCCGGTGGTGGCCACGGAAATGGAATTCTACCTTGTCGACGATTCAGGCGACGGCATTCGCCAGCCGAAATCCCCCCGCTCGGGCAAGCGCCGTCCGGGGGCGGAAATCCTGTCGCTCCGGGCGCTGGATGCCTTCGACAACTTCTTTACCGAGCTTTACGACGCCTGCGACCTAATGGACATTCCGGCCGAGGCCGCCATCTCGGAAGTTGGAATGGGCCAGTTCGAGATCAACCTTGAACATGTGCCGGACGCCTTGAAAGCCGCCGACGATGCCTGGCTGTTCAAGATGCTGGTCCGGGGGCTGGCGCGCAATCATGGGATGGCTGCAAGTTTCATGGCCAAGCCCTATGAGGAATATGCCGGCAACGGACTGCACACCCATTTCAGCCTGATCGACAAAGATGGCAACAACGTCTTTGCCAATGGCACCTTCGAAGGCACGCCCTTGCTGCACAACGCCATTGCAGGTTGCCTCAAGGCGATCCCGGACTGCGCCCTGATCTTTGCCCCCCATGGCAACAGCTATGACCGGCTGGTCCCTGAAAGCCACGCACCGACCGGGATCTGCTGGGCCTATGACAACCGGACTGCATCTGTTCGGGTGCCGGGGGGATCTCCGAATGCCCGCCGGATCGAACATCGTGTTGCGGGTGGGGACGTGAACCCCTACCTGTTCCTTGCGGCCGTTCTAGGGGCTGCCCTGATCGGGATCGAGGACAACCTGACCCCGCCGCCGCCCATATCGGGCAATGCCTACGATCAGGATCTGGCCCAGATCCCCGATACCTGGGAAGGCGCCATCGACCAGTTCGAGACGAGCCAGATCGCCCGCCGCATCTTTCCCGAGATACTGGTCAAGAACCTTGTCATGACCAAGCGCCAGGAGTTGCACTACTTCAAGGAACTGTCGCTGGAGCAGCAACTGGAGCTGTACCTCGATACGGTGTGATCCCTGCCGCAGGTCGTCCAAAGGCGCGCCTTCTGCGCATGACTGTTGTCTTAAAGGGGGCTCTGCCCCCCGCGCCTGCGGCGCGTCCCCCGGGATATTTGTGGCGAGATGAGAAGGATTGCCCCCGCTTGCCCTGCCCATGGCGCCAAGATACTGTTGCCCCATCAAACCATCGGTGACTCATGAAAATCGGCATTCTTCAAACAGGCACAACGCCAGAGGCGATGCGTGCGCACTTTGGCGAGTATGGTGATCTGTTTGTAAACCTACTGGCAGACCAGGGCCTGACCTTTCAGATCTGGGACGTGGAGCAGATGGTTTTTCCGTCAGGACCGCATGATGCGGAAGGGTGGCTGATCACGGGCTCGCGCCATGGGGCCTATGAGGATCATCCCTTCATTCCCCCACTCGAGGACCTGATCCGGGCGATTTATGCCGAGGGCGTCCCTCTTGTCGGCATCTGCTTTGGCCACCAGATCATCGCACAAGCCCTTGGCGGCAAGGTCGAGAAATTTGCTGGCGGCTGGTCTGTCGGCCCGACCGACTACGATTTTGCCGGTGAGCCGATCCGCCTGAACGCCTGGCATCAAGATCAGGTCACGGTCCGGCCCGCAGAGGCCGAAGTTTGTGGCCGCTCTGAGCATTGCGAGAATGCGGCCCTGGTCTATGGCAATCGGGCCTATACCGTGCAGGCCCATCCGGAGCATTCTAGGGAATTCTTTGTGAACCTGGCGGAAAGCAGGGGCCGGGGCCTTGTTCCTGACACGCTTTTGGAGGCCGCCCTTGCCCGCAAGGACCTGAGCCTCGACAACCAGAAACTGGCCCGCCGTATCGCCGGTTTTCTTCGTGAAGGAGTGATCGCGTGACCTGGACCGACAGTATTCCCGAGGCCGCCCGCGTTTACCTCGAAAACCACCGCCTGGATGAGGTGGAATGCGTCATCGCTGACCTTCCGGGTATCGCTCGGGGCAAGGCCGTGCCTGCCGCCAAATGGGAAAAGCAGCAGCATTTTCACCTGCCCAATTCCATCTTCTTTCAGACCATCACGGGTGACTGGGGCGAGGCTGCCGGACCCGAAGGCTTTGTCGAGCCTGACATGATCCTGAAGCCTGACCTGTCGACCACCACCGCCGCCCCCTGGGCCTCGGACGGGACGTTGCAGGTCATCCACGATGCCTATGACCAGAAGGGCCGGCCGGTCGGTGCCGCCCCGCGCAATGTCCTGCGTCGGGTGGTGGATCTTTACAAGGCCCGTGGCTGGACCCCGGTCGTGGCCCCGGAGATGGAGTTCTACCTGGTCGGCCGCAATATCGACCCGGCCAAGGCGATCGAGCCAATGATGGGCCGGACCGGCCGCCCTGCGGCTGGCCGCCAAGCCTATTCGATGACCGCAGTCGACGACTACGGCCCGGTGATTGACGACATCTATGAGTACGCCGAGATCCAGGGGATCGAGATCGACGGGATCACCCAGGAAGGCGGTGCCGGCCAGCTTGAGATCAACCTCCGCCATGGGGATCCCATCAAGCTTGCCGACGAGGTGTTCTTTTTCAAGCGCCTGATCCGCGAGGCGGCATTGAAGCACAACTGCTTTGCCACCTTCATGGCCAAGCCGATCGAGGGCGAGCCGGGCAGCGCCATGCATGTCCACCATTCGATCATCGACACCAAGGGCCGGAACCTGTTCGTCGGTCCGCAGGGTGGCGAGACGGATGATTTCTTTCACTTTATCGGCGGCTTGCAGGAACACCTGCCCTCGGTCATCGCCGTGGTCGCCCCCTATGTGAACAGCTACCGCCGCTATGTCCGGGATCACGCTGCGCCGATCAACCTGGAATGGGGCCGCGACAACAGGACCACCGGCATCCGCATCCCCGTCAGCCCCCCCGAGGCCCGCCGGATCGAGAACCGTTTGGCCGGGATGGACTGCAACCCCTACCTATGCATCGCCGCCTCACTGGCCTGTGGCTACCTTGGCATGGTCAACGAGATCCGACCCGACAAGCGATTTCGGGGCGATGCCTATGAGGCCGAGAACGAGATCCCGCAGGGCCTTTATTCGGCCCTCGACCTGTTCGACGAGGCAAAGGAGATCCACGAGGTGCTCGGTCCCGAGTTTGCCCGGGTCTATTCGATCGTAAAACGCACCGAGTATAACGAGTTCCTTCAGGTGATCAGCCCTTGGGAACGTGAGCATCTGTTGTTGAACGTATGAACCCACTCTATCGCAACGACCCGCCGGGCCAGTACCCGCCCTCCTGGTATGCCGAGACCGCCGTTCTCCACGCCGAAAGACCGGCCCTCACGGGGGCGGTTCGCGCAGACCTGGCCATCGTGGGGGCAGGCTTCACCGGGCTTTGGGCTGCGCTGACGGCGGCGCGGGCCGGGCTGTCGGTCGTGGTTCTCGATGCCCATCGGGTGGGCTTTGGGGCATCGGGGCGCAATGGCGGCCAGGTGGGTACGGGCCTGCGGATGGACCAGGGCTGGCTTGAAGGCCGGATCGGCAAGGGCCCAGCCCGGGCGGTCTGGGATGTGTCCGAAGCGGGCAAGGAACAGCTGCGCGATTTCTGCGCCAGCCACGCGCCCGAGGCTGCCTACACCCCCGGAGTGGCCAGCGGTCATTACAACGCAGCCGAAGCCCGGCATTACGCAGAAGAGACAGAGCGTCTTGCCACCACCTACGGCTATACGGATATCGAAATCCTCGATGCCCCTGCGATGCAGGCGCTGGTCAAGACGACATCCTATACCGGCGGCATCCTCGACATGGGCGCCGGTCACATCCACCCCCTGCGTTACGCCATAGCCCTTGGGCGCGCGGCCGAGGCGGCGGGGGCGGTGATCCACGAACGCTCCGAAGTGACGCACATAACACCGGGCGAAAAAGTCACGCTGCACACGCCAAGCGGACAGGTCACCGCAGACCATGTGATCATCGGTGCGAATGGCTACCTGCCACCTGGGATCTGCCCGCAGGTCGACGCACGGGTCATGCCGATCAACAGCTTCATCGCCGCGACTGACCCCCTGCCCGACCGGTGGCAAGAGGTGCTGGCCCGCGATATCGCCGTGGCCGATGATAAGTTCGTGGTGAACTACTATCGCTTTTCCGAGGACCGCCGCTTTCTCTTTGGTGGGCGGGAAAGCTATTCGATCGGCTTCCCGACCGAGATGAAGGGGGCCCTGGCCCAACGCATGACGGCGCTCTTTCCACAACTCAAAGGTGTGCGGATCGACTACGCCTGGGGCGGGACCTTGGGCATCACCATGAACCGGCTACCCTCGGTCCAGCGGATCGGGCCCAATATCCTGTCGGGTGCGGGCTTTTCCGGGCATGGGGTCGCCCTGTCCGGCATCACAGGGCGGATCATGGCAGAGGCGGTGATCGGACAAGCCGGCCGGTTTGACGTGATGGCCGACCTGCCGTTCCAGCGTTTCCCAGGCGGGTCCACCCTCCGTGGCCCGCTCAACACGCTCGCCATGACCTGGTACGCCCTGCGCGACCGGCTGGGTATCTGACGGCGCGTCCAGCTTTTTCTTGCCAAAAATATTCCCGCCGGAGGCTCCGACAGAGCCACCGGCACTTCGTCATGGATTTGTCACAAGCCGCATGTTAAGTTTAACCGAAAAATACATTCTGGAAATCGAAAAACATGAGCCTCGACACCCTCCCTGCGCCAAACGCCTATGACGCCGAACCCATCCCCGCTGCCGCGCTGGCCGAGGTTGAGCGTATCCTGTCGACAGGCGATCTGTTCCGCTACACCTCTGACAAGTCGTCGGTCACCCTGCTCGAGGACGAATTTGCGGCAATGATCGGCAGCAAATACGCGTTAGCGGTGTCGTCCTGCTCGGCCGCGCTTTTCCTGTCGCTCAAGGCACTGGACCTGCCGCGTGACGCCCGCGTCATGATCCCGGGCTTCACCTTCGCCGCCGTCCCCTCCTCCATCGTCCATGCCGATTGCGTTCCGGTGCTGTGCGAATGTGGCGACAACTACCGCATCGACCTCGACGATTTCGCGGCCAAGCTGCCCACGGTTCAGGCTGTCATCATCAGCCATATGCGCGGACATACCTCGGATATGGATGCCATCATGGCGCTGTGCGATGCCGCAGGCGTCCCGGTGATCGAAGATGCCGCCCATTCCCTCGGGACGACCTGGGGCGGGCGCAATATCGGCACCATCGGGCGGATCGGCTGCTTCAGCTTTCAGTCGTACAAGCTGCTCAACGCGGGTGAAGGCGGCATCATGATCACCGATGACCCCGACCTGATCGCGCGCGCTGTCATCATGTCAGGTGCCTATGAGCACAACTGGAAAAAGCACAGTATCCTGCACGAGGCGCTTGCCCGGTGGCAGAACAAGCTGCCGCTTTACAATCTGCGCCTCAACACCCTCTCGGCGGCCATCATCCGGCCGCAACTGGACGAGCTGCCCCGGCGTGTGCGCGACGGTCGCCGCAACCACGACCATGTGGCGGCCCTTCTGAATGCCTCGCCCTGGATCACTGTACCAGAAAAGCTTGGGCCAGAGGTGCGTGCCCCGGATTCCATCCAGTTCAACCTTGATGACCTGACCGCGGCTGAAACAGCGACTTTCGTGGCTGAGGCCGCCGCATCAGGGGTCAAGGTTCAGGTATTTGGCCAGTCAGCAGACAATGCCCGCGCCTTCTGGAACTGGCAGTTCCTTGGCGATAGGCCCGAGTTGCCGAAGACCCGCGCCATGCTGATGCGCGCCTGTGATGTGCGCCTGCCTGCCCGGCTGACGCTTACGGAATGCGAGTTGATTGCCCAAGTGCTGACCAACGCCGTGCAAACTGCAACTTGCGGCCGGTAAGGCACCGATCGGATTAGGCCAGTCGAAGCTGGCCTTCGAGCCAAGGGTGCTCTGCCACCGCAGGGCCGACGATCATATCCGACAGAAGAACCCGCAGCCGGGCGGCGATATCTGCCGGCAGCTCGTCCAGCACACCCCGCCGGGCAGTCAGGGAAATGGTGCGCGACAGCGGCGGGACCGGCAAGGGCAGGATGTCCACCCGGTCCCGGAACCGCTGCGCCCGCAACCAGCCAAGCGGCGTCAGGATGGTCCAGCCGGTCCCTTCGGCGACCATCGCCATGATGGCGTGATAGCTGTCCATCTCGAACCGATGGGTCAGTGTCATGTTGTGACGTGACAGATGGGCGGCAATGACCCGACCCATATGGTGTCGGGTTGTGTATTGGATCAGGGGCAGGCGCCGCAACTGGCGCAGGCTGTCTTCTGTCACCAGCCCCCTCGGGGCCGCAACGACAAAAGGTTCTTCAAGGATCGGATGGATCTCCATGCCCTCAAGGGCCACGCCCATGTCCGCCGCCACGATCACGTCCAGCGCACGCGAGTCGAGCAGGTCATACAACCGATGACTTGCCCCGGTTTCCAACAGGAACTGACAGTTCTTCAATGTCTCACCCATGCCGGATAGCAGTCGGGGTGTCACGTCGGCGTCGAAATCCTCGATCATGCCAAGCCGGAAACGGGTGAGTCGGGACAGGTCCCGCATGGCAAGTTCGGCCCGCGCCTGATCGGCCTCGTTCAGGATGGTGTTTGCCCGCCGCAGGAACATTTCGCCTGCAGGGGTCAGGCTTACCGGCCGCTCTCCCCGGTTCAGAAGTGATGTCCCAATTGCCCCTTCAAGGTTGGTCAATTGCTGACTTACGGTCGCAGCGGACGCGCCTAGCCTGCGGGCCGCCGCCGATATCGACGCCTCTTCAGCGGTAGCGACAAAAACCTCGACCCCCCAAAGAGTGATCCGACCCGATGACGCGGTCATCCCAACCTCCAGTTTCGCGCCCTTGATCGCGCCCGCGCTACTTGCCCATCTTGTTCAGTTTAGCCTGAAGTTCGGCCAGCTGCTGCTTGATCGTTTCAAGGTTGTCGTCGGGCGAAGAAGGCTTTGCCGCGCCGCCCAATGTATTGGTAAGCCCGCCGGTCATGGCTTTGAAGAAGGCTTCTTGCTGGGCGCGCATGGCATCAAAACCTGGCATGGCGGCCATCGGGTTGGCTTTGCCCATCGACTCCAAAGCCTTGGACTGGCCTTCGCGCAGCATCTCAAAAGATGCGGCCAGGAATTCGGGCACCACGCTTGCGGCCTGACTGGTGTAGCTGCGGACCAGATCGGTCAGCACGTCGACCGGAAGCACGCTTTCCCCACGGCTTTCATGTTCTGCAATGATTTGCAGAAGGTATTGCCGCGTCAGATCATCGCCTGATTTGAGGTCAACGATTTGAACCTCGCGCCCCTCGCGAATGAAGGAGGCGATATCTTCCAGCGTCACGTAATCACTGGTCTCGGTATTGTAGAGGCGGCGGCTGGCGTAGCGCTTGATCAGGAGCGGCTTGGCTGTGTCGGCCATGATCGGCTCTCCCTTGCGATGTTGCATTGCAGAAAGCCTAGGCCGCCCTTGCAGAAAAAGAAAGCGCCACATGAAAAAGCCGGGCCGCACTGTGTGCGACCCGGCTCGTTCAGTCAGTCAATGTCCGGGAAGGGAGGAACCCGGGCAGACCAACTTGATTACTTCGCAGCTGCTTTCTTGGCAGCGGCGGTGACTTCGGCAGTTGCCTTCTTGGCGGCTGCAGTCATGTCCTCGGACACGTCCTTGCCGGCAGCAAGCATCAGCTCGAGGGTCTCGGTCTGAACTTTCTTGGCGATTTCGGCGAAGGCGGCCATGTGCTCGGCTGCGGATTCGGCGGTCGTCGACATGAAGTCGGTCATTGTCTTGGCGTAGTCAGCAGGCTCTGCCTTTGTGGAGGCCATAGCGGACAGCTTGGTCAGCGTGTCCTGGGCCCACTTGGCGGACAGGTCGGTCGACTTCTGAGCGGCGTCGATGGCAACGGCCGACATCTTTTCGGTCATGGCAGACTGGCTCTTGAACATGTCTTCCATGCTTTTGGTGTCGACGGGGAAAGAACCCATCATGTCTTTGAAGATCGCGGTGTAGTCTTGGGTCTTGGCCATTTTCTCAAACCTTTTTGATGGGAGGGCGGGTTAGACCCGCGGTACGTTTCGATGACCAGTACATACATGCTGCACTGCAGCATTTCAAGTATTTTTCTGCACTGCAGCATAAAAAATCCGCGCCAACAGAAAATGCACGAGTTTACCGGAAGTTAGGTTTTTGGGACCGCCGTCACATAGGTTCCGGGCGCTTTGCAGAGCGGCGGATGGCGGGAATCGCCCGGTTGGCGGGCAGGCACCTTCTTGCCGGATTTTTTCGACAACCATGCCTCCCAGCGATGCCACCAGGACCCCGCGTGCTTGTCCCCACCGGCCTGCCAGTCGTCCGCGGTCAGTCCCAGTTCGGGGTTGGTCCAATGGCCGTACTTGTTTTTGCTGGGCGGGTTGACGATCCCGGCGATATGGCCGGATTCGGAAAGAACAAAGGTCTTGTCCTTCGATCCCATCTTCTGGACCCCCGCATAGCTGGATTTCCAAGCGGCGATATGGTCGGTTTCGCAGGCGACGGCAAAGACGGGCAATGTCACGTCCGACAGGCGTACAACCTCTCCTCCGATCTCGATCCCGCTGGTGGCAAAGAGGTCGCGCTGACACAGCCCGCGCAGGTATTCGACGGCCATCCGCGCCGGCAGGTTCGTGCCGTCACCGTTCCAGAACAGCAAGTCAAAGGCGGGCGGAGTCTTGCCCAACATGTAGCTTTTGATAGCGGGCTGATAAATCAGGTCGTTCGAGCGCAGATAGGAGAACGTCCGGGCCATGTAGAAGGATTCAAGGATCCCCTTATCGGCCACCTCGGCCTCGATCCCGTCGACAAAATCGTCGTCGAGGAACACACCGACCTCACCCTGGTCAGAGAAATCGGTCAGGGTGGTAAAGAAGGTCGCGGCGTTGATCGAGGTATCCTTGCGCTTTTTGGAAAGGGCGATGGTCAGCGCAAGGGTAGTGCCGGCGATGCAATAGCCCACGGCATTCACCTTTTTGGTGCCGCAGATCGACTTGGCCTCGGCGATCGCGGTCAGGTAGCCGTCTTCGACGTAGTCGGTCAGGTCGGTGTCGCGGTAGGTGGCGTCGGGGTTAACCCAGGACACGACGAAAAGGGTGTAGCCCTGATCGACAATCCATTTGATCAGGCTGTTCTGAGGCTTCAGGTCCAGAATGTAGAACTTGTTGATCCAGGGCGGGAACATGACCAACGGGGTCTCGTGGACTTCATCCGTTGTCGGGCTGTACTGAATCAGTTCGAACATATGGTTGCGAAACACGACTTCGCCAGGCGTCGTGGCAAGGTTTTCGCCCACCACAAAGGCATCCTTGTCGGCGAGAGTAACCACCAGATCGCCATTATGCGCCTCAAGATCGTGGATCAGGTTCTCAAGCCCTTTGACCAGGCTTTCGCCTTCGGTCTGGACGGCCAATTCCAGTGCCTCGGGGTTGGTGGCCAGAAAATTGGTCGGGCTGACAAGATCGATGATCTGGCGCGAAAAATACTCCAACCGCTTCTTTTCAGCCGGTTCCAGCCCCTCGATCGAGGCGACCGCGGTCTGGATCGCCTCGGTGTTGAGCATGTATTGCTGCTTGATAAAGTTGAAATAGGGATGCGTTTCCCACAACGGGTTCGAAAACCGGCGGTCGGTGGGCGTCGGATCGGGCGGGGCCGAAAGGTTGCCCTTGGTCAGGGCCTGCTGCGCCTCAACGTAATGTTTGACGGTTTTGCCCCAGTATCCGATCTGATGCTCAAGCATCTTGGCGGGGTTATTCATCATTTCCGTCATATAGGCAGCCCCTGCCTTGACGTAGAGGTCCTGAGACGGGCCCTGCAACGACGGTGGAACGATCCGCCCGGACGACATCGCCGCCATAAGGCGTTGAGTCAGCTCTTCGATTTTCGCCAGGTTTTCATCCAACCGACCGATATTTTTGTCGGCTTCTGCACCCGTGGAAACATTGTCGCCAGAATCATTGGTTGTCATATTAACTTCTCGCGCCTAGTTTGCAGTTGCAGCATTGGACCGGCCTCGCGGCACGGACCCGATGTGACGAAGCCTATTTGCCGCGCCGATGCCGGAGTCTCTCGCATGAAGTATATGTTGACCTACGACCTGATGGAAAGCATGCGCAACACCAATCAGTGGATGGGTGCGACAGCAAGGGCGTTCGGATCCTATCCAGCGATGGCGATGACGACCAATCCGATGGTCGAATGGATCGAGGCCTGGGGCGAAGTAACAGAGCGCAGTTTCGCCCGAATGGTCGCTAAGCCGGACTGGGGCATCCCCACTGTCACCGTTGAGGATGGCAAGGACCACGCCGTCCGTGTCATGAAGCTGGTGGAAAAGCCGTTCGGCGATCTGATCCACTTCAAGATTCCCGGCCGTACCCCGCGCAAGCGCCGTGTCCTGTTGGTCGCGCCGATGTCCGGCCACTATGCCACGTTGCTTCGCAAGACCGTCATTTCTTTGTTGCCCGACTGCGAAGTGTTCATCACCGATTGGCACAACGCCCGCGACATTCCCGTCAGCGCCGGCAAGTTCGATGTTGAGGATTACACCCTCTACCTGATGGAATTCATGAAGCATCTGGGCAATGACCTGCATGTCATCGCAGTCTGCCAGCCCGTCCCGCTTGCCCTGGCGGCCACGGCCTATCTGGCCGAGCAGGACCCCGATGCCCAGCCCCGGTCGCTTACCCTGATCGGCGGTCCCGTCGACCCCGAGGCGAACCACACGGACGTCACAGACTTTGGCCGTTCCGTCACCATGGGCCAGTTGGAAGAGACGATGATCCAGCGGGTCGGCTTCAAGTATTCCGGGGTGGGCCGCATGGTCTATCCGGGGCTGTTGCAGCTGGCGTCCTTCATCTCGATGAATGCAGGCACCCATATGCAGGCCTTCCAGGACCAGATCCTGCGGGTCGCCAAGGGCGAGGCCAGCGACCATGACAAGCACAACGCCTTTTATGACGAGTATCTGGCCGTCATGGACATGACGGCGGAATTCTACCTGTCCACGGTAGAGCGTATCTTCAAAGGCCGCGACATTGCCCGCAACGACTTTGTCGTTGCTGGCCACAAGGTCGACATCGGCAAGATCACCACTGTGGCCGTCAAGGTGGTCGAGGGCGAGGATGACGACATTTCGGCCCCCGGCCAATGTCTTGCCGCGCTTGCGCTCTTGACCGGTCTGCCCCCTGAAAAGAAGGCCAAGCATCTTGAGCGTGGTGCAGGGCATTACGGCATCTTTGCCGGTCGTTCCTGGCGCAACAACATCCGCCCGCTGGTCCTGAAGTTCATCGACGACAACAGCGAGCCGGCACCAACCAAAACCGCCCGGGGAAAACCCGCCAACAAGAACGCCGCTGCCTGAGACGAGACCGATAGTCGACAGCCCCGGTTTTCCCTTCGCCAGCGTTGCGGTGGGCAGATTGGCGGATGCCGCAGCACTGGGGCCGGTCCAATACGAAGCCTTCCTGCACAAAGCAGGCGGGGGCACGCGCCTTTCCAACGTCGCCCGCTTTGCCTGGGGGACACGTTCACGCTCGGTCACTGCCCGGCTGTCGGGACGTTAGAGCCCCCCCTTTTTCGACGTGGTGACCAAAGCCCCAAACGGGCCGATCCGCCTGCTTTCCTCGGAAGAACGCGCTGCCCTGCCCTTGAAGCGCTAAGAGCGCTTTGGCGTTAGTCTCGCATTGGCAGGGCCAGCCCGGCCAAAGCAGGGAAATCTGCATATCGCGCTGCGCGCACCTCACCCGGTTCCGCAGGCTCTGCCCCTTTTGCCAAAAGCGTCCCTTTGGGGGCGATATAGCTTGAGATTTTGCGCCAGGGTGTTGGCCGCCAGCTTATGTTGAAGGCGGCCAGTTTGGGAAAGAACCACATTTCCGAAAAGGGCAGATGGTCGTGGACCCACCAAGCCATGTCGCGCCAGTCGCGCCCCTGGGCGTATTGGTCAGCAAACCATGGGACCACGATCGAGGCTCCGGCGATCATCGCCTCTCCCCCTGCCCGGTCCCAGATGTGACACTCTTCGGGGTAGTCGTTTCGGGCACAGTTCAGGCGATTGGCATTGCCAAAGGCATTCAGCGCGGCCGACCGATAGCCAGACCGAACGGTCACCCGGCCAAAAGTATCCTCTAACGGGTCCAGAAGCTGGGTGCAAAAGGCCCGGCCTGCCGTGATGGCCAGGTCAGGGTCATCGGGAATGTTGGGGATGCCATAAAGGTTCCCGATCTCGGAATGCAGGAAATCGCGCAGAAAGAAGTGCCGTGACAGGCGGACGCGGCCCAGATCCTCCAATCCGCGCATCGACCGAGGTTTTCGCATGGCTCCCCCCCTTCTGTCGGTCAGACCGTCGCCCACCACTCAAGGACATCTGCAATCATCCGGTCAGTCTGGCCGGGGCTGAACACATCGCCCGCAATGACGTGGCCGTTGGCGTCATCGCCCGGCCCCATCGTCATCGAAAGCGCCCGCGTCGGTCCGCCCCAGCGGGCCGCGACACCCGCCGTGGCGGCCGGGTCCACGACAGTGTCGTCGGGGCAGGTCGCGAATAGGCAGGGGGTCTTGATCCGCGAAAGGTCCAATGACCGGACTGCCCGGACAGAGGCTGCCATGGGAAAGAGTGCTGTCGTCGGATACCGAAGCGTCCAATAGGCGGCATGGCCGTCGTTGATCGCGGGGATGTTGCGGGTCTTGCCAGTGAACCAAGGCGCCCAGGTCCGGGCAAAGGGCGCATCAAGGATCGCCTGAACGATCCGGGACCGCAGGCCATAGTTGGGCGACACCATGATCGCCCCAGCCACTTTGGCCCCTTTGGCAAGGGCAAGGGTGATCAGCGTGCAGCCGGTCGAGCAGCCGATGACCAACACCTTGTCGCCCAGGGCCGCCCCGATGGACAACGCCTCGGCCACGTCGGCCTCCCATTCCGGCAAGGTGGCGGCCCCCATGGCGGCCCCGTCTTGCCCGTGCCCCGAAAGCCGCGTCGAAAAGACCGGCGCCCCAAGCGCGGCCCCCACCCGTTCCGGCACCGGACTGATTTCAAGCGGAGAGGCGGAATAGCCATGAATATAGACGACCGAGACAGGGGCCTTGGCGACCACACCGTCCGGCCAGACGATCCGTTTGGCACAGCCATTGCGGATGTTCGTAACCGCCGCCTCGCGCGATGCGAGCCATGCGTCGAGTTGGGTGATGTCAGGCAGTGACATTGGGATCCTTGATCGTGGTATTCTCAATCGTGGCGGGCTCGTCCTGCGCCGGAATAACGGCCCGAGCCTTGGATGCCGCTCGTGCCCGTCGCAGGGCCGGAAGATAAAAGACGGCGAGCCCAAGAATCGACAGGCCAAGGATCACAGCCGGGACAAGGGTGATGGACACCTGAAGCGCCCCAAGGGCGGCCTCCGTCTGCTCGGTCTGCCCTTCGGTCGTCTCCTGCCAGCCCCAGAGACCAAGGATCGCCCCGAGCACCAGCGGCGCAAGGGCATTGGCCACCTTTTGGCCAAACAGCCAGACGGCACTGAACGCCCCTTCGATAGCCTCGCCGCTCTCGTTTCGGGTGACGTCCATCAGGTCGGGATAGATGGCCCAGGGGATCTGCTGATAGGCGCCGTTTGTCATGCCCGCCAGAACGAACAGGCCCGCGACAAGGGTCACGTCAACGGATGGCAGTTGGGTGTACAAAAGGTAGAGCAGCGCCATGTAAAGGCCCAGCCCAAGGATCAGCGCCCCCACTTTGGTCAGGATCCGCGACAGCAGGACCCAGACCGCCTGGCTCAGGATCGAGCCCACGACAAAGGCGGCGAACAAAAGCGAGAGTGTCGTCAGCGCCCGCGCCGCGCCGGACAGCATCGTGGCGCCCGAGTCCACGATCAGGTAGATCGCCGCAAACGGCAGCCCCGCCGTGATCAGCGCGATGGCCAGCGTCATCAGCCCATAGAGCAGGGCCAGCACCATGAAGGGCCGGTTGGACAGCACCAGCCGGGCCATGCCGATCGGCGGCAGGCTTGAAGGGGCGGCGATGCGCGGGGCCTTGCGGGTGGCCCATAGCGACAGCCAGATCGCCCCGATGATAAGCGGCGAGACGATAATCGCCGCTGTCGTATACCCAAAGCTCGCAGCAAGTCCCGGGATCAGCGCCCCGCCGACCAGGATGCCGACGCTGGCAAACCCCATCCGCCAGGCTGTCATAGCCGACCTTTCGCGGGGGTCCTGGGTGATCTCGCCCGACATTGCGCCGTAGGGGATCGCGACCATGGTAAAGCCGATGGTCGCCAGCACGAAGAAGCCGGCGACCCAACCGATATTGCCCCAAAGGCTCAGCCCCTCGGGCACAGCAAACAGGCCGATCATCCCGCCTGCCATCACAACCGCCCCGACAGCCATCCAGGGCGCCCGTCGGCCCCAGCGGGAGTTCGTCCGGTCACTCAGGTATCCGACAAGCGGGTCGGTGATGACGTCAAAGATGAGCACGGCGGTCGTCACCGCCCCGGCCAGCCCGACCGGCACACCAAGTACAGAGGTCAGAAAGGCAAAGACCAGAAGCTGCTTGACCACGACAAAGACGACGACCCCCATATCGGTGAGCCCCCATCCCGCCTTTTGCGACAGTGATAATGCCATGTCCGATCGCCTCCCATTTGCGCCATGCTACCGGGGCCAGAGCGGAACGCCATAGCGAAACGTGGCGTCAGAAGCGGCCTTTGCGGCCGCCTCGGCACCCGGTCAGGCGGCCCGGAACAGAACCTCCTCGACCGCCGCTTCGATCAGGGCAAGGCAATCGGGATCCGAGAACTGGTGGTCCGCCCCCTTGACCAGCGTCAACCGGATATCGGGGCCGGACGCATGGTCCAGCAAACGCAGGGCGACGGCCATGTCGACGTCGGCATCCGCAGTCCCTTGCAGCGACCGCACCGGGAACGGCAGCTCAAGGGGGGAGCGCAGGACAAGGTGTTTCCGCCCATCCTCGATCAGCCGCCGGGTGATGATGTAGGGGTCGCCATAGTCCGAGGGGAGCGCCACCTGTCCGTCCCGCTCCAGACACGCCCGCTGATCGGGGGTGAACCCCTCCCACATGGAATCCTCGGTAAAGTCGGGGGCGGCGGCGATGGTGACAAGGCCCGCGACCTTGTGTGGCATCCGCCGTGCCAGCAACAGCGAGATCCAGCCCCCCATGCTGGACCCCACAAGGACCTGCGGCCCCGAGGCCTGTCCCAGCACCGCCGCCGCATCCTCGGCCCAGTCACCGATACAGCCGTCTTCGAACGCGCCCTCGCTGATGCCGTGGCCGGAATAGTCGAACCGGGTAAAGGCCCGCCCCTGCCGGGCAGCCCAGTCCCGCAGGTGGATGGCCTTGGTGCCCTCCATGTCGGATTTGAACCCGCCCAGGAACATCACGCCCGGACCGGTCCCACCAAGGGTTTCATAGGCCAGACGGCGCCCTTGCGATGTGTTGAGCCAGTCGGTCATCGGACCCTCCCTGCTGATTGCGCGACCAGTCTGCCGCCCGATTGCGAAAGAGGCCAGAAGGCAGTCTGCAATTTATTTAGGTTACCATATTGTCACGTGACTATAGAATCACCCATAAGCCTTTCATGGATGCGATTTTCAAAGCCCTCAACGACCCTGCCCGCCGCGCGCTACTTGATTCATTGCGTGCAAAGGACGGACAGACCCTTACCGAACTGGAAGAGCAGATCGACATGACCCGGTTCGGCGTGATGAAGCATCTCAAGGTCCTGGAAGAGGCGCATCTTGTCGTCACGACCAAGGTCGGGCGGTTCAAATACCACTACCTCAATGTTCTGCCTTTGCAGGAAATGCTCGACCGCTGGATCGAGCCGCTTCTCGCCCGGCCTGCGGCAAGGCGATGATTGACCTCAAAACCAAGCTTGAAGGACCCAACGAGATGACAAAACCCGACTTCGTTATGCAAACCATGATCCGCTGTACCCAAGACGCCCTTTGGGATGCCCTGACCTCGGCGGAGGCGCTGCCGCACTTTCACTTTATGTCAAACCGGATCGAACGCGACGGCAACGCCCTGGTCTACTACATGGCCGACGGCAACAAGATGCTTGTCTGCGCGGAAACCGAACTGACGCCCAAGACCCGCATTGCTTCAACCTTTGAGCCGCATTTTGCCGGGCCAGACGTGCCCATGCCGGTGTCCCGCTATGTCTATGACATCGAGCCGCAGGGCGCGTTCTGCAAACTGACACTTAGCCACTATGACCTGCCAGAGGCGCAGATGTCCGGTGTGTCCGACGGTTGGTTGCGCTTGCTGTCGGGGCTGAAATCCTGGCTCGAAACGGGGCAAGAGGCTCACTTTGGTTCGGAGACCGCGGCATGACGACAGAGCTCTATGCCCTCACGGCGCTCACGCTTTTGGCGTCGTCGCTTTGGATCCCCTATATCGTCGGTGTGAACACTTCGCCCTCGGGCAGCACAGATTTCAGCCGGCCACAGGACCCTTCCGTTCATCCGGCCTGGGTTCACAGGGCCTTTCGGGCGCATCTGAAGCTGTTGGAACAGGGAATGCCCTTCGCTGTGATGATCCTCATTGCTCATCTGGCGGGGGTGTCGACCCCTGTCACCGTTTGGGCCTCGGTCCTGTTCCTGGCCCTGCGGCTTGTCCATGCGGTGGGAATGATCTCGGGACTGGCGGTCTTTCCCTTTCGATCCGTGGTCTTCAGCCTTGGCTGGCTGTGCATCCTGGCGATCGGGGCGGTCGTCCTGACGGCCTGATCTAGTGAAAGGGTCACAGGCCACAGCATCTTGCGACCTTGGGGTGTCAGCCTTGGCTTGACACCCCTTTTCGCGCGGTTCATCACTCGCCGCGACACAAAACCCGCAACCGGGCGCTCCGTGGGCGCCAAACCGACGAGGAGCTTGGCCGCAATGAGCCAGATTTCCCTGACCTTCCCCGATGGCAACGTCCGCTCATACGAGGCGGGGATCACCCCTGCCGAAGTGGCGGCCTCCATCGCCCCGAGCCTGGCCAAGAAGGCCATCAGCGCGACCGTGAACGGTCAGCACTGGGATCTGCAATGGCCGATCCACTCCGATGCACCCATCGCCATCAATTCGATGAAAGACCCCGCCCCGGCGCTTGAGCTGATCCGGCACGACCTGGCCCACATCATGGCCCGCGCGGTGCAAGAGCTTTGGCCGGACGTTCAGGTGACCATCGGGCCGGTGATCGAGAACGGCTGGTACTACGACTTTGACCGGGCCGAGCCGTTCACGCCCGAGGACCTTGGCGTCATCGAAAAGAAGATGAAGGAAATCATCAACAAGCGCGATCCTGTCCGCACCGAGGTCTGGCCCCGTGACAAGGCGGTCGCCTACTACCAAGAGCGGGGCGAGCCCTACAAGGTAGAGCTGATTGACGCCATCCCGGGCGATGAGCCACTGCGCATGTACTGGCATGGCGACTGGCAAGACCTTTGCCGGGGACCGCATTTGCAGAACACCGGACAGGTGCCCGGCGACTCCTGGAAGCTGATGACCATTGCAGGCGCCTACTGGCGCGGCGACAGCAAGCGCGCCCAGTTGCAGCGGATTTACGGGGTGGCCTTCCAGAACAAGGAAGACCTCAAGGCGCATCTGCACATGCTCGAAGAGGCGGCCAAGCGCGACCACCGCAAGCTGGGTCGCGAGATGGACCTGTTTCACATGCAGGAAGAGGCCCCGGGCCAGGTCTTCTGGCACCCCAACGGCTGGACCATCTACACCCAGTTGCAAGATTACATGCGGCGGCGGCAACGGGCGGGCGGCTATGTTGAGGTGAATACGCCGCAGGTCGTCGACCGGCGCCTGTGGGAGGCCTCGGGCCATTGGGAAAAGTACCAGGAGCATATGTTCATCGTCGAGGTCGACGAAGAGC
This sequence comes from uncultured Paracoccaceae bacterium, assembly GCA_937916485.1. The sequence goes on along the minus strand of CALFSV010000254.1, from coordinate 73,412 downwards.
ACGCCCGGGAAAAGGCGGTCAACGCCCTCAAACCGATGAACTGCCCATGCCACGTCCAGATTTTCAACGTCGGTCTGAAATCCTACCGCGACCTGCCCCTACGGATGGCCGAATTCGGATCGTGCAACCGGTATGAGCCATCGGGCGCCCTGCACGGAATCATGCGGGTGCGCGGGTTCACCCAGGACGACGGGCACATCTTTTGCCGCGAAGACCAGATCGAAAGCGAGACAGCGCGTTTCATCGAATTTCTGTCCAAGACCTACAAGGACCTCGGGTTCGAGACCTTCAAGGTCAAATTCTCGGACCGGCCCGAAAGCCGGGCAGGCTCGGACGAGGTCTGGGACAAGGCCGAAGCCGCCCTTCTGGCGGCCACCCGGGCGGCAGGGATCGAACCGGAACTGAACCCCGGCGAAGGGGCGTTCTACGGGCCAAAGCTGGAATTCGTGCTGACCGACGCGATTGGCCGGGACTGGCAATGCGGCACGCATCAGGTAGACTTTGTCCTCCCCGAACGGCTGGATGCCAACTATGTGGCCGAGGATGGGGCCAAGCACCGGCCCGTCATGCTGCACCGCGCCACGCTAGGATCGTTCGAGCGGTTCATCGGCATCCTGATCGAGGAACACGCGGGCAAGCTGCCCTTCTGGCTTGCCCCGCGCCAGGTCGTCGTCGCCTCGATCGTGTCCTCGGCAGACGACTATGTGAACGAAGTGGTCGCAACGCTGCGGGCGGCCGGGGTCCGGGCCGAGGCCGACACCCGCAACGAAAAGATCAACTACAAGGTGCGCGAGCATTCCGTGGGCAAGGTGCCGGTGATTTTGGCCGTCGGCGGACGCGAGGTTGAAGAGCGGACAGTGAGCGTGCGGCGGCTGGGTGAGACCCAAACCTCTGTAACATCTCTTGAGGAGATCACCGCAGAATTGGCCAAAGCCGCCACGCCACCTGATTTGCTGTAACAAACCACGGTCGCACTGTAACGGACCCGCCCGGCGCAATTCGGGCGGGTCCTTTCTTTTCCGCATCTTGCCGCAGCGCGGCGAACCCGAACCCTTCTGAATTGGGTAACGCATCCTCACGGGGACGCGATGCACGGCCCTGTGAGTGGCTTGGCGGAAAGCCGAACCGCTAACCTTTGATCATCACCTGATTGAGGTGACGGCTCAACACTCTGCGATCAAAGGAAAACTCATGTCCAACATCTCCAAGTCCCTCGTCCTAGCCGCCTCTGTCGCCACCGCCATTGCCGGTCTGGCCACGACTGCCGCCGCACAGGACAACGAAAAGTGCTACGGCATCAGCCTGGCTGGCGAGAACGACTGCGCCGCCGGCCCCGGCACCACCTGCGCCGGCACCTCGACCGTCGACTACCAGGGCAACGCCTGGACCTTTGTCCCAGCCGGGACCTGCGCCAGCGTTGAAGTGCCCGCAATGGCCGACGGCACCGAGCGTATGGGCTCGCTCGAAGCCCTCGACCGCGACATGGCCAGCTAAGGTCTGAAGTAAGGTGGGTCTTGACCCACCTTACTTGCCACAAGGAAGTCTCTGCCATGCTCGATGCCAGCCTCCCCGATCCCGGCCTGCCCGCCCGTCCCGGCGTGGGCTACAAGGCCCAACATTTCAATGCCTTGCTTGCTGATCCAGGTCCGGTCGCATGGCTCGAGGTCCACGCCGAGAACTACATGGGCGACGGTGGCCGCCCTTTGGCCCAGTTGCGCCATCTGGCAGAGCGCTTTCCCCTCTCCGTCCATGGCGTCGGCCTGTCCATCGGCGGCGAAGGTCGCCTTGACGCCGATCACCTCGCCCGATTGCGGCATCTGGTCAGATGGCTCAACCCCGCCAGCTTTTCCGAGCATCTGGCGTGGTCCACCCATGACAGCCATTTCCTGAACGACCTTCTGCCCCTGCCCTACACCCGGTCCACCCTGTCCCGCGTCGCCGCCCATATCGACGAGGTGCAAGAGGCAATCGGCCGACAGATGCTGCTGGAAAACCCCTCCTCCTACCTCGCCTTCGACGAAAGTGAGATGACCGAGACCGACTTTCTGCGCGAGATCGTGGCCCGCACGGGCTGCGGCCTGCTTCTGGACGTCAACAACGTCTTCATCTCGGCCACCAACCTCAAGACATCGCCCCGCGCCTATATCGATGCCTTTCCCCTTGAGGCCGTGGGCGAGATTCACCTGGGCGGCCATGACGAAGACATGGATGACCACGGCGAGACCTTGCTGATCGACAGCCATGGACGCGAGGTCGTCGATCCGGTCTGGGCGCTATTGGACTACACCCTTGCCAAGAGTGGCCCCAAACCGATCCTGATCGAATGGGACAACAACGTGCCCGACTGGCCGATTCTGGCCGCCGAAGCCGACCGCGCCTTGGCGGCCCTTGCCCTGATCCGGTCATGACCGTCCAGCAAGCCGACTTCACCGCAGCCCTGCTTGCCCCTGCGCGCGCCGCCCCACCGGGCCTGAGTGATGGCGCAGGACGGCCCGCTGGAAAGCGCTATGACGTCTATCGCAACAACGTGGTCGTGGCCCTGTCTGATGCGCTTGAAACCGCCTTCCCGGTGATCAGGAAACTGGTCAGTGACCAGTTTTTCCGCCCCATGGCAGGGGTTTACGTCAGGGCGCACCCCCCGGCATCACCCTTGATGATGCACTACGGGGCAGACTTCCCCGCTTTCCTCGCAGGCTTCCCTCCTGCGCAGGGGCTTCCGTACCTGCCGGATATCGCACGGGTCGAACTGGCCTTGCGCCGGGCCTACCACGCGGCCGACGCCGCCCCCATTGCCGCCGCGGCACTGGCCGAGGTGCCGCCAGACCGCCTTGGCGATATCTGCCTGACCTTTGCCCCCGCCGTCAGCCTGATCCCGTCGGTCTATCCGATCCACGGCATCTGGACGGCCAACGCCATGGGCGGGCCAAACCCCAAACCGGTGGCGGAATCCGCCCTTGTTGCCCGCCCCGGCCTTGATCCAAGCTTGAGCCTGATCACCCCCGGCACGCTGCCTGTGCTGACCGCGCTAATGTCCGGCGCGACCTTGGGGGCTGCGCTTGATCTTGCGGGCGACGGCTTTGACCTATCCGCCCTCTTGTCCCTCCTCCTGTCCCAAGGCGCGATCACTGCGCTCAACTGAAAGGCCCCGCCATGCTTGCCCCCCTATTTCGCATCGCGGATGGCCTCGACCGGCTGTCCGGCCCAGTCCTCAGCACCCTGGCCCGGATAGTTTTTGCCGCTGTTCTGTTGCGCTACTATTGGGCCTCTGGCCTGACCAAGCTGGGTGACGGGATCACCGGCATCCTTAGCCCCAGCGTCGGCGGCTATGCCCAGATCTTTCCCCGCGCGATGGAGGGTGTCGGCTTTAACATCGCGGAAATGGGCTGGTTTCACTGGGGGGTTGTCGTTGCTGGCACGATGGCCGAATTCATCCTGCCCCTGCTTATCGTCGTAGGGCTGCTGACGCGGCTGGCCGCACTTGGGATGATCGGCTTTGTCGTCGTGCAAAGCCTGACCGACATCGTGGGACACGGGGCGGACGCGGCCACCATCGGGGCGTGGTTCGACAGGGCGTCGGGGGCGTTGATCCTGGATCAGCGGGCCTTTTGGGTGTTGGTCCTGCTGGTACTGGTGTTCAAAGGGGCGGGGCCGCTGTCGCTGGACCGGCTTTGGTTCAGAAGTGCGCCTTAGGCTCATCCGGTTTGCCGGCGGCGAGGGCCAGAACGCCGCCTAGTCCGGCCATGGCGATGGGAAACATCGTGGCCACGTTAAAGCCAAAAGCCGAATACATCAGCGCGGCTGACACAATCAGGGCAATGCCGCCCCACAGGGCGCGGATGAATTGCGGGTTGTCGACGCTAAAGAACTGGGCGGCCTCGGGGCGGTTGGCCAGCACTTCGGTCCAGCCATAGCTGACAAGACCTACGATCATGCCGATGAGGCCTGCGATAATGCCAAGGGTGAGGGCCGCGTTGCGCATTTGGGGTCCTTTCCTGCGGTATCTGCCAGAGCTAGTTACCGCCAGCCGGTTTGCCAAGCCATGTGGCCTGAGCATCGGCAGCCCAGCCAAGGGTCATCTGCCCCCCCTCTTCAATCACCGGGCGCTTCATCAGGGTGGGATGGGCGGCCAGAAGATCGACGGGATCGGAGGCGCGATCCGCCTCGGACAGGGTGCGCCATGTGGTGGAGGAGCGGTTTACCGCCTTGTCACCAAAGGCCGCGACAATTGCCTCAAGGTCAGCGCGGGCGACACCATCCGCCCGGACATCGATGACCGTAGGCTCAAGCCCGGCGGCTCGCAGCGCGGACAGCGCTTTGCGACAGGTATCGCATGTCTTTAGACCAAAAAACCTCATGAATGCCTCCGATTTGAGCAGCCCCTGCGGCCATTACACAGAGTTGATAAGTTGTCATTTGCCTTTTTCCAAAGCCACCTAATTGTAAAAATCACTAGGCTGACGGAAGACCGCCATGTCGCGGGGCCGTGAAGACCTGCCCCTGCCATTCTTTGGCATCGATGTGAAGGAGACAGATATGTCTAAAGGCACAGTTAAGTGGTTCAACACAACAAAAGGCTACGGGTTCATTGCGCCCGAAGATGGCGGCAAGGATATCTTTGTCCACATTTCCGCTGTCGAGCAATCGGGACTGACCGGGCTGGCGGACAACGAGGCCATTGAATTCGACATGATCGAAGGGCGCGACGGCCGCAAGATGGCGGGCAACCTGCGCAAAGGCTAGGCGGGATAAGTCAGGCAGGATCGGCGGGGAGGGTGGTCTGCCAATACTCTCCCATCGCCACGATGCAGGACACGCCGCGGGCGTAGGTTGCGACCATCGTCCAGCTTTGGCCGTCGTCGGCGGCCCAGATTTCCATTACCTGCTCCGGGTCGCGGACACCGGTGCCGACCCGGCTTTCCCCGAATTGGGTGATCAGACGCTCGGTCATCTCATCGGTGGGGGCGCAGATCACCTCGGCTATGGGGGTGGCCGCGAGGGGGGCTGCCGTCAGGGCGAGGATGGTCGCGAGGGACAGTGTTGATCGGGACATGGCGGGCTCCGCTCTTATTGGCTCGAACCCCTATTGTAACAGATTAATGACGATTTGGTAACGGCTTGATGACAGCCGTTCCGCCGTGGCCGGGCGGGCCTAGTCTGCCTTGGGCAACCAGAGCGCCTGCGTGCCCGCGTCCCAGCCAAGGGTCCAGCGGGTGCCGTCGGTGATGACCGGGCGGGCCATGAGGGCGGGTTGGGCGGACAGCTGATCCTCGGCCTCGGATTCCTTCATCCAGGCGTTGAGGTTGCGGTAGGTCTGGGTGGAGCGGTCGACGAGGTTCGACCCGAACTCCTGCAACAGCGGCGCCCATTCGGCGGCCGTGAGGGGATCGGCCCGGACATCGCGAAAGGCCACCGGCACCCCCGCCACGTCAAACGCCTTGAGGGCTGCAGTGCAAAGGGAGCAGGTGGGGAGGCCGTAGAGGGTCATGGGGTGAGTCGACTTCTGCAAGGCAATTCAAGTCGCGACTGGGAAGTAAAATTCTCGACCTAAGATCCATTCACTTTCGTCCTTCGACTTCATTTGCAACTGATATACCGAATCACCAAAGACGGTAATGTCAGATTGGTTGACAACCATAACCGCACCAATTTCCACGTCCTCATAACGCGTCTCTGGATTTTCAGCCTCAAACTCCTCTTTTGTCTCCAGATTGAACTCCGCCTCAATAATTGCCAGACTACGGTCCTTATTCCACAGCCTGACCTCTACAACCGGGCAATTCTTAGCAAAAATCTCGATGTAGAGCGCCAACCGTGCAAGGCTATTAGCCTGCTGATCGATGGGAGGTCCGGTCATGGCAGCCCCTAAAATTATTGCTCGGCCATTATACTCACGCCTGACTTCTTCACAGAGAATCGCACACCCAATTTTTATCTGCCGATCAGTCAATGCATGCCCCTCCCAACGTCTCTAGCAGAAACCCAACTCCTTCCCTGCAAGCCCTTTTTCTCATCAGGCTCCACCAACGCGGAAGGTGTTCGTCGGTTTACGCCTACGGATTTTGCATCAAGCGCCATCCTATAGTAGCGCACCGCCGGTGCAGCATCAGACACGCTCGAGAACCGAACATGTTCTTCAAAAACTCGAACAACGTATTCATTTAATGAAACGTCAAGCTTTCTAGCTTCAATTGAAAGTTTGCGATGAAGATGGGGCGACACTCTAACATTGAATGACCCCTTAAATGGCTTATCCGGCTCACGCCCATCTTCCTGGCAATCGGCAAGGTAGTCATCAACCGCAGATTCAAATTCGCTCTTCAGCAACCTTGGATCAGCAGACTCAAAGGTCACAAGATCACGGATGTGCAAAATCTTGCCAAACACAAGACCGTCCTCAACAGAAACTTCTGCGGAACCTTCATACCCCTTGTATTTCATGACATTCATATCAGATCTTCATCTTTGAGTTTCATAATAAGTTGGCGCACAGCATAGTTGGGCAAAGTCCTTCTTGGATGTGGCTCGTGTAGAATAATCACGTCGCGCCCGTCACACTTGAACTTCCTCCTTGAACCCTTTCCCTTAGCTTCAACATAACCGAAGCCCGACAGAAGCGCCTTCAACTCAGTCCAAGCAAAATCGGACGGTTCGGCTTTCAGCCTCCTAACCAATTTTTCGTGTTGCGACATCCAACTCTACCTGTAACTAGGTTTAGTTACTGAAGCAAGAATCGCAAGAACGCAACGAGATTGTGAGTGTTCGTTCAACTTCTTACTCACCCAATCACCCCCTCAAACTCACGCCATTCCCCCTTGCTCATGCCAGAGGTTTCCTGCGTCACCACGTCACCTTTCAACATGCGGCGCAAACAGTCCAACCCTTTTGCAGACAATACCGCCCCGCCCATCCGGTAATCCTCGAACGCGCCATAGGCGGCGGGGACCCAGTCGGCGACGACTTTGCAAATCGCCTCGGCATAGACCCGGATTTCGTATTGCGCATGGGCATCCGCCCGCAGCCGCAAGAAATGGAACAGGTTGTGCAAATCGACCTTCCAATACCATTGGGTGTAGATATTGGCGGGCAGGTTCATCCGCGCCAATTCGCGTGCCAGCCCCTGTTTTGCCTCCCCCTCGGGTGAGGTTTCCGAGATCATCTCTTCGTAGTGGTCATAGGTCCGCGCCGCGTCGCCCTTGAGGATGTCGAGGACCCGCGCCGCCTCGGCCGGGGTCAGCGCAGCCCCCCTGCCCTGATTGTTGACCACCGACTGGGCGGCCAGCTGCGAGGCTTCGGGAATATAGAACTCCCGATCCAGGATCGAATAGCGGGCAGAGTATTCGTTGACGTTGGCCGTCCGGTGCCGGATCCACTGGCGGGCGACAAAGACGGGCAGCTTGACGTGCAGCTTGACCTCGCACATCTCGAACGGGGTCGAGTGCCAGTGCCGCATGAGGTAGCGGATCAGCCCTTCGTCGTTCTGCACGCTCTTGGTGCCTTTGCCGTAGGACACGCGGGCGGCCTGACAGATGGCGGCATCGTCGCCCATATAGTCGATGACCCGGACAAAGCCGTGGTCAAGGACGGGGATGGCCGTGTAAAGATGCGCCTCCATCCCTTCGGACACGGCGCGAAGGGTCTGCCGCGGCTGGCTGCGCAGGGCGTCGATCTCGGCCTGTTGGTCTGGGGTGATGGGCATGGCGCTCTCCTTGGGGGTGACTCGTGGGATACTATATCTTGGGTAGGGCGGCGCTGAAAACGCCATATTGGCGTGGCAATCCGGGAACAATGCCCGCAACCGCGCCTTCAATCCAGCAAAGTGACGTTGACTTGCTGTCCGCTTGCCGGGATTGTACCGAAAAACTTACCGAGTGAGGGCTGTCATGATCCGTAAACTTTGCGCCGTGGCCTTGGTCGTCTTGGTCTCCGGCTGCGGGGACGGGCAGCCGTTCTCTGATTTGCAGCAGACAGACACGACAACCGATCCGGGCACCGACACGGGAACCACGGATACCACCGGTATCGGCGGCGACGGCACACCGACAGCGACGCCCCAGCCACCCGGCACCGCAGCCCCCACCCCGGATGCGTCAATCTTCCGCTACGAGGAAAGCAACGACGCGGGCGGCGGATTTGTGCAGGATGTGTCCTACAATGCGACCGACGACACCTTTTCGGTCGACAACCTCGCCTTTGACGGTTTCAACACCTATACCCGCGACGGTCTTGTCGGAACCCTGTCGAGCGCGGGCAATCCCACGGTCTATGCCGTTTACGAAGGCGCTCAAACGGTCGCGGATTCCCTGACGGGCAATCCCATCGACCAGTTCGATTATAGCGCGATCTACGGCGTCAGCGCCAATACCACTGTCGTCAACGGCGTCACCCTGCCCCGGTCCCGTTTTGCCATCGTCCGTACCGGCAGCTACGTCGACTATGGCTTTGGCGGTTTCGTCTACGAACGGAATGGCAGCGTTGTCATGCCCAGTACCGGGCAGGCCATCTACATGGGTGACTATGCCGGTATCCGCGTCTTCCAGAATGCCAGCGGCATCGAATACGTCACCGCCGAGATGGAAGTCGCAATCGACTTCAACGACTTCAATGCCGGCGACGCGGTCCGCGGCCGCATTTCGAACCGCGAGTTCTTTGAAGAGGACGGAACAGCCATCGGGATTGGGACAGGTGAGAACCAGCTTCCCGATGCCCCGGTCACCTTTGCCGTCGGCCCGAATTCAACGACGGTCAACGGCGAGATTGCTGGCGAATTGGCAAGCTATACCCTGGACGAAGCCGGTGCTGAGACCATTTATGAATCGGGCACTTACTACGGCATTATTGGGGGTCCGAATGCGGATGAGGTTGTCGGCATCGTGGTTCTGGAGTCGGCCGATCCCCGGACGGACGGCGTCAATGCCCAAGAAACCGGAGGCTTTGTCCTTTACCGTGATCCGCCGACCTGATCGAGTGAAAGGGCTGCTGGCAACGGCGGCCCTTGCTGCGTTTCTGTTGCCAGCGTCTGTTCTAGCTCAAGCTTCGCTTCTGCTTGATCCGGGTGGAATGCGTGCTCTCGCGGCCGAAAGTCTTCGCGCCTCTAACTGGTCCGACGCCCGCCGCCTGTCCGGCGCACTCTTGCAACGCGACCCGGAGGATCTGGTCGCCCTGACAATCCTTGCGCAATCCTCGTTCCAACTGGGCGATATGGACACCGCCTATGAAGCGGCGGCCAGCATCTACCGCAGCGATGCCCCCGACAGTGAACGATACCAGGCCGCCCGCCTGGCGGCCCTTGCATCCGCAAATCAGGACAGGTTCACCCTGGGCGAGATCTGGCTGCGCCGAGCTCTGACTGTCGCCCCAAGTGCCGACGACGCGGCCCAAACCCGCACCGATGCTGCCGGTCTGCGACGCGTCAACCCCTGGAGCACCTCGGTCAGCCTGTCATTCGCCCCGTCAAACAATGTGAATGGCGGCGCTGAATCCAACATCAACGTCATCGACGGCGTTCCCATCGTGGGCATTCTGAGCGAGTCCGCGCAAGCGCTGTCCGGTTGGCTGGGCGAGACGGATATCCGCACGACCTACCGGTTCCGCGAAAGCAACGAATATCGGACATTCCTGTCGGCCAGGTTCGCGGCCCGCGGTGTGATCCTGTCGCAAGAGTCCAAGGATCGCCTGGAGGCCGACAACGCCCGCGGGTTCGATCAAATCTCAGCGAGCGATTTTTCGACCCGGCGCCTGGAGTTCTCTTTCGGCCATGATCAAGCCGCCCGTCGGGGTGTTTTCGGCCTCGACCTTTATGGCGGCGGCTATTGGTCTGGCACCGACTACAGCTATTCCTACCTTCGGGCCTCGGGTGACAGGACAGTTGCCGTCACTCAGCAGGTGGCGGTGAAGGGATCGGCGTTTTATGAACAGCGCTTTGATCCGGATAGCAATGCTCGCGCTGATACGGTGTTTGGCGGGCAGGCAGAGGTCATCAGCCGCCTTCAGAACGGCGGCCAGCTAAGCGCGACAATCGCCTACAGCGCGCGCGAGAGTGACCTGCTGAACAACGCGTCTGACACATGGACGGCGCATGTCGGATATGCCCATGGCGATTTGGTCGGTCCGGCCCAGCTTAGCGGCCAAGCGGGGGTCCAATTCTCGGATTTCCCTGACTATGCCGTTGGATTTATCCGTGTTCCCGACGGACGACAGGATCAACGCATCTTTGCTACGTTGGAGGCCGCGTTCCCGAATTACAGCTATGCAGGGTTTGCCCCGGTCTTGTCCTTGGACGTAGGCCAGACCGAAAGCAATGTGAGCCGGTTCAACCTGGAAGCCATCGGGATCAAGTTCGGTATCCGGTCCACATTTTGATCCGGACTGCTGGGCCATTGCGGGGTGGCCGCGCCTGATAGGCATGCTAGGTTGATGAGTGACGAAATCACTACCGAAAGGGCCAGACATGGCACTCACCTATTTGCACACTATGGTCCGTGTGAAGGACCTTGAGGCTTCCAAGGCGTTTTACGAGCTTCTGGGTCTGACTGAGATCCGGCGCCATGACAGCGAAGGCGGCCGGTTCAGCCTGATCTTCATGGCCGCACCTGGCCAGGAAGACACCCCGATTGAGCTGACTTACAACTGGGATGGTGACGATGGGCTGCCGTCCGACGGGCGGCACTTCGGCCACCTCGCCTATCGTGTCGATGACATCTACGCCCTTTGCCAAAAACTGATGGACAATGGCGTGGTCATCAATCGCCCGCCGCGCGACGGTCACATGGCGTTTGTGCGGTCGCCCGACAATATCTCGATCGAGTTGCTACAGGCCGGCGAGAGCAAGCCGCCCGCTGAGCCTTGGGCGTCGATGCCCAACACCGGGCACTGGTAGGACGCTAGGCGTGCGGTCGGCCGGTCTAGCCCTTCTGTCCGCGCTTCTTGCCGTGACAGCGGGCGCCGCCGATGCGACCTGTCGCCTTGCCCTTGTCCTGGCGCTTGACGTATCGTCCTCGGTCGATCCGATCGAGGACCGACAACAGCGGATCGGACTGGCAGGGGCCTTGCGGGACCCGCAGGTTCAGGCGGCCTTTATGGCCTCTCCAGATCCGGTTGCCCTTTATGCCTTTGAATGGAGTGGAAAGTTCGATCAGGTCCCCCTGTTGCCAGACTGGATGATGATCGCATCTACCCGCGACCTGGATCAGGCGGCTGGCCTTATCGCCTCTAGCCCTCGGTCTCGCGAGGACATGCCAACCGCCCTCGGTTCGGCTCTGGGGCATGCGGTGACGATGTTGCGCCGGGGGCCGAATTGCCTGTTTCGCACCATTGATGTCTCGGCAGATGGCCCGAACAACGAAAGCTTTGGCCCGCAAAGCGCCTATGACGCCTTCCCGTTCGAGGATGTGACCGTCAATGCGCTCGTGATCCCATCTCCGGGCGACAACAGCATCGTTCGTTACTATCGTGACCATGTGATCCGCGGCCCCGGGTCATTCGTCGAAATCGCCCAAGGCTATAGCGACGACGGCCCTGCCATGCGCCGCAAATTATTGGCCGAATTGTCGGTCCAGATGCTTGGGTCCGTTCAAAGGGAAGGTACGTTGCCAGGATGATGAGATTAGCGGCCCTTTGCATGTTGCTGGCCGGACCGGCCCTGGCCGAGTGTCGGCAGGCCCTCGCCCTTGGGCTGGATGTTTCGGGCTCGGTCGACGCGCGGGAGTATCGGTTGCAGATCGAAGGGCTTGCCGCCGCGCTGAACGCCCCCGAGGTGCGCGAGGCCCTGCTCGGTCAGCCCGAAGCGCCGGTGCGCCTTACGGTCTATGAATGGAGCGGTCCTGTCGGGCAGGCTGTCCTTCTGCCCTGGACCGAAATAACCGATAGCGCCGCACTGGATTCGGCCATCAACCAATTGCTGTCCTCTCGCCGGCGCAGCGTGGACCTGACCACCGCAATCGGGTCGGCCATTCTGACGGGCTACGATCTTTTGGGTCAACAACCAGACTGCCTGACCCGGACCCTTGACCTGTCTGGCGACGGACAATCGAACACCGGGCCGCGTCCCCAGGATGTGGACGGCGGCAACAGCGCCCAGGGGATCGTGGTCAATGGACTCGTCATCGGAGGGTCGGACACCAACGGCGACCTGCGCCTGGCCGAAATCAAGGAACTGTCCTCCTACTACTCGGCTTATGTGATCCGCGGCCTTGGGGCGTTCGTGGAAACCGCTTTGGGGTTCGAGGACTACGAAACCGCCATGCGGCGCAAGTTGCTAAGGGAACTGACCAGCCTTGCCATCGGGCAAACCACCCCAGAGGAGGATGGGCTTGTGGTTCTCGTCAAGGCGGAAAACTAGCAATACGGCCCCTGCCCGGCCCGTAGCCAGCCACGTATCCTATCTTCCTCTCTCCCTGTGTCCGCCCGCGCCCGACAAAGCATCCGCCCGACTTAGTAAATATAGCGGATCTGATCGCTCCAATACCTTTCGACCCGGCGCAGGGATGTGGTGATCAGATCGATGCCGTCCAGGTCCAGCACACCGCGCGAAATCAGCCCCTCGGAGTGACGGGCAAAGAGTTCAGCCACGATATCCTTGATCCTGCGTCCCTTTTCGGTCAGTCGGACCCTCACCGAGCGGCGGTCAATCTCGCACCGCTGATGGTGCATGTAGCCGGTTTCGACCAACTTCTTGAGGTTATAGCTGACGTTCGAGCCCTGGTAGTAGCCGCGCGACTTCAACTCGCCCGCGGTAACCTCGTTCTCGCCGATGTTGAACAATAGGAGCGCCTGGACTGCGTTGATCTCGATCACGCCCACCCTTTCGAATTCGTCCTTGATCACGTCCAGCAGCAGGCGATGCAGCCTTTCGACAAGGTTCAGCGACTCCAGATAGCCCATCATAAAGGCGGCTTGGCTGCCTGCAGAATTGCGGCGATCAAGGTTCGTATGGACACTCATCAGCATGCTCCGTCTTGCGTGTGGACAAAGCAGTGAGGGAAAAAGTCCAAGAGTTGGTTAAGCAGACAGCTTGCCCGCGCAATTTGCCCAAAGAAACCACAATAACTTTAGACAAATCGCCAAGGCTTACCTCGGACGAACGATGCCCTTTGCCCCTTTGGCAATCTGGGCGACCATGGCCGCATAAAGGCTGGGTGCCTCGGTCTGACCGTTGACCCAGGCGTAGATATCGTGGTCGTTCTCTTCGAGCAGCTGGTCATAAAGCGCCAGTTCGTCATCTGACAGAACGGCCAGATGGCGCCCGGCAAAGTCTGACAGGATCAAGTCCATTTCCTTGATGCCCCGGCGCATGGAGCGCATGGCAAGGCGTCGTTCGGCGATGTCGCGGCTCTCTGTCACAGTCCCTCTTTCAATGACTTTCTCAGACGTTTTTCCAACTGTCCAAGGCGGACGGCGTTGGCTTCCATCTGGGTGCGCATTGTCCTGATCTCGGCCAGAAGGGCGAGCATGTCAACGCTTAGCGGCACTTCGTCGTCGGGTCCGTCAGGGCCGTCGCCGACACCGGTCAAAAGCCAGCTGAGCGAGACGCCCAACATTCCGGCCAGCATCTGCAGGCGGTTCGCCCGAGGCTCGGCCAGGTCATCTTCCCAGCGGATGAGGGTCGCAAGCTTGATGCCGAGCTTTTCGGCAAGGGACCTTTGGGTCAGTCCAGCGGCTTCTCGTGCTCCGGCAAGTCGGTCTCCGAAGGTGGCTGTTTCTTCAGCATACCAACCGCCGCTTCCGTCGGTCTGGTCCTTGGGGCCTCCGTAAGCGTCTGTTTCGGACATATCGTCCTCCTTCTCGCTTGATCGGGTGTAGTGGGGGTCATATGACACGCTCATGCCTTGAAAGCCACCCCGGAGGCCTGTGACATGCGTCTGCTTTCTGAAACTCTGGACCGGGTAAAGCCGTCCCCCACAGTTGCCGTTACCGGCCGCGCGGCCGAACTCAAGGCCGCCGGGCGCGATATCATCGCCCTTGGCGCCGGTGAGCCGGACTTTGACACGCCCCAAAACATCAAGGACGCCGCGATCGCCGCCATACGGGCAGGCAAGACCAAGTATACCGCCGTTGACGGCATCGCCGAACTCAAGCGGGCGATCTGCACCAAATTCGCCCGCGAGAACCATCTGAGCTATACCCCTGCCCAGATTTCGGTCGGCACCGGAGGCAAGCAGGTTCTTTACAACGCCTTTATGGCAACCCTGAACCCGGGCGACGAAGTCATCATTCCGGCACCCTATTGGGTCAGCTACCCCGACATGGTCCTGCTGGCGGGCGGAACCCCAGTTGTCATCTCAGCCCCGCTGGAAAGCGCGTTCAAGATCACCGCGGCCCAGCTTGAGGCCGCGATAACCCCGAACACCAAGTGGTTCCTCTTCAACTCTCCCTCCAACCCGACGGGGGCGGGCTATACCCGGGCAGAGCTTAAGGCGCTGACCGATGTGTTGATGCGCCATCCCCACGTCTGGGTGATGACCGACGACATGTACGAACACCTTGTCTTCGACAACTTTGAATTTTGCACCCCTGCCGAGGTCGAGCCGGGCCTTTATGACCGGACCCTGACGGTGAACGGTGTGTCAAAGGCCTACGCCATGACCGGCTGGCGTATTGGCTATGCCGCAGGGGCCGTTCCGCTGATCAAGGCAATGGCCAAGGTGCAGTCGCAATCGACATCGAACCCCTGCACGATCAGCCAATACGCCGCGATGGCCGCCCTCAACGGCCCGCAGGACTTTCTTGAGACAAACCGGGCCCTGTTCCAGCGCCGGCGCGACCTTGTGGTGGCCATGCTCAACGCCGCCGAGGGCGTATCCTGCCCGGTTCCCGAAGGCGCTTTTTATGTCTATCCCGACATCTCGGGCTGCATCGGCAAGACCAGCGCAGGCGGCGCGGTGATTTCTGATGATGAGGCCTTTGTCACCGCCCTTCTGGATGAAACAGGGGTGGCAGTCGTCTTTGGCGCGGCCTTTGGCCTGTCACCCAATTTCAGGGTCAGCTATGCCACCTCGGACGCGGAATTGACCGAAGCCTGCCTGCGCATTCAAAAGTTCTGCGCGGGCCTGACCTGACCCGCCTATCGGGCCCTTGGCCAGGGGCAAGCAAAATCGGCATGATCCGCGCTTGCTGCTTTGACAGGTGCAAGCAGGGTCAATAGAGTCAGCGCAACTGTTTTTAGAGTGTTTGAGCCTCGTGTCAGATCTACCGCAGTATTACTTTCGCATTCGCGAAAACGGGGCCGCCGTTTTTCGGGTGGATACCGAGAACCGTCAGCGTCGGATCGAGATGGACCAGATCGCAGTGATCAACGTCCGCAACGGCGATATCAGACCGCAGGGCGACACGGTCCTGTCAGAGGCTGACCTTGCAACGATCAAGGACTGGCTTGAACGCCGGGTCGCCCTGCTGGCCGCCCGCGACATCGATGATATTCACCGGGCAGTCGACTACCTGAACCTGACGACACAATGGGCTCAGTCGAAGGCCAGCGATGAGCAGCTTGAGGATGTGACCGACGCGCTTTTGCTGGCCATGCATGACCTGCGCTCAGTCCTGGTGCGCAAGAAGGCTGATCGCTTGACCAAGGGCGAACAGGCGGCGGAATAGACCATATCAGCCGTGTTTGAGGCTGATCCGCACGGAATGGCCCCAGAACCGCACCATCAGCAAAAGCGACGCGACCGACAGCCCGACGACAAGACCAAGCCAGACGCCGACAGCCCCAAAGCCGAAGGTGAACCCCAGCAGGTAACTTGAAGGCATGCCGACCACCCAATAGCTGATCACCGCCATGCCAAAGGGGACGGCCGTATCCTGCACACCACGCAACAGGCCCAGCGCCATGACCTGCGCTGCGTCCACCAGTTGAAACAGGGCCGCCATCGCCAAAAGCCCGACACCAACGACAATCAACCCATCCCGCGCCGGTTCAGTCGGGTCGATGAAGGCTGATACCAGCAACTCGGGAAAGATCAGAAACACGGCAACTGTGACGGCGGCAAAGGCCAGCGACACCATGATCGCAGTGATGCCGCCGCGCCGCAGGGCAAGCTCATCTCGCCGACCCAGCGCCGTGCCCGCCCGGATTGTTGCGGCCTGGCTCATCCCGAGGTGAAACATGAACGTCATGGAGGCCAGCTGAATGGCGATCCCGTGGGCTGCCAGTTCCAGTGGCCCGATCCAGCCGACAAGGACGGCGCTGGCCGAAAACAGCGACCCTTCGGCAAGTGAGGTCAGCCCGATGGGCAAACCGATCCGGGCCACCTGCCCCATGATCTGACCGTCGCTTTTCCACCAACGCTGGTACAGCCGGTATTCTGGCAAGGCGATCTGGATGTAGACCCCGATCGCCAACATCGCCAGCACGTTCATCAGAACCGAGGCTATGGCAGCCCCCCGGATACCCATTTCCGGCGCGCCCCAGTTTCCAAAGATCAGCGCGTAGTTGATGATTGCATTCAGGACGAGGCTGATAAGGGTGATCCAGAGGATCACCTTGGTCTTTTCCAACGCCGACAGGAACGACCGCAACGCCTGCGCCGCCATTGCCGGGATCAGCCCCCAGGCGGCAATCGTCAGGTAATCGCCCGCCAACGCGGAAACCTCCGGGTCCTGACCGATGGCCAGAAAGATCGACTCTCCGTACAACAGCGGGATCAAGGCGACGCAGGTGTAAAGGATCGAAAGCCACAGCCCCATCCGCGTCACACGCCGGGCCCGGACCTCATCGCCTTCGGCGGCCGCGGCGGCGACCATGGGCATGACGGCATTGGCAAAGCCCGCCCCAAGGATAAAGGTGATGAACCAGAAGGTTGTGGCCAGCACGGCGGCGGCAAGCGAGGTGACGTCGTACCAGCCCAACATGACCGTGTCAGTCAAATTGATCAGGTATTGTGCCAGCGACGAGCCGACAAGCGGCATTCCCAGAACCAGAATGGCCCGGAAGTGCTGTTTGTACGTGACCGCAGGGGGACGAGGGATAGTGCGTGACGTCATGCCTGCCTCTTACGGCGGCACAGGGACCCAGTCCAGATGTGCCAGCCGAGATGAGCGGCCAGATGTTGCGACAGTGGACAGCCGTTGCCAGAGGCTCCATGATCCGCCCTGTCCACGCCGGAGCAGAAAACCATGTCCGACCTTGATACCCTCGTTCAGGATGCGCAGGCTTTTTGCGCGACCCTTGCGGCCAACAACAACAAAGGCTGGTGGGACGCGAACAAGGCGACCTATGAGGCCAAGCTCAAACGCCCGGCCCTCGCCCTGCTCGAGGCGATGACAGCCCCCCTCAAGGAGGTGACGTGCCACGATGCGACGCCGAAACTGTTCCGCCCCTACCGTGATGTCCGCTTTTCCAAGGACAAGACCCCCTATCAGACCCATCTGCACATGATGTGGTCGCTTGATGCCGGGGGGCGGCAGGATCCGGTCATCTTCTTTGGGATCGATATCGACAGCGTCACCTTTGGCGGCGGGGTCGTCAGCTTTGACAAAGAGGTTCTAGCCGACTGGCGCAAGATGATCGATCTGGACGGTGACAGGATCGGCACGATCCTTGGAACTGCAGAAGCGCAGGGCTTTGGCTATTATGGCGAGGCGCTCAAACGGGTGCCGCACCCCTTCCCCAAGGACCACCCGCAGGCCGAACACCTCAAACGGAAGGGGCTGGTCCTGACCCGGCCGTTGGACGGAACGGGGCCGTTGACCGACCGGATCACGGCAGGGGTGGGCGACCTGGTGCCGGTGCTGAAGATGCTCGACAGCGTGCTCTAGCTGCCGGTCGCCTTGAACTTGTCCATCAGGTAGGGCCCCGACAAGACCGGTTCATAACTGTCCGACCCATCCAGCGGCACGATTTCGGCCAGCCAGTTGGGCTGGTGGAAAAAGGCCAGACTTTGCCGGGCCGGTTGATCCGGGCGGGCCACCACACGGTGCAGGGTCGACACCCAGCGATCTGCCGTCCAGCGGGCCATGAGGTCCCCAATGTTGATGACAAAGGTCCCCGGAATGGCCGGAACCTCGACCCAATCACCATCGGGGCCCATGATCTCAAGCCCGCGCGAGCCGGGTTGCGGCAGCAGGATCGTGAGGGATCCGTAGTCGCTGTGCGCCCCCGCCCGCTGCTGCCGGTCCAGAGGCCGCCCCGTCGTGGCAGGATAGTGCAGCGCTCGCAAGGCCGAGATCGGGCTGTTGATATAGCGGTCGAAATGATCCTCTGGCAGATCAAGGGCTGCGGCAAAGGCCATCATGATGCGACCGGCCAACTGCTCCATATGGGTGTAGTACGCCTCCCAGGCAGAACGAAAGCCCGGAAGATCGGGCCAAAGCGTGGGCTGATAGCAAAAGGCCAGCGCATCGGGATCGGTCATGCCCGGCGGTGTCAACAAAGGGCCACCGTTAAAGCTTTCCTTAAGGTCAGGCGGCGTCTCCTCCCCCTTTGAGCGGGCAAGCGCCTCCTTGTCCGGTCCAAGCCAGCCGTAGGGATAGCCCGGATAGGGGGCGGCCACCTTTGCCTTGGTCTCGGGCGGCTGGGCAAAGAAGGCGGCTGCTGCCTGCCAGACGTTTGCAATGACCGCCTCTGGCACACCGTGGCCCTCAAGGACAAGAAACCCTGTCTCCCGGCAAATCTCGTCGATCTGCCGGGCCCTTTTGCGACGATCTTCGCCCTTGGCGGCGAGGAAAGCCACCAGATCAAAGGTGGAAAGGGTCATCAGCCCTCCAGCACATCACGCCAGGAATGAGCGGGCTGAAAGCCGACCAGACGCTTGGCCTTGGCGTTGCTGTAGAAGGTCTCGTTCGGGGCCATTTGCGATTTGACCGGCACACCGTCGTAGTAGCGGGCGATCACCTCGTCCGAGGTCAGGTTGATCGACATGTCGTCGTTGGACACGTTAAAGACCTGATAACCCAGCCCGTCCGTCTGCAGGCAGCATTCGACCATCTGGCCCAGATCGCGGGCGTCGATATAAGCAAAGATGTTGCGGCGGCGCAGATCCGGGTTGGCCATATAGGCCGGGAAATTCTGCGCGTATTCATGCGGCTCGATCACGTTGTTGATGCGAAGGGCATAGATGTCGATGCCGCTGCGGGCCTGGAACGACCGGGCCGTGGCCTCGTTCACCACCTTGGACATGGCGTAGCTGTCCTGCGGGATCGTGGGATGTTCTTCATCGATGGGCACATAGTCCGGTTTTTTCTCGCCATCCGCAAAGCAGATGCCATAGGTCGTTTCGGACGAGGCAAAGATAACCTTGCGGATGCCCAGCTTTACCGCTGCGTCGAGGACGTTGTAGGTGCTCATCGTGTTGATCTGAAACGTCTCGTTATCGGGGCGGATCAGGATGCAGGGGATCGCCGCGAAATGGACGATGGCGTCATAGCGTGGCACGCCAGTCCCCGGCTCAAGCTCGTCAAAGCTCGCGTAGGCCGCGCAGGCGTTGAAGACCTGGCCCGCATCCGTCAGTTCGACCCGCAGGTTGCGCACGCCAGGATGATCCAGCGGAACGAGGTCAAGGTTGGTGACCTGATGCCCCTTGTCGAGCAGATAGGGAACCGCGTGCCGCCCCGCCTTGCCGCTGCCGCCAGTGAACAGAATGCGCATGTGTCGTCCCTCCTTGAAATGCCGGGTGCACTATCGGGCGGCAGGCCGGCACTGGCAAGAGAGGGCGGCGCGGTCTAGTAAGGTTGCGGGGGACATTCAGGGGGGATTCACCAATGGCCACGCTCTACGGCGTGTATCGCAGCCGCGCGACTCGCATTTTCTGGCTGGCGGCAGAGTTGGGACTTCGACTGACCCATGTGCCTGTCCTCCAGGCCAGCAAACTGTCTGATCCTTTGGCCGAAGGGGCACCGCTTAACACCCGCTCGCCCAAGTTTTTGAAGGTAAGCCCGCTGGGCGCGATCCCTGTGCTGGAGGACGACGGCTTCATCCTGACGGAATCGCTGACCATAAACCTATACCTTGCCCGCAAGTACGGCGGTGGCCTGGCGGCCCAGACCGGGCAAGAGGATGCCTTGATGCAGCAATGGGCCATGTTCGGGCTGGCCAGCCTCGAGCCGCATACCTTGCCCCTGTTCTATGCTGCGGGAAAAGGGTCCGATGAGGGTCTGGGCATCGCCCCTCATCTCGCCGCGCTGACCCAACCACTGCAAGATTTGAACCGGCATCTGGGGACGACCGGCTTCATGGTCGGGGACAGGTTCACGGTGGCCGACATCAACATGGCCGAGATCGTGCGCTATGCGCAGTTTCGACCCGGTCTGGTCGAGGGGTATCCCGCAATCAACGATTGGATTCGCACCTGCCAGGCGCGGCCCGGCTTCAAGGCGATGTGGGCCGCCCGCGAGGCTGAAACCGAGTAGAAAAGAAAATGGCAACCGCCAGCGCGTGTTAGGCGCATTTTCGCTTCTCTTTCAAAACTATGCTGTCATGATAACGAAGTAGCGTTCGCCCGGTGCGGGTTTTTGATGAGTGGAAAAAGTGAAGGATTGCCACGATGCGAAAAACCACGCCGCTTGCCGCTGCTCTAGGATTGGCCACCGCCGCCGTCATGGCGACGCCCCTGATGGCCCAGAATCGGATTGATCTGGTCCGCCCCGATGCCCCGTCACTGGCAAGCTACGGCAACTACCTGATCGGCGTCACAACCCGCCAATTCGTCAATCCAGGACAGATTGACATCGTCAACACCGAGGCCGACGGAACACCGCCCACCTATGACCGGAGCCTGACGGTCGAGATCTGGTATCCCGCCGCCGAAGGTACCGAACAGGGTGGAACCTATCGCGCGCTTTTGCGCGACGGCGAGACCGAGGTGATGTTGACCGGTCGGGCGGCCCGCGATGCAGCTCCGGCGCATGGCGAATACCCACTTGTCATCCTGTCCCACGGCTATCCCGGAAACCGGTTCCTGATGAGCCACCTTGGCGAAAACCTTGCCTCCAAGGGCTATGTCGTCGCCGCGATCGATCATCGGGACAGCACCTATGACGACCAGGGGGCATTTGGCTCGACCCTCGTGAACCGGCCCTGGGACCAGCGATTTGTGCTTGATAGCCTGGCCGCCCTCGATGGGGATCTAGGCGGCATCATCGACGCCGACAACAGCGCTATCGTCGGCTATTCGATGGGCGGCTACGGCGCCCTCATCTTTGCCGGTGGCGGGGTGACCGAAGAGGCACCCGACTTTTCCTACTCAGCCCCGCAGCGCCTACTTGAACGCAACATGGCAGGCACCGAAAGCCTGGCCAGCCTGGTCGATCCCCGGATCAAGGCCGTCGCAGCCTTTGCGCCCTGGGGACGCAACACCAATTTCTGGGATGCCGAAGGGTTATCCGCGATTGAAAAACCGCTCTTGTTGATTGCAGGCAGCGTCGACGACGTCTCTGGATATGACTTCATACGCCAGATCTTTGCCGAGACGACTGGAACGACGCGCCACCTTTTGACCTTTGAGAACGGCAACCACAACGCCGGGGCACCGATCCCGGCCCCCCTCGAGAGTTGGGTCGCCTCGCCTGCCCTGAACTTCATCCCCTTCGATCACTATGCGGATCCGGTCTGGGATACCGTGCGCCTGAACGACATATCCGCCCATTTTGTGACGGCTTTTCTGGACGTGCACCTACGCGAAGATGTCAGCCGCGCCCCCTACCTCGACCTGATGCCAAAGGCGATCGACGGGGTCTGGGCGGTTGATGAGGCAGGTACGCCAACGGCCGATTTCACCTATTGGCAAGGGTTCCAGAACCGTACTGCCGTAGGTTTGCGGTTCGAAACTTTGCAGGCAGGGCAATAGGGTCGTCCCCCCACTATTCGATGCCGGCGCCGCAAGCGGATTTACTTGAAAATCCCCGTGTTGATAATGAAGTCTATCATTTGGGTGTGGGGGGGGGTCAGGCGCGACAGCGGCCAGACCACGAGGACAGATCCTCTCCAGATGGCGGCAACCGCATGGAAGGAAAGAACATGCCTGACTACATCCTCGCCTATCAGGGGCGGCCCAACATTTCGTCACCCGAAGAAGGACAGGCCCATATGACCGCTTGGCGGGCCTGGATGCAGGGCATGGGGACGGCTGTCAAAGTACCAGGAAACCCTTGCGGACCCAGCAAGATGCTGGGGGGCGGGACACCCGGTCTGGCGGGCTATACCATCATCACCGCCACCGATCTTGGGGCCGCATCAGCGATGGCCGAAGGCTGTCCCCACCTTAACGGCGGAAGTATCGAGGTCTGCGAACTGCTCAATATGGAAATGTAGGCCCTAAGGGGCGGACAAGCCAATTGCCCCCGCGCCCGCCTGCTGCCAATATACCTGACAAACAAACAAGCAGGTAGCAGGCACCATGTCCGACGATCTCCTCGCGGGGGCCGAACCCTCCGACTACAACGCCTCTTCCATCGAGGTCCTTGAGGGCCTTGAACCGGTGCGCAAGCGCCCCGGCATGTATATCGGCGGAACGGACGAACGGGCGCTGCATCACCTGGTGGCCGAAGTCCTTGATAACTCAATGGACGAGGCGGTCGCAGGACACGCCACGCGGATCGAGGTCGAGCTTTTGGCCGACTACTCGGTCACCATCCGGGACAACGGGCGGGGCATCCCGATTGATCCACACCCCAAGTTTCCCGACAAATCCGCCCTTGAGGTGATCCTGTGCACCCTGCATGCGGGGGGCAAATTCTCGGGCAAGGCCTATCAGACCTCGGGCGGTCTGCACGGGGTGGGGGCGTCGGTCGTCAACGCCCTGTCCGACAGCCTTGTCGTTCAGGTGGCGCGCGACCGGACGCTGTATGAACAGCGGTTCTCGAGAGGAATTCCGCTGGGACCCATCCAGAACCTCGGGTCGACGCAGAACCGGCGAGGGACGACGTTTACCTTTCATGCCGACGAGGAAATCTTTGGCCACCACCGGTTCCGGCCTGCCCGCCTGCTGACCATGGTCCGGTCCAAGGCCTACCTGTTCTCGGGCGTCGAAATCCGTTGGAAATCGGCGATTGCGGATGGCGATACGCCGATGGAGGCGGTGTTCCACTTTCCCGGAGGTCTGGCCGACTACCTCAAGGAGACGCTGGGAAGCGCGGCCACCTATGCCGATCAGGCCTTTGCCGGAACGGTCGACTTCAACCAGAAGTTCGGGGTGCCGGGCAAGGTTGAGTGGGCGGTCAACTGGACCCCATCGCGGGACGGGTTCATCCAATCCTATTGTAACACCGTCCCCACGCCCGAAGGCGGAACGCATGAGGCGGGGTTCTGGAACGCCATCCTCAAGGGCATCCGCGCCTACGGCGAACTGGTCAAGAACCGCAAGGCCAGCGACATCACCCGTGAGGATCTGGCGACGGGGGGATGCGCCCTTGTGTCCTGCTTTATCCGCGAGCCGGAGTTCGTGGGCCAGACCAAGGACAGGCTGGCCACAGCCGACGCACAAAGGCTGGTCGAGGGGGCGGTGCGCGACCACTTTGACAACTGGCTCGCTGCCGATCCCAAGTCCGCGGGCGCGATCCTCGATTTTCTGGTGCTGCGGGCCGAAGAGCGCCTGCGCCGCCGGATGGAGAAAGAGACCGCCCGCAAGACCGCCACCAAGAAACTGCGCCTGCCCGGCAAGCTGGTCGATTGTTCCGCCACCAACCGGGAGGGGACAGAGCTTTTCATCGTCGAGGGCGACTCGGCCGGTGGATCGGCCAAGATGGCGCGGGACCGCCGGACGCAGGCGCTGTTGCCCCTGCGCGGCAAGATCCTGAACGTCCTTGGCGCCGCTTCGGGCAAGCTGACGACGAACCAGGAAATCTCGGACCTGACGCAGGCTTTGGGGGTGGGGCTGGGGACCCGTTTCAACGTCGAAAACCTGCGCTATGACAAGATCATCATCATGACCGACGCCGACGTCGACGGCGCCCATATCGCGGCGCTTCTGATGACGTTCTTCTTTACCCAGATGCGGCCGATGATCGACACCGGCCACCTCTACCTCGCCTGCCCGCCGCTTTACCGCCTGACCCAAGGGGCGCGGCGGATGTATGTGGCCGACGATGCGGAAAAGGAAAAATGGATGGAAAAGGGCCTTGGCGGCAAGGGCAAGATCGACGTCCAGCGCTTTAAGGGTCTGGGCGAGATGGACGCCAAGGACCTCAAGGACACCACCATGAACCCCGAAACCCGCAAGCTGATCCGGGTGTCATTGCAGGACGATTTCCTGGGCGAAACCGCCGATCTGGTTGAGCGTTTGATGGGCAAGAAACCGGAAATGCGGTTCCAGTACATTCAGGAGAATGCGCGGTTTGTGGAGGAGTTGGATGTTTGAGGGGAGACCTCAGTTGTTCAGGCCGAGGTGCCTAACAACTTCTTTTTCTGTCAAGAACGACGGGGCGCCATACTTCAGCTTGAGTTCCATGGCCTTTTTGATCTTGTGACCCTGGTGAGTCTCAATCCAGTCTCGTGAGGCCTCGTCAGCAACCAGAACGTAGTGGACTTTCTTGCTGACAGTGCGACCAATTATGGCGCCCATACCTGAAAGCTTCTCTTCCAATATCCGGCGGGGAGATACTTCAAAGTTTCCTGTCAAGACAATGCATGCTCCTTCCAAATTCTCTAAAATTAGCTCAAATCTTTCGTACTCTAATGCTCGCGTTGCCCCGAGACTTGACAGCCCAGTATCAGAATAGATGTCTCCAATGATCTGGTTTATTGCGTCGCAGATCGCCAACTGTTCTTCTTCATCTACGATGCCATCAGCGATCGCATCGACGCAAATTTGATTAAGCCCGCGCACATCAGGATCGTTTAATAATTCTGGGTTTCGGGAGATAGCTCCAATCGCCGTCTCAACTTCAGACAAGGTGATGCTTCCATCACAGCTAATACCCGCGCAAAATCCATTAAATCGGTTCTTTGCGCTCTTTTGGCAAGCAACGTCGATGTTCCGGGATCGAACTTCTGCAGTTAGCAACACTTGCTCATGGGTCAGTAAATCTAGTTGGCAATCCTCTATGAAATCAGAGGCATCAGGATCGCCTATGTTCGAAAAAAATTCTCTACATTGCGCCAATAGCGGCTCTACTTCGCCTACCTCAAGCTGACCACTGGCGGCAATCCCTTCTAGAAAACCAGTAAAGTAGCAATACCACTTTCTGTCGTTTTCTATCCTGTGGACTCTGGCAAGACATGAACCCCCTACTTCGAAAGTAGACACCACTACCCCACCTAAACAATGCCTAGAAACTATTTCTCCATATATCTGTCTAGATTTCAACACTTTTTGCATGTTCTTGCTAGGTCCGCTGTCAAAAAAGGCAGTCCACGCATTTCCCTCGACGTCAAGCAAATGGTGCAGTTGGCAATGAACCCGGCGCGCCTCCCTCCCTTCTGGGGCCTGAGGATACAGTGCCGACTAGGACGCCCCTCCCCCTACTTCTGAACCCCCTCCAGATACGCCATCAGGTCCACCACCGCCTGGCTGGTCAGGATTGGCTGACCCGTCTCGGCCTTGACCGCCGCATCGTCGCCCTCGAAAAAGTCGCCGTAGACCGGCATGGGCGATCCGTGGCTGACCAGCGGCTCGCGCCCGTCGATCCGCATCACCACCCGGACCACCGGAAAGACCCCGTTGTTCCGGGCACTTAGTCCGGTCAGGTCAGGTGGCTGGATGACGAGGCTTGGTGACATTGGCCCATCGCCTTCTGCCGTCACACCGTGGCAGGTCGCGCAATAGCGGGTGTAAAGGGCGGCACCGGCGTCGGTGTCCTGAGCGATCAGGGGGCTGGCCAGACAGCTGACAGCAGTGGCAAGGGCGAGGCTGAGATGGCGCATCGGGGGTCCTCCTTTGGGATAGGACCACGATGCACGCCAAACGATCACTCCACCTTGATCGGGATCAATGCCAATGGGTTATGGTCTTGCCCCCCCGCTCTGCCTATCCTGAGACCATGCGTGGTCTGTTCCTTCTTAGCCTTCTTGCCCTTGCCGCCTGCGGTCGCCCCCTGACGCCGGGTGAAATGGCCTTTACCGCCGCCCTGCAGGGGGACGGCCCTCATATCTCGGCCGCGCGGCTGAGTGACGGGCTGGCGACGGCGGCCCCACGCACGATCCCTGCCCCGCCCCGGCTGACCTGTCAGCAGCGCATCTATCCCCCGCCCAGCGGTGATACGATAAGGGTGGGCACGCAGGCGATGGTCATCTTCAACGACATCTACCTGCGGCCAGAGGTCTATCTCGACGACCTGATGTCCCAGTATCCCGCTAAGGTCTATCTGCCCGACGCGATGTTGCTGGCCCATGAGATGGTCCATGTCTGGCAATGGCAGAACCGCGATCAGACGCAGTATCACCCCCTGAAGGCCGCGTTCGAGCATTTTGGCGGCCGCGACCCCTACCTGTTCGACCCCGAGACAACCGCCCCCTTCCAATCCTTTGCCTACGAGCAGCAGGGCGCGATCATGGAAGAATATGTCTGCTGCAAGGCGCTGGCCCCCAATGCCGACCGGACCCGCCGCCTGCATGACATGCTGGCAGAAGTCTTTGACCTGCCCCCCCTTGAGGCGCCTTTGGCGGCCGAGATCTATCTGCCGTGGCGCGGGGTTGAGATCGAGGGGATCTGCGACGGTCCCGCCTAGCGCTGAAGCGTCTCGAGGTAGTCGGCCAGCGCGATCAGCTCGACCGGGATCGGGGTGCCTGTGCCGTCAGGGTTTTCAACCACGACGACCTCCCCCAGATCTCCGGCCCCGAACTCGGGCATGTCGGGGGCAAAGTGGATGCCCCTCGTATAGCCGTCGATGGTGCTCATGACATAGGTCCGGGGAAAGGTGCCGTCATTGCGCGCGCTAAGCCCGGTCAGGTCTGGCGGGCTGACACTCAGAGAGGCGGCCATCGGCCCGTCCCCCATGCCCCCCACACCATGACAGGCGGCACAGTTGTCGGCATAGATCGTGGCGCCCGAGGCATCGGGCTCTGCCACACAGCCTGCCAGTCCTGCCAATGCCACCGTCGCAATCGCCGTCGCCATCGCCGCGCCCAAGATCCGCATGATCGTCTCCTTGCCTTTGCCACCACTATGCTGGGCCAGAGCCGGAAGAACCACCCTGATCTGCATCAAGCGGGAGCTTAGCGCAGAACCATGCTCATGACCGAGGCCCGGATGATGCTGTCGGTATCATCGCTGTCAGCCGAGACAGCGAGGCCAACCAGCGCCCCGGTTTCAGTGCCGAAGGCCGCCCGAAAGTCCGCGGCCAGATCAACCCGCTCCTCAAACGCGCCCGTCCCGGCCTGGCGCAGCGCCACTGTCACCCCCTGCCCCGGTGCATAGGGAGAGGCCAGGATCTCGCCCCGTCCGTGGTTTCCGCCCCAGGCGTATTGCAATATTCGAACCGACCCATTGCCCATCAGCCTGCGAATGTTGGCCCCGGCCAGCGCATCGGCCTCATCCTGCGGCAAGAACACGAAATAGATCGAGATGTTCCGATCGTCCCCGCCCTTGAGCCTCAGGTCCGTGACCGGGACCGACTGGTCTACTTGCCAACTCCAGGACGCTCCGGTCGCGCCCCAGTCCGACGTCGGCACCCGCGTCCAGGCAAGGGAGACCGCCCCGTCCGACACGATCCCAAGTTTGGTTCCAAACGCATAATCGTTTGACGAGAAAAGCCGCAACCGCTGCTCGGCCCAGCCGCTGTCGAAGGGCACGGGACCAGCAGAGGCGGCAGGCGCCAGAAGGGCAAAGGCGAGGGCGGGGAGGATACGCATGATCAAGAAATCGCTCCGACAGGATGACCGGCTCAGGTCTAGCCCCTTTCTCAAACCCCGCAACACACGCCTGCGTTGGTCACGGCAATGTCAGGGGGCAGCAAGCCGCTCGGTCAACGCCCAGAGGGCGTCGGGGACCTCGACCTGCGTCATGACCCGGCGGGCGGCACCCGGAATGCGGCCGCCCTCCTGCTCTGCCACCACGCCGGCAAGCCTTGCGAACCGCTCCGCGAAATGGTCGCCATAGGCACCGGGATCCAGAAGCAGGTAGAACTGCCCAAGGTCATGCGGCGGGCCGTCGGGCAGCTTGAGCCCCTTTACATCCACCGAATTGACGCTGCCCGTCATGCAGGCCGCCAGAACCTCGACCAACAGGCCAAGGCCCCAGCCCTTGTAGCCGCCCGCACTGACCAGCGCGCCCTTAAGCGCTTCGGCCGGATCGGTCGTGGGCTGCCCTTGTGCATCCACCGCCCAGCCGAGCGGGATCGCCTCGCCTGCCGCCTTGGCCATGGTGATCTTGCCCAGCGCCACGGCAGAGGTGGAAAAGTCAAAGTGCAGGACCGGTGCCTTAGGACCGGGCACCGTCACCGCCATTGGGTTCGTGCCCAGAACCGGTGCATTGCCGCCCGGCGGGGCAACCACCGCGCTGGCATTGGTGAACCCGATCCCGATCAGCCCTTCGGCCGCGATCTGTTCGGTAAAGTATCCCAGCGAGGTACAGGTATGGGCATGGGCCACCGCCAGCATTGCGACACCGTTGGTCCGCGCCGCGGCAACCGCTTGCGGCAGGGCGCGCGAAAAGGCGGGCTGAGCAAAGCCAAAGCAGGCGTCTGACAGGACAGAGCCGGGACGGGGTGTTGTCACCTGCGGCTCAACCTTACCCTTCACCCGGCCGGAGGTCAGTTGCAGGCAATAGCTTTCCAGATAGTAAAGCCCGCAGATCACGTTCCCTGTCGCCTCAGCACGCGCGACGGCGCGGGCGACCTCGCTGGCCTGCCAGTCCCCTGCCCCATGGGCGATAAGGGCCGCCTTTGAGCGGGCTTCGATTTCGGGGACCGAGACTTTCATGCAGGCACTACCTTTCCTTTGTCCAACCGGACGATGCGGTCCATCCGGGCAGCCAGTTCCATGTTATGGGTGGCAATCACAGCTGACAGGCCAGTGCCCCGAACCAGATCCATCAGCGCCGCGAACACCCGGTCCGAGGTTTCGGGATCAAGGTTCCCGGTGGGTTCGTCCGCCAAAAGCAGGCGGGGGGCATTGGCCAATGCCCTGCAAAAGGCAACACGCTGCTGTTCACCACCGGACAGGGCCGCAGGCCGGTGATCGGCCCTTGCACCGATGCCCACCTGTTCAAGCAGCGTCATCGCCCGCGCCTCGGCCTCGGCCGTCGAGGTGCCATTGGCGCGTTGCGGCAGGGTGATGTTCTCAAGCGCCGTGAACTCGGGCAGGAGGTGGTGGAACTGGTAGATGAACCCGACATCTGACCGACGCACCGCCGTCCGCCGCCGATCGGACAGGCGGGTCATGTCCGCCCCGCCGATCCGCACGCCGCCCCCGTCGGGCGTGTCGAGCAGGCCAGCGATATGCAGCAAGGTCGATTTGCCCGCGCCCGAGGGGGCGACAAGTGCAACCACCTCGCCCGGGGCCACGGAAAGGGCAGCCCCCTGCAACACGGCAACCTCGCCCGGTTTGCCCTGCTTGTAGACCTTGGTGATGTCCGTCAGCTCAAGCACCGGATCACTCATAACGAAGGGCCTCCACCGGGTTCATGCGGGCCGCACGGCGGGCCGGAAAGATCGTGACGATCCAGCTGAGCCCCAGCGACAGGGACACCGCCGAAAGGACGTCGGGCCACTCCAGCTTGGCCGGCAGGTTGTAGATGCCCCGGATCGAGGGGTCCCAGACGCCGCCCCCCGCCACATAGTTCACAAACGAAAAGATCGGGTCGATCCAGATCGCAAAGGCACAGCCCAGAATGACGCCAAACACCGTGGCAATCGTCCCGATCCCCGCCCCGCAGATGAAGAATATCCGCAGGATCGACCCTTCGGTCAGCCCCATGGTGCGCAAAATCCCGATATCGCGGCCCTTGTTCTTGACCAGCATGATGAGCCCCGAAACGATGTTGAGCGAGGCGATCAGCACCAGGATCGACAAGATGACGAACATCACGTTGTCCTCGATGGTCAGCGCCCGCAGAAAGGCGCCCGCCGTATCCCGCCAGGTAAAGACCAGCGCCCTGTCGCCCCCCGCTGTCACAAGGGCCGGAACGATGCTGTCGATGGCATCGGGGTCCGCGACGATCACTTCGACCTGATCGACAACGCCGTCCCGGTTGAAGAAGGACTGCGCCTCGGCCAGCGGCATATAGATGCGGGTTGAATCGATGTCGTAGCGCCCGGCGGAAAAGACGTAAGTGACCTCGTAGACGCCCACGCGGGGACTGGTGCCCATCGGCGTCCGCGCCCCGTTGGGCGAGATCAGGCGCAGCCGTCCGCCGACCCCAAGGCCCAGATCACGCGCCACGCCCGACCCGATGGCGACACCGTCGTCAAACCGGGCGATGTCCCCCATCGAGGTTTCCGGGTTCAGGATGCGGGGGATCTGGGCAAAGTCCGCAGCCTCGATCCCAAAGACCTGCACACCGGTATTGGCGTTCTGGAAATTCGCCATGACCTGCCCGCGCACAAGCGGGGCCGCCCGGACGACGCCGGGAACGGCGGCAAGACGCGCGGCCATGCCCTCGTAGTCTGAAATGGTTCGGCTGGTCTGGCCGAATTCGTTGACGGTCAGGCTTTGGTAGACGGTGGCATGGGCATTGGCGCCCAGGATCGTGTCCACGAACTCGGCCCGGAACCCGGACCGCACGGCAAGGGTGGCAATGAGGGCAAAGACGGCCAGGGTAATCCCGATCAGGCTGATCCAGGTCATGACGCTGACACCGCCTTCGGCCCGTTTCGCCCGGATGTAGCGCCACGCGATCATCCATTCAAAGGCGGCGAAGGGCGGCGTGGTTCGGCTGACCATAGGGCGGGTACCTGCTCTGCTTTGTGCTGTTGGGCCGGGTATACCGATTTGGCCCCCGGCCTGCCAGCACCGTCAGAAGTGACTGCCCGTGCTCTCGAACATGTCAACGCCCTTGCCCGCCGCCAGCGCCTTGCCCTCAAGCGCCCAAAGCAGGCCCCGGCGCAGCATCTCGTGGGCGGGGCCGTCCGCGATGACGTTGGCCTTATGGCCCAGCGCGTTGTAGTAGACGCGGCCATGCCCCCAGGCGCGGGTCCAGACCACTGGCATCTGCACCGGCCCATTGGCACTGTGATACCAGGGCACGGTTGGCAGGGCGGTTGTCGCCAGCACATCGTTGACCGGGTCGACATGCAGGTAATACTGCTCGGACGAGACGTCGAAATCGTCGATCCCTGCGACCAGCGGATGGTCGGGGCGGGTGATGGTGACGCGGTAGTCGACCCCGTCTCCCCCCGGATGCGCGACCCAGTTGGCCCCCGTCATGAACTGCCAAAGCGTGTTGGCCCGGAAGGCATCGCACATGCCGCCGTGACAACCGGCAAGGCCCGTCCCCCGCGCAACCGCCTCGGAGACATTGGTGGCGGCCTCTTTGCTAAGCTCGCTCATCGTCCAGACCGGGACGATCAGGTCGTAGCCGCGCAATTCCTCGGCCTCGTCAAAGCAGGCAAGGCTGTCGGTCAGCGTGACCGAGGCCCCGGCCCCGACCAGCATGTCCTGAAAGATCGCCGCGACCTTGTCCGGCTCGTGTCCGGGCCAGCCACCCCAGGTAATCAACGCTTTTGCCATGCTTGTCCCCCCTTGTTCGGGCGCAGGCTGAACCAGGGCGGCCGGCAGGTCAAGAGACAGGTCACGCGCATACATAAGTCTGGTTTACCTTACCATGTGTCAAATATATTTGACTTTATGTCTGGCAAAGAATACTCAGAGTCCAACGAAACAGTCATCCGAGTCGGAGGGATCCCATGTCACCCGAAGAACGCAACACCTTCGTCAGCCTGCTGTGCAACCTACTGGTCAACGGCTATGTCATCTGGCGCTTGCGCGAGATGTTTGCCGCCGGTGCATTCAATGGGCCGGACGCGCTTCAGGTCTGGGCGCAGATGACGCTTTGGGTGATCGGGGCAGCGATTGTCCTGACGATCCTGCTGACTATCGCCTTCAACATCGTCTTTGCCATCGCAACCGGCGACCACGACCCCTCGTTCCTCAAGGACGAGCGCGACGCGGTGTTCGAGATGCGGGGCAACGGCGCCACCACCCTGCTGATGGTGCTGGGTTTCATCGGCTCGATCGTGGCCCTCGCGGTGGGCTCTAGCGCGCTGACCGCCTTTCTGATCCTGTATTTCTTGACCGCAGCCGGAAGCCTCATGGGGGACATCGTGAAACTTCTGAGCTACCGGGCCGGGGGCTAGACGACATGGCGCGTGGACCCGTCATCAGCAACACCATTCGCCGTCTGCGCTTTGACGCAGGCGAGATGACCCAGAAGGACCTGGCCGAAGCGGTGGGCGTCACCCGCCAGACCATCGTGGCGATTGAAAACGCCAAATATTCGCCGACGCTTGAACTTGCCTTCAAAATCGCGCGGGCCTTCGACAAGCCACTTGAAGAGGTCTTCCACTACGGCGATCCGCCCCAGGATTGACCCGCAACACACTCTGATCAAAAGGAATTCACCATGGAACGTCGTTCCGGGGCCAGATGGGCCGTGCCTGCCGTCCTGCTGTTTTTCAGCGCCATCCCCATTGGCGTAAGCCTCGTGCGGCTGGTGCAGATCCCGGCGGGCACGCTGCCGGCGGAGGCACTTTATTTTGCCGTCGTGCCAGTCTGGCACTTTGCCCATGCGCTTGCAGGTGCGACCTTCGGCATCCTTGGTCCGTTGCAGTTCGGACGGGTGCTGGCGGGGCGCTACGGCCGCCTGCACCGGGTGCTGGGCCGGGTCTTCGTCGCGGCGGGCGCGCTCTTGTCAGTCTCTTCTTTACGGCTGCTGTGGCAGTTTCCTGGCAGCTCGACCTGGGTGCTGGACGGTGCCTGGCTGGTCACCGGCATAGCGGTCGGCGCCATGCTGTGGATCGCCGTTCGCGCCATCCGCCGAGGCGACCAGCGGGCGCACCGGGCCTGGATGATCCGGGCCTATGCCATCGGCATGGGGGCCGCCACTGTGTCACTGCTATTCTTCCCGATCTTCATTCTGACCGGAGAGGCGCCCACGGGCTATGCCGCGGACCTCATCTTCGTGCTGTCCTGGGTCATCAACATCGTCATCGGCGAATGGGTGATCCGGCGCGCCACAACGTCAGGCAGGGCGCGCCGCGCCAATCAGATGCCCGCGTAGATCGCCGAGACCTTTGCAACAGCCTCGGCCGGCGGCAGCTCTTCGCTTTCGCCGGTCCGGCGCGAGGTCAGTTCCACCACCCCGTTCTTCAGGCCGCGTGGCCCGACTGTGATCCGCCAGGGCAGACCGATCAGGTCCATCGTCGCAAATTTTTCACCAGCACGCGCATCGCGGTCGTCGTAAAGCGGCTCAAGCCCCAGGGCCACAAGGCTGTCGTACAGGTCCTGACAGGCTGTATCAGCCGCGTCGTCCCCTTGCTTGAGATTGACGATCCCGCAATGGAACGGCGTCACCCCCTCGGGCCAGATGATACCCTTGTCATCGTGGCTCGCCTCGATGATCGCCCCAAGAAGACGGCTGACCCCGATCCCGTGCGACCCCATGTGGACAGGCACGGACGAGCCGTCCGATGTCTGGACCGTCGCGCCCATCGCATCGGAATACTTGGTGCCAAAGTAGAAGATCTGGCCTACTTCGATCCCCCGGCCCACCTTGCGACGGTCTTCGGGGACCTCGTTGAACAGCTCTTCCTTATGGGTTTCGTCGGTCCGGGCGTAGAGGGTCGTGAACTCCTTGCAGACCTCAGCTACCTCTTCGCGGTTGTCGTAGTCGATCTTGCGATCGCCAAGGCTAAGCTGGGTGACGGCCTCGTCATAAAACACCTCGGATTCGCCGGTCGAGGCGAGGACGAGGAACTCATGCGTGTCATCGCCGCCAATCGGGCCGCTGTCGGCCCGCATCGGGATCGCCGTCAGGCCCATACGCTCGTAGGTGCGCAGGTAGGCGACCATGTGGCGGTTGTAGGCATGCAGGGCGGCCTCCTTGTCGATGTCAAAGTTGTAGCCGTCCTTCATCAGGAATTCCCGGCCACGCATGACGCCGAACCGGGGGCGCATCTCGTCGCGAAACTTCCATTGGATGTGATACAGGGTCAGCGGCAGGTCCTTGTACGAGGACACATGGCTGCGGAAGATGTCGGTGATCATCTCTTCGTTCGTCGGGCCATAGAGCATGTCCCGGCCCTGCCGGTCGGTGATCCGCAGCATCTCTTCGCCATAGTCGTTATAGCGGCCGCTTTCACGCCACAGGTCAGCCGGTTGCAAGGTCGGCATCAAAAGGGCGATATGTCCGGCGCGGGCCTGCTCTTCATGCACGATCTGTTCGATGCGGCGCAGCACCTTGTAGCCAAGGGGCAGCCAGGAATAGATGCCTGCCTGCTGCTGTTTGATCATCCCCGCCCGCAGCATGTAGCGATGCGAGACGATCTGCGCCTCGGCAGGGTTTTCCTTGAGGACGGGCAGGAAGTAACGGCTGAGGCGCATGGCATGCAATCCTTGGGCAAAAGTGGTCCTGCGCGGTTTACGGCGCTGAAGCGGGGCAGGCAAGCGTTGCCGCGTCCTGGCGCCCGAATAAGGCGCACAACAGGTGGGTTGGTAGCGACACCTCTGCCCTGTTGGTCCATGCGGCCCTCTTTTGACGGGGTCGGAGGGCGCGAGATGCGGCTCCCGGGCCCCGAAGCCGGTTTCCCTGTAGATCAAGGGTTGAAACGCAGTCCCTCACAAGCGACATGTGAGAGGCGACAAAGGTGGAGCAGTCATGGCACTTAGCGTTAAGGAACAGACGACGTACTGGGGGATCGCAACAGTGATCTTTCTGGTCACTCTGTGGTACCTTGGCAATGTGATCCTCCCCTTCGTTCTGGGTGGGGCAATTGCCTACTGTTTGGACCCCGTCGCAGACCGGCTTGAGCGGTTGGGCCTGAGCCGCACAATGTCGGTCGTGCTGATCACTCTGGTCGCGCTTTTGATCTTTGTCCTGATGATCCTGCTGATCATCCCGACGCTGATCTCGCAGACAGGCCAGCTGATCAACACCGCGCCCGAGCTGTTTCGCCAGCTTCAGGCCTGGCTGACCGAGAAGTTTCCCGATGTGATGGACGAGGGAAGTCCGATCCGCCGCCAATTGATTGCGATCGGTGACATGATCTCGTCGCGGGGCGGCGAATTGCTGAACGGTGTCCTTACCTCGGCGCTGAGCCTGATCAACGTGCTGGTCCTTGTCATTGTCGTGCCTGTCGTGACCTTTTACCTGTTGCTGGACTGGGACCGCATGGTTGCGCAGATCGACGCCCTTCTGCCCCGGGACCACGCCCCGACCCTGCGCCATCTGGCCAGCGAGATTGACCGGACCCTCGCCTCGTTCATCCGGGGACAGGGCCTCGTCTGTCTGATCCTTGGGACCTATTATGCTGTCGCCCTGATGCTTGTCGGCCTGAACTTTGGTCTGGTGATCGGGGCCGTGGCTGGCCTTGTCACGTTCATTCCCTATGTTGGAGCCCTTGTCGGAGGCAGCCTTGCCATCGGGCTGGCCCTGTTCCAGTTCTGGGGCGACTGGCCCTGGATCATCCTCGTTTACGCGATCTTTCAGGCCGGCCAATTCGTCGAAGGCAATATTCTGACGCCCAAGCTGGTCGGGTCCAGCGTCGGGCTGCACCCCGTCTGGCTGCTGTTTGCCCTGTCGCTGTTTGGCGCGCTGTTCGGTTTTGTAGGCCTTCTGGTTGCTGTGCCTGTGGCAGCCATGATCGGCGTGCTGGCCCGCTTTGGCATCGGTCAGTACCGGGCGAGCCTGCTCTACAAGGGTCGCGAAGTGGCCGCGGACATGATTGACGCCCCACACGGCGACCCTGACTGACCATGGCAGAGCAACTACACTTTGACCTCCCGCTGCATGTTGCATTGGGGCCGGACGACTATTTCGTGTCCGAGGCGAACAGAGAAGCCTTTGCCATGGTCACCGGTGAGACCGACTGGCCGAACGGCAAACTGGCGGTTATCGGCCCTGAAGGCAGCGGCAAGAGCCATCTCGCGCGGTTGTGGCAGGTGCGCACCGGCACCCTGATCCTTAAGGCGCAGGACCTTGATCCTGCCGCCGACCTGCCAGAAGCCGGGGCCCGTGTCGTTCTTGAAGATGGCGACCACCTTGCACCGGAGGCCGAAGAGTATCTGTTTCACCTGCACAATCACCTTGCCGCCACGGGTGGGTTGCTTCTTCTCACCGGGCGCAGGGCACCGGCCCGGTGGCCCCTCGCCCTGCCCGACTTGGCCAGCCGGTTGCAGGCGACGACCGTGATCCCGGTCGCGGACCCTGATGACCTCTTGTTGCGGGCTGTGTTGACCAAGCACTTTGCCGACCGCCAGTTGCAGCCGTCGCCACGGTTGATCGACTGGCTCTTGCCGCGGATCGAACGGTCCTTTGCCTCTGCCGCATGGATCGTGGCGGCCCTTGATGAAGCGGCGCTGAGTGGTGGGCTTGTCATCAATCAGTCACTTGCACGCGTCATTCTGGACAAAGCCCACGGAAACCTTGAAGAATAGCCCAAGTTTCCAGCCCAATAGCTGATGAAAGACCCCCAGATGATCCAAGCCGACTTCCTGGCCGCACCCTTCGTTGATCCCGTCACCCTTGACGCCGACCTTTCGGAGCCGGCCCGTTTCATGAACCGCGAAATCAGCTGGCTCGGCTTTAACTGGCGGGTTCTGGAAGAGGCCGAGAACACACGGGTTCCATTGTTGGAGCGTTTGCGCTTTGTGTCGATATCTGCCTCCAACCTGGATGAATTCTATACTGTCCGCGTCGCCGGACTGCGCGAACTGGCCCAGTCGGGCAATACCACCCCCTCGCCCGATGGGCTGACGCCTGCCGAACAGCTCAAGCTGATCGACGCCGAGGCCAGGTCCCTGATGACCCGGCAGCAGGAGGTGTTCCAGGAGCTCGCCAAAGAGCTGGCCGCGACTGACGTACTGATCATGAGCCGCGACGATGTGAACGATGCGGATCGGGACTATCTGCTGGATATCTTCCTTAATCAGGTCTTTGCTGTGTTGTCGCCGCTGGCCATTGACCCAGCCCACCCATTTCCCTTTATCCCCAATGAGGGATTTGCCCTCGCCCTCCAGCTTGAGAGGGTGTCGGACAAGCGGGCGCTTCGGGCGCTGTTGCCGGTGCCGCATCAGATCGACCGATTTGTGTCGGTCCCCACGGACGTCGGCCAACGCTACCTGCCGCTGGAAGAGCTGCTTTTGCTGCACCTCGACCGTCTTTTCCCCGGCTACCGGGTCAAGGGGCACTGCGCCTTTCGGGTGTTGCGCGACAGCGACCTTGAGGTCGAGGACGAAGCCGAGGACCTTGTGCGCGAGTTCGAGACAGCGTTGAAACGCCGCCGTCGGGGCGAAGTGGTTCGGATGAAGTTGTCCGCCGGCGCCCCGCCTGCCCTCAAAGCGCTGATCATGCGCGAACTGCCTGTCCGTGAGGAAGAGGTGGTCGAAGTTGATGGGCTGATCGGCGTGGGCGACCTGTCCGAGCTGGTGAATGACACCCGGCCTGATCTGTTGTGGCCCCCCTTCGCCCCCCGCGTGCCCGAGCGTGTGCAGGACCATGATGGCGACATGTTCGCCGCCATCGCCCAAAAGGACATGCTCCTGCATCACCCCTATGAAACCTTCGACATGGTGGTGAGGTTCCTGCAACAGGCCGCCCGCGACCCCAATGTCGTGGCGATCAAGCAGACGCTCTACCGCACCTCGCGCAATTCCCCTATTGTCGAGGCACTCTGCGAGGCGGCCGAGGATGGCAAATCGGTCACCGCGCTGGTCGAGTTGAAGGCCCGCTTTGACGAGGCCGCCAACATCCGTCAGTCGCGCCGACTGGAGCGGGCCGGAGCGCATGTGGTCTACGGCTTTACCCAGTACAAGACCCACGCCAAAATCAGTGTCGTTGTCCGCCGCGAAGGCGACAAGCTGGTGACCTATTCCCACTTTGGGACCGGGAACTATCACCCCATTACGGCCCGCATCTACACCGACCTGTCCCTGTTCACATGCGACGCGCGGTTGGGCCGGGATGCCACCAAGGTATTCAACTATGTCGGGGGATATGCCCAACCCGAAGGGCTGGAAAACCTTGCCCTTTCGCCATCAACCCTAAAGGACCGACTGCTTGAGATGATCGCAGCCGAGGCCGACCATGCAGCCAAGGGCAAACCGGCCGAGATCTGGGCCAAGATGAACTCGCTGGTTGAAGAGGACGTGATTGACGCCCTCTACGCAGCCTCGCAGGCCGGGGTGAAGATCAGCCTTGTCATCCGGGGCATCTGCGGACTGCGGCCCGGCATAAAAGGACTTAGCGAGAATATCCGCGTCAAATCCATCGTTGGCCGGTTTCTGGAACACAGCCGGATCGTTTGTTTCGGGAATGGGCACGGCCTGCCATCACGCAAGGCGCGGGTCTATATGTCCTCGGCCGACTGGATGGGCCGGAACCTGTCCCGCCGAGTTGAAACGCTTGTCGAGATCACGAATGCCACCGTTAAGGCGCAGATTGTCGATCAGATCATGGCCGCCAATCTGGCTGATGTTGCCCAAAGCTGGGTGATGCGCCCCGACGGGCGCTGTGATCGCGCGACGCTGCCGACCGAAGGTTTGGCGTTCAACTGCCATCGCTTTTTCATGGAAAATCCGTCGCTTTCCGGTCGAGGCTCTGCCGGGGCGTCGGATGTGCCGCAATTGACCCACACCGAGGAATGATCGCCAAAGCAGGGATTCATCCGCGCCCCGGCGATTGACTTGGGGCTTGGAGAAGCATCATCCTGCACCCCACAAAAGGGGGCCGTATGGACGGACAAAGTACAGAAGAC
The DNA here is from genome assembly GCA_937916485.1 of uncultured Paracoccaceae bacterium. The sequence continues at coordinate 34,640 of CALFSV010000254.1, read as the reverse complement.
ACCATCGGCTGGCGAGGCTTTGGTCGTCCCATTTTCAACGATCCCAAGGCCATCGCGCTGTCACGTGTTGGCGTGGTCGACGTCGGCTCCAACTCGGTCCGTATGGTTGTGTTCGACGGCGCAGCCCGAAGCCCGGCCTATTTCTACAATGAAAAGATCATGTGCGGGCTGGGTGTCGGTTTGTCGGACACCGGCCGGCTCAACCCTGAAGGGCGCAAGCGCGCACTGGCCGCCATCCGCCGCTTTGCGGCTCTTGCGGACGGGATGGGCATCTCGCCCTTGACCGCCGTGGCCACGGCAGCGGTGCGCGAGGCCAGTGACGGCGACGACTTCCGCGAGGAGGTAGAGCGTGAGACAGGTCTGAAGATCTACGTCATCGACGGGGAGGAAGAGGCCCGTCTGTCTGCCCAAGGCGTACTCTTGGGTTGGCCGGGGAGCTATGGCCTTGTCTGCGATATTGGTGGCTCATCGCTGGAGCTTGCCGATCTGGCCGATGGTACGGTCGGTCGCAGGCTGACCTCCCCTCTCGGACCGCTCAAGCTGCGCGAGATCGAGGGCGGCCGGAAGGCAATCAAGGCCCACATAAAAACCGTCGTGCAGGACGTCCATGCGCGGATGAACAACGAAACAGGAATGCGCCTGTTCCTTGTCGGCGGCTCATGGCGCGCAATCGCCCGGATCGACATGGAGCGGCGGTCATACCCCCTGACCGTCCTGCACGAGTACCGCATGACCACCCGAAGCGTGGCCGCAACCCGCGAATACATCGCCGACAGCGACCTGCAGGACCTGCGTAGCCGCTGCGGCGTGTCGGACGACAGGATGTCACTGGTACCGCTGGCGGTTCTGGTCCTCAACGAATTGGTACGCACCTTCAAGCCGAAGGACATCACCGTATCGTCTTACGGCATCCGCGAGGGGATGCTGTACGAACAGATGCCGCAAGAGCTGCGGGATCGCGATCCACTGATCGAGGCCTGCCGCTTTGCCGAGGCCAAGGACGCCCGGATGCCGGGCTTTGGACCTGTCCTGTATGACTTTGTGCTGCCCCTGTTCCCCCGGGCCGACTGGCAGAAAAAGCGGATCATCCACGCCGCCTGCCTGTTGCACGACGTCAGCTGGCGGGCACACCCCGACTACCGGGCCGAGGTCTGTTTCGACAATGCAACCCGCGCCAATCTGGGCGGGTTGAAACACGCTGAGCGGGTCTACCTTGGGCTGGCACTGTTGCACCGCTACTCGAACAAGCGCGAAGGATCGCGATACGCCCCACTCTTTGGGATGCTGGATGATGTGCAGATCAAAGAGGCCGAAGTGCTGGGCAAGGCCATGCGCCTTGGCGCCATGCTTTGGCTGGGCGCGGAGGAACAACCCGCCAAGCTGGTCTGGCAGCCGCAGAAAAAGCAGCTGTCCTTCAAGCTGAATGCAAAGGCGCAGCCGCTGTTCAGCGAAGTGGTCAAGACAAGGCTTGATGCCCTTGCCTCGGCCCTTGGTGCCACCTCAAAGGTAACAATCGAGAAAGATTAAAGGTCGATCTCGGGATTTGGGGCGGGTGCATCCTCGGGCTCTGCCTCGGGGCCAGTCGGTGCGTATGGCGGCGCCTCTGCCCTTCTGCGGATCAGGATGTCGCCGTTATCCAGGATCACCGGGGCATCGTAATACCGCAGATCGTCAATCCGCGCGAAAATCTGCGCCAGCGCCGGTCCCATTTCATCGGCAAGCGCTTGCAGCCCCGGTTTGATCTCTTGCGCCATGCCTTCCAGCTCGTCGAGGGTCGGCTCCAGCTCTGACATAAGGCCACGCAGGAACAGGCGCGCGCCTTGGTCCATCAGGGAAAAGCCATCCTCGTCCTGCGCAAGGACAGGTGCTGCCGAAAGGCATAGGACGAGGGAGAGGGCAAAACGTTTCTTCATCACCCCAATATAGGTGCGTCAGACCGTTTCCCCAAGCCCGAGCTTTGACAGCTCAAGATCAAGGGACACCGGAAAGTGGTCCGACGCGACCAGTAGAGCCTCGCGCAGCACCGGGTCTGCAAAACATTCAGGATCGTCAAAGGGATGCCAGATGCGCCAGACTGGCGCCGTCGCCCGGATATCGGGGGACACCATGACATAGTCTAGGAGGGCCGATAGAAACCGACCTTCGGGCGGCAACTGAAAGCGGGCGGTGGCCGGCATTACCCCGATCCGCTGGGACAAGGCCTGTCGGGCGTGGGGGTCGAACAGCTGAGTTCCGTTACCTTCGCCCAACACAACCTCGGCCCCTGACCGGCCAAAGAGTTTCTCGTACTCATCAAGGCCCGGACCATCGTTGAAATCCCCCAGAACGATGATGGGATCGCCGATCTCCAAATGCGCCACGACCCTTTGGCGCAGCCAGATGCATTGGGCCAATTGCTTGCGCCGGTTCTCAATCGACAGGCGCATCACCTCTGCCTTGTTGCGGGCGCCGTGGGGGGCCTTGGATTTGGCATGGACCCCGATCAAACGGATCACAGGCCCGCCCGCCCTTGGGGTCAGAGCCACCTCAAGCGGAGGTTTCGACCAGCGGATCGGGTCCGGGCTGGCGTCCACGTCGACGTCAAGCCGGAATTCACCGTCAAAGCGGGGAACCTCGCCAGGGTCGCCCTCGTTGAGTGGGGCATTGGGGTCCCTGCCCCTGGGGTCATGCACGGCCGTGACCACATCAGGATCATACAGAAGGACAATTTCCTGTTGCGTATCATTGGGATACCCCACCATGGCCTTGCGGGTGCGCAGTCCAAAATGGCGGGCAAAGGCCTCAAGCGCCTTGACCCCGTCGCGCCGTCGGCTGCAATCGGGGGCCTCGATAATCATCCAGACGTCGGCATCAAGGGCGCGAAAGACCGCCCCCAGCCCGGCCAACTGATCGGCCTTTGTGATGTTGAAGCGGCCTGACCAGCTTAGGTTGTCGACCAACGCGCCATCGTCGTCGAAGAGGTGGTCGAACCATTCCACGTTATAGGTGGCAATCCGCATGGCGGCCTCTTAGACCCGTGCTTCTGAAATCGCTTCCCAGGCGCGGTTGATCGTGATCAGTCGCTTTTCCGCCAGCTTGACCGCCTCCTCCGGCACACCACGCGCCATCATACGGTCAGGATGGGTTTCGCGGACAAGGTCGCGCCAAGCGGCCCGAACCTCGGGCATGGGAGTGTCGGGGGCGACGCCCAGAACCTCGTAGGGGTCGCGTTCTGCATCCGGAACGAACTGCGCCCGCAACCGGGAAAAGGCGATGGCGTCAAAGCCGAACAGCTCGGCCACGCGAGCCAGAAAGGCATCTTCGGCGGGGTGATAATTGCCATCCGCGACCGCAATGTGGAACAGCCCTTCGAGAAGATCGCAAAGCGGGCCGCCCTGGGGACCACCCTCCTTCTCGAACATCGCGCCAATGCGCGAGGCGTAATCCTCAAAACCCGCGATATCCTGACGCGCCAAGTCAAACACTCGTGCCGCCTGCGGTTCATCGGCCTTGGGTATGTGAAAAACCTCACGAAAAGCGGCCACTTCGTCCCGGGTCACAAGGCCATCGGCCTTGGCCATCTTGGCCCCAAGGGCGATTACAGCGATCGTGAAGGCCACCGTCCGTTCCGGGCTTTGGCGCAACCGGTCAAAGACCGCGCTAAGGCCTTCGCCACTGCGCAGGGCCGCCAGGGCTTCGCTGATACGGGTCCAGATCGACATAGCGTTACCTTAGCCCCTTGCGGGTTTGTTTGTCAGAGCGTTCTTTGCCCGTCCGGGGTATAGAATTCTGCCGACAATGTCACCTCCGGTCCGGCGATCAGCCGCAGTCGTTCGTCCTTGAAGCGCGGCCCTAGCATGGCGCGGATGCGATCCGGCTCAGGGTGGGACACGGTCAAGGCCGTCAGCCTGACCCCGACATCCAGCAGACGGGCCGAGGGGTGGGGCCCTGACGCCCAATAGATGATCGAGGGGAAGGCCCCGCCCTCGCACAGACTGCCGTCTTCTGGCACGGTCAATTCCCACTCCAGGTCAGCCCGGCGCAGGGGGACGATAGCCCCCGCTTCTGGCGGGAGACCCGCCATCGTGTCAGACCGAACGATCCAGTTGCCAAGGCGTGGCACCTTTGGCGCGGCGTCAAGGCCGAACCAGCGGGGCCGGGGTGGCGAGGGGACATCCGGGTCCGGGGCGATCACTTCGAGGTAAAGCCCAGGACCAAGGCCCAACAGCCTGTTGTGGGTCCCGTAATGCACATGCTGGCCGCCAAACTGCAGGTCCACGCCCAAGGCAGATTCGACAGAGGCCACCCCGGTTGCAAGATCCGAACAGACAACCGCCAGGTGATCGATTTCCATCAGGTTTCCTCTTTTCGCTGTCGATTTTGGCACCAAAACCGAATATCCGACAACTTCGCTCCGCTTTTGCCTCACGGGTTCTTGATCCGTCGGCACACGATCCTATCTGCCACACAACATAGCTTAATTTTGAGGAGAGACGATGGCATCCCCCGCCCCTTCCGCCCAGGACACGCTCTTTAGTCGCGTCGTCAATCACGAAGCATTTGGGGGCATCCTGCTGATGATGGCCGCTGTTGCCGCATTGCTGGTCGCCAACTCTTCCTTGTCAGGGATCTATGACAGCGCCCTGAAATCCTATTTCGCCGTCACCCTGAACGGCGAAGGCATTGAAAAACCCCTGATCCTTTGGATCAACGATGGCCTTATGGCCGTATTCTTCTTTCTGATCGGGCTCGAGCTGAAGCGCGAGCTGCTGGAAGGCAAGCTCAAGAACCCGCGCGACGTGATCCTGCCGGGCATGGCGGCCGTTGGCGGCATGGCGGTGCCTGCTATGATTTATGCCTATATCAACTGGGGCAACCCCGAGACGATCGGTGGCTGGGCGATTCCCGCGGCGACCGATATTGCCTTTGCTCTTGGCATTCTGGCCCTCGTAGGCAGCCGGGCGCCAACCTCGCTCAAGGTGTTTCTGCTGACCCTGGCGATCCTCGACGACCTTGGCGCGATCATAATCATCGCCTTGTTCTACACCGCTGAACTCAAGGTAGATTACCTGTTCATGGCGGTAATCCCGCTCATTGGCCTGATCATCCTGAACCTGCGTGGAGCGCATCGGATTGCGCCGGCCCTGCTGCTGGGGACGATCATGTGGTTCTTCGTTCTGCGCTCTGGCGTCCATGCGACGCTGGCGGGAGTCGTAACAGCGTTTTGTATCCCGCTTTATGATCGCTGGGGCAAATCCCCGCTGCATTCATTGGAAAATGGCCTGACGCCCTATGTCAACTTTGGCATCATCCCGATCTTTGCCTTTGCCAACGCCGGTGTCGTGCTTGCCGGAATGTCGGTCGGCAACTTGCTTGAGCCTGTGCCGATGGGTATCGCAACAGGTCTTGTGGTCGGCAAGATGGTCGGTGTGTTCGGGGTGACCTTCCTGATGGTCAAGTTTGGGCTGGCCCGTCTCCCCCATGGGGCAAATTGGGCGCATATCTTTGGGTTGGCCTGTCTGGCTGGTGTTGGCTTTACCATGTCGCTCTTTATCGGCGGGCTCAGCTTCTCTGACCCTGCCATGATCAACGAGGTGCGCCTGGGCGTTCTGTCCGGCTCGGTCGTCGCCGGCGTGGTCGGCTATACCGTCCTGATGCTAGCCTCGCAGCGTCAGGAAAAGCGGGCAAAAGCCGATCCGGTCCTCGCAGAATAGTTCGGGTAACGTCTAAAAGAGTCAGGCCCCGCCAAACCGGCGGGGCCTTTTTCGTCAGTCTACCCGGGCCGCGCGGATGAGGGTCAGGATGTCCTGAGCGGCCTTGGGGATATTGGTACCGGGTCCAAAGATCGCCTTGACCCCGGCATCATAGAGGAACTGGTAATCCTGCTGAGGGATGACCCCGCCACAAATGACCAGGATATCCTCTGCCCCCGCGGCCTTGAGCGCGGCTACCAGTTTTGGCGCGAGGGTCTTGTGTCCCGCCGCCTGGCTGCTGATCCCCACCACGTGAACATCGTTGTCGACCGCGTCCTGTGCGGCCTCTTCCGGGGTCTGGAAGAGCGGGCCCACATCAACGTCAAAGCCGATATCGGCAAAGGCGGTTGCGATCACCTTGGCGCCCCGGTCGTGGCCATCCTGGCCCATCTTGACGACCAGCATCCGGGGGCGGCGGCCCTCATCCTCGGCGAATTGTTCGACGGCAGCCTGAATCTCGGCAAAGCCCGCGTCACCCTCGTAGGCGGCACCATACACTCCGGCGAGGGTCTTGACCTCGGCTCGGTGGCGTCCAAACACCTTCTCAATCGCCATGCTGATCTCTCCTACGGTGGCGCGTGCACGCGACGCGGCAACGGCGGCCTCAAGCAGATTGCCCCCGGCATCTGCCCGGCGGGTCAGTTCATCCAAAGCGGCCTGACAGGCGGCCGCGTCACGGCTGGCCCTGATCCGGGCCAAACCGGCGATCTGGTCCTCACGGACCGCCATATTGTCGATATCGCGGAAATCGATCGGGTCCTCGTTGTCCTTACGGTACTTGTTGACGCCAACGATGACCTCATCGCCCCGGTCGATCAGGGCCTGCCGGCGAGCGGCAGTCTCTTCGATCCGCAGTTTGGGCATGCCAGAGGCTACGGCGGCGGTCATGCCGCCCAGTTCCTCGACCTCTTCGATCAGTTTCCATGCCTCTTCCGCCAAGGCATGGGTCAGGCTTTCGACATAGTAGGACCCGGCAAGGGGGTCGACGACGTTGGTGATCCCGGTTTCCTCTTGCAGGATTAGCTGCGTGTTGCGGGCAATCCGGGCACTGAACTCGGTCGGCAGGGCAATCGCCTCGTCCAGAGCGTTGGTGTGCAGCGACTGGGTCCCGCCCAGCGCGGCTGCCATCGCCTCGTAGGCGGTGCGGATCACGTTGTTGTAGGGGTCCTGCTCTTGCAGCGACACGCCAGAGGTCTGGCAATGGGTGCGCAGCATCGAGGATTGCGGCTTTTTCGGTTCAAACTCGCTCATGATGCGGTGCCAGAGCAGGCGGGCCGCCCGCAGCTTGGCCGCTTCCATGAAAAAGTTCATGCCGATGGCGAAAAAGAACGACAGGCGGCCTGCAAAGGCGTCGACATCCATCCCCCGCGCAATTGCCGCCCGAACGTACTCCCGGCCATCGGCCAGAGTATAGGCCAGCTCTTGCACAAGGTTCGCCCCGGCCTCTTGCATGTGGTAGCCCGAGATGGAGATGGAATTGAACTTGGGCATCTCGGCCGAGGTGTATTCGATGATGTCCGCGATGATCCGCATCGAAGGTTCCGGCGGGTAGACATAGGTGTTTCGGACCATGAACTCCTTGAGGATGTCGTTCTGAATGGTGCCGGACAAAAGCGCCTTGTCATGCCCCTGCTCTTCCCCTGCGACAATGAAGTTGGCCAGGATCGGGATCACCGCCCCGTTCATCGTCATCGAGACCGAGACCTTGTCGAGGGGGATGCCGTCGAACAGCACCTTCATATCCTCGACCGAGTCGATGGCGACGCCAGCCTTGCCCACGTCCCCCTCAACCCTGGGATGGTCGCTGTCGTAGCCGCGATGGGTCGCCAGGTCGAAGGCGACAGAGATACCCTGTTGTCCACCGGCCAAAGCCTTGCGGTAAAAGGCGTTCGATTCCTCAGCCGTCGAAAAGCCCGCATATTGCCGGATCGTCCAGGGGCGGCCGGCATGCATGGTTGCCTTGACGCCACGGGTATAGGGCGCCTCGCCAGGCAGATCGCCAAGGTGGGACAGCCCTTCAAGGTCGCTGGCGTCATACATCGGCTTGACGGCGATCCCTTCGAGGGTTTGCCAGGTCAAGGCATCCAGCGGCTTGCCTCGCAGTTCAGCGGTTGCCCGCTCAGTCCATGATTTCTTGTCAGCCATTCCAGTATCCTTCTGCAACAAGCGGCCCGACCGATGCAAAAGCCTGCAATCCGGCGCGACCCCTGTGACCTATTGGGTGGGAAAGCGGGCCGGATGCGCGGGCAGCGGTTTGGCACGCTGCAACCATCTGACCAAAAATTGTTGAGGCATCTGCCTCCAGAGCCTTCGCTTTCACATCTGGCCATCCTATATGCATATCTATGGAACGACGTATCACACAGGCTTTGGCCATTGTATTTGCGGGATTTTTGACCCTGTCCGGTGCAGTCTCCGCGCAGGAACTGGCGGCGACCGCGACGACGGCAACGGATGTTGTGCAACTTAGTGTGGTTGAGCGGTGGGTTCTGGATCCCACAACTGTCTTCGACAGCAACGAAATCGTCATCGAGGACCTGCATTTTATTGCGCGGCCGGTCGTTGTTTTTGCCGACAGCCCCGCCGATCCGCAATACGCGGAACAATTGGAGCTGTTGTTGTCACGGGTGGAAGAACTGGTGATCCGCGACGTGATCATCATCACTGACACAGACCCGGCAGCACGATCCCCTCTGCGGCAAGAATTGCGGCCACGCGGTTTTGGCCTTGTGTTGGTCGGCAAGGACGGGCGTGTCGCCCTAAGAAAGCCAGCCCCTTGGGACGTGCGCGAACTGACGCGGTCCATCGACAAAATGCCGCTGCGCCAGCAGGAAATCCGCGAACGGACCGAATAGACGGGCCAACTGGTCCCAAAGGTGTTCGACCGGTCGGTCATTCAAATTCCATAATGACGTCGTCAACGGCCAGGCTGCTTCCCGCCTCCGCATTGATCTTGACCACGATGCCGGTACGTTCCGCCCGAAGGATGTTTTCCATCTTCATCGCCTCCACGGTGCACAGGGCTTGCCCCACCTGCACCTCGTCTCCGACAGCGACATCCAGTTTGACGATCAGACCCGGCATCGGGCACAGCAGCAGACGCGACGTATCCGGAGCTGCCTTGACCGGCATCAGGGACGCAAGCTCCGCCTGACGTTCGGTCCGGACATAGACCCGAAGGTCGGCCCCACGGGTCCGAATGCGGAACCCTCCGGTTGCTTCCTCGACCTTGAGGGTCAGGGGCATTCCCCCAACGTCAAGCCGGGCAAGCCGCATCCCTGGGGTCCATTCCCCCTTGACCCGCAGCGTTGAGCCATCGGGAAGAGTGACCGTCGATCCGTCATGATCGGCCACAAGCGAAACCTTGACGTCCTCGCCTTGCAGACTGACCACCCAGTCGGTGCCGACCTTGCGTTCATGATTGTCCATCCGGCCCGACACCCGGGCGCGGCGAATTTCGGCGACGCGGTACATGGCGACCGCAGCCGCAGCAACCCGATTGGCCTCGGGCGCGCCAAGCGTCACCCCGGCAAAACCTTCAGGCCATTCCTCTTCGATAAAGGCCGTGGTGATATTGCCCGCGATGAACTTGGGGTGGTCCATGACGGCGGACAGGAATGGCAGGTTGTGCCCGATGCCTTCAACCTCAAATGCGTCAAGGGCGCCGCGCATCTCGGCAATCGCAGAAGCGCGGTCCGGCGCCCATGTGCACAGCTTGGCGATCATCGGGTCGTAGTACATGCTGATTTCGCCACCCTCGTAGACGCCGGTGTCATTGCGGATGGCATAGCTTGTCTCGGCGACTTCGGTAGGGGGACGATACCGGCTTAGCCGCCCGATCGAGGGCAGGAAGTTGCGGTAAGGGTCCTCGGCATAAAGGCGGCTTTCCATGGCCCAGCCCCGCAGCGCGATGTCCGATTGGGCAAACGGCAGCGGCTCACCTGCGGCAACGCGGATCATCTGTTCGACGAGGTCGATGCCGGTGATCAGCTCGGTCACCGGATGCTCCACCTGAAGGCGGGTGTTCATCTCAAGGAAAAAGAAGTTGCGGTCGCCGTCTACGATGAATTCCACAGTCCCGGCAGAGGTATAGCCGACCGCCGCAGCAAGGTCGCAGGCCTGCTCGCCCATTGCCTTGCGGGTTGCGGGATCAAGGAAGGGCGACGGCGCCTCTTCGATCACCTTCTGGTTGCGGCGCTGGATCGAACATTCACGCTCGTGCAGATAGACCGTGTTGCCGTGGCTGTCGGCCAGCACCTGGATCTCGATATGGCGCGGCTGGGTCACAAACTTTTCGATGAAAATCCGGTCGTCGCCAAAGGAGCTGGCCGCCTCGTTCTTGGAGGATTGAAAGCCTTCGCGGGCCTCTGCGTCGTTCCAGGCGATCCGCATCCCCTTGCCACCGCCGCCAGCGCTGGCCTTGATCATGACAGGATAGCCGATCTGACCCGAGATTTTGACCGCCTCGTCAGCATCCGCGATCAGCCCCATGTAGCCGGGTACGGTTGACACGCCCGCCTCTGCAGCCAGCTTTTTAGAGGTGATCTTGTCCCCCATCGCCTCGATCGCGCGCACAGGCGGACCGATGAAGGCCACGCCTTCGGCGGCCAGCGCCTCGGCAAAGCGGCTGTTCTCGGACAGGAAGCCATATCCGGGGTGGACCGCCTCGGCACCTGTTGCCCGGATCGCCTCAAGAATACGCTCGATGACAATATAGGACTGGTTGGCCGGGGCCGGACCGATGTGGACCGCCTCATCCGCCATTTTCACATGCAGGGCATTGCGGTCGGCGTCTGAATAGACAGCCACCGTCGCGATCCCCATCTTGCGGGCTGTCTTGATGACCCGGCAGGCAATTTCACCACGGTTTGCGATCAGGATTTTCTTGAACATGGATCAGGTCCCCAAGCATGCAAAAAGGCCGCCCGGAGCACTACTCCAGACGGCCTTGAATGTTCCGGTCGGTGACCGGCGATAGACGTTAGTAGCAGTTAGGTGCGCCAGGCGCGACCGAGCAGCTGACAGCGCCGACAGCGCCACCGATGAGGGCGCCATTGACGATGCTTTCACCAGTGATGGCCGCAAGAGCGCCCCCCATGACCGCACCGGTTGCCGTGCGCTCGCCATCGGATTGGCCACAAGCGGAAAGAGTGAATGCCGTTGCGACAACCGCAAGGACCTTGAACGATTTGACCATGAATTGTCTCCTGTCATGTCTGCCCCAGATGGGCGAGAATGTGTCACCTTGGCATTGCAAGCGCAACATCTGCTTGCGACGACGGCCCGACATCCGCCTGTTTGACGCCGTCCCCGAGGTGCCAACCGGCGAAAACCTGCCCAATTCTGGGCAGAGTTAGCAGGTCTGTTTATCAATGACCCATAGGTGGTGCCAAACCGATATGAAGCAGGCGAGCCCGCTGGCGAAGGTTCGACGCGGTGTCCTACGCAAGCCAGCTTCTGGACGCTGACCAAGGCCGCAGGCTGATGCATGGCGTGACGACAGCAGGCGTTCGGCAATTCCGTGTCTGGGCCATCAGGACAGACCGCAAGACCCTGCACGGACCGCCCTTGGACGGGCGACCTTTTGCCACCGCGTTTCTTGTCCGTCCGAAAAGTCATTCAAAAAGGTCCGGAAACGAGGTCATGGCACGCCGCATATCGACCTTTAGCAGGGCATCGTAGCTTTCGGGGTCGAACAGGTCTTCGGCGGGGACAACCTCGCGCTCGAACAGCCAGCTCAGGCGGCCTGCATCAAGGTTGCCCCGTTCGAACGGCTCTTCTCCGAAATGCTCGATCAGGGCCGCCATAAAGCCTTCGTCGGCCCGGCGGTCTGCGGGACGGCGATCCGCATAGCGTTCGCGGGCGGTCAGGCGGGTTGCCCCTTCCTTTGCGGCCCGTCGGATGACGAATTGAAAATCTGTGCCGGGCAAGCGTCCCGGAAATCCGCGGTGTTTTTCCATCAGAATGGCTCCCACTGGCAAGCATCACCCTGGATGCTGAAGCCCTCAAAGAATTGCGTGGCGTCTGGATCGGTCGCCCCGAATGGCACGGATCGGTCTGCAATAGAAACAACGATCTGGCTGGCGTCCCAACCCGACCGGTTTAGGGCCGGAAGGGCAAGAATCGAGCAGAGCCAGGCAAAGTCGCCAGCAACCCTGTCAAAATCGAATCCCTCGACCCCGACCTCGGGCGCGACAAACCGAAAGCGTGCGAAACCGCTGTCCGGCTCAAGAATGACCTCGTCAAAGGCCATCTCAAGGCCAGAGGGCACTGGCATGGTCTGACCCCATACGGGCCCAGTCAGCAAGGCGGCTATCGCAGCGGTCCGGATCATAGCGGAATGTTGTCGTGCTTTTTCCAAGGGTTTTTCTGCTGCTTGCCGCGTAGCGACGCAAAGGCCCGACAGACCCGTTTGCGGGTTGACCGAGGCGCGATGACTTCGTCGATAAAGCCCTTTTCGGCGGCCACAAAGGGGTTGGCAAACCGGCTTTCGTAATCAGCCGTCCGGGCGGCGATCTTTTCAGGATCGCCAAGTTCCGACCGATACAGGATCTCGACAGCGCCCTTGGCCCCCATCACCGCGATTTCGGCGGTAGGCCAGGCATAGTTGAAGTCGCCGCGCAGGTGCTTCGAAGACATGACGTCATAGGCGCCGCCATAGGCCTTGCGGGTGATGACCGTCACCTTCGGCACCGTTGCCTCGCCATAGGCGAACAGCAGCTTGGCCCCATGCTTAATCACGCCGCCATATTCCTGACCGGTTCCGGGAAGGAACCCGGGCACATCGACAAGGGTCAGGATCGGGATTTCGAAGGCATCGCAGAACCGCACAAAGCGGGCCGCCTTGCGCGAGCTGTCGATATCGAGACAGCCTGCAAGAACCATCGGCTGGTTGGCCACAACGCCGACAGTCGTTCCCTCAAGCCGGATAAAGCCGGTCAGGATGTTCTTGGCGAACTCTGCCTGTATCTCGAAAAAGTCGCCCTCGTCCGCCAGCTTCCGGATCAACTCGTTCATGTCATAGGGCGTGTTGGCATTGTCTGGGATCAGCGTGTCAAGGCTGGGCTCAATCCGGTCATGGGCGTCGAAATAGGGGCGGGTTGGCGGCTTTTCGCGGTTGGACAGCGGCAGGAAATCGACAAGCCTCCGGATTTCGGCAAGGGCCTCGACATCGTTCTCGAACGCACCATCCGCGACCGAGGATTTGCGGGTGTGGGTGCTCGCCCCGCCCAGTTCTTCAGCCGTTACGACCTCATTCGTGACCGTCTTGACGACATCCGGCCCGGTGACAAACATGTAGGAGCTGTCTTTGACCATGAAGATGAAATCGGTCATGGCGGGTGAATAGACGGCTCCGCCGGCGCAGGGGCCCATGATCACACTGATCTGCGGCACCACGCCCGAGGCCATGACATTGCGCTGGAACACCTCGGCATAGCCGGCAAGGCTGGCCACACCTTCCTGGATACGGGCACCGCCGGAATCGTTGATGCCGATGACAGGTGCGCCATTCTGGATCGCCATGTCCATGATCTTGCAGATCTTTTCGGCATGGGTTTCTGACAGCGATCCACCAAAGACGGTAAAGTCCTGGCTAAACACATAGACCATGCGCCCATTGACCGTGCCCCATCCTGTGACAACCCCGTCCCCCGACGGGCGGCTTTGCTCCATCCCGAAATCGGTGCAGCGATGGGCCACGAACATGTCGAATTCTTCGAAAGAGCCTTCGTCCAGCAACAGGTCGATCCGCTCGCGCGCTGTCAGCTTGCCCTTGGCGTGCTGAGCCGCGATCCGCGCCTCGCCCCCACCGGCCCGAGCGATGGCGCGCCGGTTTTCCAGTTCCTGCACAATATCCTTCATTGCGGTCCATCCTTTCCTGAGCTCTTGCAGCAGCATAAGCATCCGCTCACGCGGGATGAAGGACGAAATCGCAAATTTGCAAAACAATTGATTAGCAAACCGCCAGTTTTGCAAACTTTCTCATATTTCCATGCGCGCGCCATCACTTTGAGAGCGGCCCAATGGACAAGGCCGGCGGGTTGGACTAACCGAAAAGCATGACAACCGCCCCAATGGTGCGATTCATGGATCGCACGACACCCCCGCACATCACGACGCTGATCCTGCTTGCTGGCATATCCGCGCTGAACATGTCGATCTTTCTGCCGTCTCTGAACAACATGACGGCCTATTTCGATACCGACTACGCGATCATGCAGCTGTCGGTGTCGGCCTACCTTTTGGCCACAGCGATCCTACAGATCGTGGTCGGACCGCTGTCAGACCGCTATGGTCGGCGCAAGATCGTGATCATTGCCCTGACCATCTTTGTTTTAGCAACCATCGGGGCGGTTCTGGCCCCCTCGGTCGAGATATTCTTGCTATTCAGGATGATCCAGGCCGCCGTGGCGACGGGGATCGTGCTAAGCCGGGCCATCGTGCGTGACATGGTCCCGCAGGCCGAGGCGGCCTCGATGATTGGATATGTCACGATGGGCATGGCGCTGGTGCCTATGGTCGGTCCGATGATCGGGGGCGCTTTGGACGTCTTGTTCGACTGGCATGCGATCTTTGTCTTTCTTGCACTGGCAGGGACGGGCGTCCTGTTCCTGTGCTGGCGGGACCTGGGCGAAACCGTCGCTGGGTCGGGTGTCAGTTTCGCGGAACAATTGGCAGGCTACCCCGAGCTTTTGACATCACCCCGGTTCTGGGGCTACGCGATGTGCGCGGCCTTTGGGTCAGGCGCCTTCTTTGCCCTATTAGGCGGCGCGTCCTTCGTTGCGGGCGAATTCTTTGGCCTGTCGCCGTTTTTCACCGGCATGGCGCTTGGGTCGCCAGCGATCGGCTATGCCTTGGGGAATTTCCTGTCCGGCCGCTATGCAACCCGGTTCGGCATCAACCGCATGGCGCTGGCGGGGGCTGCCGTATCCTCCGTCGGGATGGGGGTGTCGCTGCTTCTGACCCTTGCGGGGATCAGCCACCCGGCCCTCTTCTTTGGCCTTTGCACCCTTCTGGGCCTTGGCAACGGGATCATGCTGCCAAGCGCAACGGCAGGGTCGCTGTCGGTTCGGCCCCGCCTGGCGGGGACGGCCAGCGGATTGGGCAGCGCGATCATGATTGGCGGCGGCGCGGCCCTGTCTGCACTGGCAGGCAGCCTGTTGTCGGTTGAAACCGGCCCTCTGCCGCTACAGCTCATTATGTTCGTGACCTCGGTCCTGAGCGGGACGTCAGTCTTGCTTGTGATGCGGCGTGAGCGGCGGCTGGCCGTCAACACCCTCTGAATCCAGCTTGATTTGCAGCCTTTGCAGGGGCAGTTTGCAAACTGTCCAGCAAAGGGAACTACAATGGCGACGCCGAAACTGTATGCCGGGGCCAAGCTGCGCGAATTGCGCACACGGCTGGGCCTGACCCAACGCAGATTTGCAGAGCAGTTGGGCGTGTCGTTGCCCTACCTCAACCAGATGGAAAACAACAACCGCCCGGTCTCGACTTCGGTAGTGCTGGCGCTGGCGCAAGAGTTCCGTTTTGACGTGACCGAATTGCAGTCGGGGGATGAAACCCGCCTGCTTAGCGATATGCGCGAAGCGCTGGCCGATCCCATCTTTACCGGCCCCCTGCCGTCTGCCGCCGATCTGCGACTGGCCGCGGGAAATGCACCGGCACTGGCGCATGCCTTTCTGGCCCTACACGCCGCCTATCGGCAAAGTCACGAAAGACTGGCCTCCCTGGACGAGGCGTTGGGTCGCGAGGATGCCCGCCTGCAACCCAGCCCTTGGGAGGAGGTCCGCGACTTTTTCCACTATTGCGACAACTACATAGATGCCGTGGACAGGGCGGCCGAGCGGTTTGCAACGCAGGCAGGACCGGCAGGCAATATCGCTGACGCGGCGCGCACGGCCCTTACCGCGCAGCAGGTCACAGTGATCGAAGTTGAGGACGGGCCCTTACGGGACTACGACCCCGAAACGCGGGTTCTGCGCCTGTCCCGGCGCGCCGCCGCCCCGACCCGCGCCTTTCAGATGCTCTTGCAACTTGCCTTGCTCGCCCAGGACCGGCTGCTTGAGGCAACTCTGGATCTTGCCCGTTTCCAGTCGCCCGAGGCGTGGTCCATAGCCAAGGTCGGGCTGGCCAACTATTTTGCGGGCGCCGCCCTCATGCCCTACGGCGCGTTTCTGGCCGCCGCCCGTGAGACCCGGCATGATCTAGAGCGTCTGGCCGACCGCTTTGGCGCCTCGTTCGAGCAGGTGGCCCATCGGTTGTCGACCTTGCAGCGCCCCGGCGACAAGGGCATCCCCTTCTTCTTTGTCCGGGTGGATCAGGCGGGCACCATCACAAAACGGCATTCGGCCACGACATTGCAGTTTGCGCGGTATGGCGGGGCCTGCCCGCTTTGGAATGTGCACAGCGCGTTTGAGACGCCCAATTCATGGTTGCGCCAGCTTGCCGAAACGCCGGACGGGGTGAGATACTTTTGCCTTGCCCGTGATGTCAGCAAATCGGGCGGCGCCTTTGACGCGCCGGTCCGGCGCTACGCGATCGGACTTGGCTGCGAGGTGCGCCATGCCGCCGCCCTCGTCTACGCCGATCACATGGACCTTGGCACGCCCGCCGCCTACCAGCCGATCGGGATTTCCTGCCGTATCTGCGAACGGCGCGAGTGTCATCAAAGGGCGGTTCCACCACTGGAACGCCGGGTGCGGGTCGACCCCGACCGGCGCGGTGTCTTGCCCTATAGCGTGACATGATCTGGCAAATGGCCCCTTGATCTTTCCCCTCTGCGCCCTGCATCTTGTGGCGACTTCTGGAAGGATACGGCATGGAAATGGACGGCACCCGCGTGATCGCAGCAGATCGCGCAACGGTTTGGGCAAGGCTTAACGATGCGGAAACGCTCAGGGCCTGCATTCCGGGCTGCCAAGAGCTTTCGGGGTCTCCCGAAGAGGGCTTCGAGGCGACGGTGGTGCAGAAGGTCGGCCCGGTCAAAGCAACCTTCAAAGGCGCTGTCAGCCTGTCCAACGTCGTTCCCGGCGAAAGCTATACGATCTCGGGCGAGGGCAAGGGTGGCGTTGCCGGTTTTGCCAAGGGCGGGGCGGATGTATCGCTTGTTGATGTCGAGGGCGGGACCGAACTGACCTACAAGGTCGTGGCCCAGGTCGGTGGAAAGCTGGCCCAATTAGGCAGCCGGATCATCAGCGGATTTGCCCGGAAGATGTCCGACCAGTTCTTTGAACGGTTTCAGGAAGAGGTCGAAGCGACAGGCGACGCAGAGGCCTGAAAGAGACCCCGCGTCCTGGAACAAGGTGCATTTCCTGGCGGTCCGTCGCTCAGGTGCCATGAAATCAGGGGGCTGCAAGGATCACTGCGGCGATCTGGTCCCCGATCAGGCGGCTGCCAAGCACGGACGGGTGCACCAAGTCTTCATCGTAGTGAGCGCGATTGCCCGGCTCTATGACCTGTGCCGCGGGGGCAAAAAAGACCCCCGACAGCCGCTCGGACAGCAACTCAAGCCGGTCGTTCAGTGCTGCAAGCTCTTCCTGACATCCCGAGAACTCACCCCCCGCATCGGGGGAGTCGTAATACCCCATGATAACCAGCCTGGGACCGTCCTCGACGATACGCTGGGCAAAGGCGGGGATTGCGCCCGCGGTGGCGTCCGGGCTGATCAAAGGGTCAACGGCGGCGATGCAGTCGCCGCAGCCGCAGCCCTCGCCCAGGTCGTTCGCCCCGCCATCCATGACCAGCCAGGCCCAGTCGCCGAGCACGTATTGGTCCTGAATGCTATCGCCTTGCGGGCCGACAAACAGGGCTCCGGGGACCGAGGCATTGGCCACCTCCAATCCCAACCGGGTCGTCAGGACATCGGCGACAGAGGCGTCTGCTTCGCTGTTCCACCAAAGGACGCTGTCACCGATGACAAGAATATCGCCAGTCAGGGGGGCGGATCGGTCCAGCAAACACCCGGACACCGCAAGAATGACAAGCAAGGCAAGGACAAATTCGCCAGTTCTTAGCATAGGCCATGACATGCCAAACCCCCTACTGTGTGTTGCACGGGGCCAGGGTTCCGTAGCGATGCGAATCTGTCAACGTGGCAAGCGGCTAACCTTGGGCCTTTTGAAGAGCCGCCCAGATCTGGTCCTTCAGATGCAGCCTTTGCCGGCGCAACTCGGTCATATGGGCGTCGTCTGTTGGTTCGACGTCCGTCTCTGCCCGGTGAATGGCGCGGTTTATTTCGTGATAGGCATCGGCCAAGGCTGCGAAATGGTGGTCGGACTGGCGCAACGCGTGCATTGCGGTGATGTGGTCCGGGAATTCCTCGGCCAGTTCATGGGGTGTATGGGACATGGATCGCTCCTTTTGATGTGGTTTTCCACAGTCTGCCCCATATGGCCCTGCCCGGCCTTGATGCGGATCAAGTCCGGCGGTTAGCGCTGCGCCGTTTCCCAATGGGGATGGAACCATGGCTCTGCATTGGCCGAGGCAAGAGGCTGGCGGCCGAGGATGTGATCGGAGGCCTTTTCTCCCACCAGGATCGAGGGACCGTTGAGATTGCCATTGGTGATTTGCGGGAAAATCGAGCTGTCGGCAACGCGCAGCCGGTCTACCCCGATGACGCGGGTATGAGGGTCCACCACCGCCATCGGATCATCCGCTGCGCCCATCTTGCAGGTGCCACAGGGGTGATAGGCGCTTTCTGCGTGTTCGCAGATCGCATCGTCCAGCGCGGCGTCGCTTTGGGCGTCGGAGCCGGGCTGAAGTTCGCGCCCGCGATAGGGGGCGAAGGCCTCCTGTGCAAAGATTTCGCGGGTCAGCCGGATGCATTTGCGGAAATCGATCCAGTCCTGTTCCGTCGACATGTAGTTGAAGACGATGCGCGGGGCCTCGTTCGGATCAGCGCTTTTTAGGGTGATCGCGCCACGCGACGGGGACCGCATAGGCCCGACATGCGCCTGAAAGCCATGACCGCCCGCAGCGATCTTGCCGTCATAGCGGACGGCAAGCGGCAGGAAATGGAACTGCACATCGGGATAGCGGATGCCCGGACGGGAGCGGATAAACCCTGTGCTTTCAAATTGGTTGGACGCGGCAAGACCCTTGCGCGTGAAGAGCCACTGGGCGCCCAGGGCCGCTTTGCCCAGAAGGTTCCAATAGGTGTACAGCGAGACGGGCTTGGTCGCGGCCATCTGGATATACATTTCCAGATGATCCTGTAGGTTCTGACCAACACCGGGCCGGTCCGCCACGACGTCGATGCCATGTTCGGCCAAATGTGCGGCGGGACCGATGCCCGACAGCATCAACAGCTTGGGCGAGTTGATGGCAGAGGCTGCAATGATCACCTCGGCCTGCGCCTCGATCACCTCGACCCGGCCCTTGCGCAGAACCTCGACCCCTGTCGCAACCCCGTCCTTGATGACGATCCGCTGGGCAAGGGCCTGCACGACCTCGACATTGCCGGTCTTCTTGGCGGGTTTGAGGTAGGCATTGGCGGCAGACCAACGCTGACCCTTCCAGATGGTCGCCTCGAACGCGCCAAAGCCCTCTTGCTGGCGGCCATTGTAATCCTCGGTCAGGGGGTAGCCTGCCTGATGGCCTGCTTCGGTAAAGGCGCGGGTCAGGGGATTGGTGCGTGGACCGCGAGAGATGTGGAGGGGGCCACTGTCGCCGCGCCAGCCGTCGGCATTGTCGCCTCCATGCCAGTTCTCCATCCGCCGGAAATAGGGTAGCACATCTGCATAGGCCCAGCCCTGTGCCCCCGCTTCGGCCCAATGATCGTAGTCCCCGGCGTGGCCGCGCACATAGACCATGCCATTGATCGATGAGGAGCCGCCGATCACCTTGCCACGAGGCGTGGCCAGCCTGCGGCCGCCGAGATGAGGCTCGGGCTCGGAGGAGAAGCCCCAGTCGTAGCGGGACATGTTCATCGGATAGCTGAGGGCCGCGGGCATCTGGATGAGGGGTCCTGCGTCGGTGCCCCCGTGTTCGATGACGATGACCTTGCGCCCGGCTTCGGCCAGCCGATAGGCAATTGCGCAACCGGCACTGCCTGCCCCGATGATAACATATTCAGATTGCATCGGTCTGGCGCCTTGCGATTGCCGTGAGGGTTGCGACGGGTGAAGTGGTCATTTGCACGGTCCTGGTGCGGGCACTGGGCGGATGGGGCCGCCTCCGGCGGGAGTATTTGGAACGAAGCGAAGGGGTTATTCGCCTCGGGGGAAGCGTTTGCTCTCTTCGAGGGTGTTGAGGTCCATGTGGTTTCGCATGTACCGTTCGGAGGCCTTTTGCAGGGGCTGGTAGTCCCAGGGGTAGTAGTCCCCATTGCGCAGGGCGGGGTAGACGACCCAGCGGCGGGCCTGACTTTCGCGCACCGAGGCGTCAAAGGCGGCCAGGTCCCAGCGCGCCTCGGATTTGGCACGCAGGCTTGCGACCGTGCCCTGGTGGGCAGGATGATCGGCCAGGTTGGTCCTTTCCTGCGGGTCCGCATCGAGGTCAAAGAGCTGGTCGGGGTCCAATGCGCAACGGATGTATTTCCATTTGCCGTAGCGCAACCCGACAAGCGGGGCCTGACTGCCTTCGGCCGCGTATTCCATGGCGACGGGCGCGGTCCGCTCGATCCCTTGCGCCAGCGGCAAAAGGGAGGTGCCGTCGGTCCAGGGCATGACCTCCTCCATGTCGATGCCCGCCAGATCGCAGAGCGTCGGCAGCACGTCGATTGTCGAGACCGGCGTGTCGATCTTGTGGGGATCAAGTCCGGGGGCGGCGATCATCAGCGGCACCCGGGCAGAGCCTTCGCGGAAGGACATCTTGAACCACATCCCCCCCTCACCCAGTTTATCGCCGTGATCCGAGACGAAGAGGACAATGGCCTCTTGCCGGGTATCGCGAAGCGTCTTGAGGATGCGGCCGATGTGATCGTCGAGGTAGGAGAGGTTGGCGAAGTAGGCCCGTCGCGAGCGAGCGATGTCATCTGCAGTTATGTTGAAATTATGATAGTCATTGGCATCCATCAGCCGCTTCGAATGCGCATCTTGTTCGGAATATGCAAGTGCTGGGACCGTCGGTTGCAAATGTTTGCAGTCCTCATAAAGGTCCCAATACTCTTTGCGCGCCACGTAGGGGTCGTGCGGATGGGTGAAACTGACCGTCAGGCACCATGGCCGATCCCCGCCCCGTGCCAGGTCATAAATCCGCTGTCGGGCATGGTGGGCGACGTCGTCGTCATATTCCATCTGGTTGGTGATCTCGGCCACCCCTGCCCCTGTGACAGAGCCCAGATTGTGATACCACCAGTCGATCCGCTCGCCGGGTTTGCGATAGTCCGGGGTCCAGCCGAAATCGGCCGGGTAAATGTCGGTCGTCAGCCGTTCCTCGAACCCATGCATCTGGTCGGGGCCGACAAAGTGCATCTTGCCCGACAGAAAGGTCAGATAGCCGGCCCGGCGCAGGTGGTGCGCATAGGTGGGGATGGAAGACACGAATTCCGCAGCATTATCATAGACCCCGGTCCGGGATGGCAGTTGACCGGACATGAAGGACGCCCGCCCCGGCGCGCAAAGCGGTGAGCCGGTATAAGCATTGGCAAAGCGCACCGATCGCGCAGCCAGGGCCGCCAGATGCGGCGTATGCAGCCAGTCCGCAGGCCCGTCGGGAAACAGGGTCCCGTTGAGCTGGTCGACCATGATGATCAGAATATTGGGTTTGCTCATGCCAATGCGCCTTTGATTTCGAGATCCAGTATCCGCAAGACGTGAGCCGTTGCCCCTGCCCCATCCGGCGCCCCCTGCCGCAGACCTTCGCGAAGGTAAAGGCCGTCGATCAGCCCGCCCAGACGCTCTGCGATGCCCGGGGCTGCCTCACCCACCAGCGGGCGCAGGTCGTGCACAAGGTTTGCGGCCAGCCGTCCCTTGTAAACCGCCAGAAGGCGGCCAGCCTCGGGCGAGGTCCGGGCCAGAGCGTAGAAATTCAGCCAGGCGGCGATGACCTCGGGTCGGAAGTTCGACGAATTGAAGCCCGCCCGGATCACCGCAATCAGCCGGGCCCGCGGGCCATCCGCCATCGCCAAAGCGCCCCGCACCTCGGCACCGTAGACAGCCAGCACGTGGCGCATCGCGGCGAGGAAGATCTGCTCCTTGCCGCCAAAGTAATGATGCGCCAGCGCAGACGACATGCCCGCACGGCGTGCGATCTGGCTTACTGTGACATCCAGCGTCCCCTGTACGCCGATCTCGGCAATCGTCGCTTCCACCAAGGCGGCGCGGCGTATAGGCTCCATCCCGAGCTTTGGCATGTTTTGCACCTCAATGGCTCATGGCATGGCCCGAGAATTCAGGCTTGCCATACAGACCTAGATGTTCCTTTATTGACTAGTCAATCAAGAAAAAACCACGTCCACCAGGGAGACCGAAATGAACCTCAGATATACCCTTTCCGCCCTTGCCCTTTGCGCAGCAAGCCCGGCCCTTGCCGATTGCGGCACCATCACTTTTTCCGATGTCGGCTGGACCGACATCACTGCCACCACCGCTGTGACCACCTTTGTCCTCGATGCCCTGGGCTATGACAACGACATCAAGCTGTTGTCGGTGCCGGTCACCTATACCTCGATGGCCGAAGGCGATGTTGATGTCTTCCTCGGCAACTGGATGCCCACGATGGAGGCTGACATCGCCCCCTACCGTGATGCCGGCACGGTCGAAACCGTCCGCGTCAACCTTGAGGGCGCAAAGTACACCCTTGCCACCAATGCCGCTGGCGCCGCCCTTGGCATCGACAGCTTTGCAGCTATTGCCGCCAACGCCGAGGCCCTTGACGGTCAGATCTACGGGATCGAGCCCGGCAACGACGGCAACCGCCTGATCCTTGACATGATCGAAGCTGACGCCTTTGGGCTGAGCGGGTTCGAGCTGGTGGAAAGCTCCGAACAGGGAATGCTGGCGCAGGTCGACCGGGCATCCAGCCGCGACACGCCGATCATCTTCCTTGGGTGGGAGCCGCACCCGATGAACGCCAACTTTCAGATGACCTATCTTGAGGGCGGTGATGACTGGTTCGGTCCCAACCTTGGCGGCGCAGAAGTGGCCACCAACACCCGGGCAGGCTTTGCCGCGGACTGCCCCAACGTAGGCGCTCTGCTGTCCAATCTCACCTTCACCCTGGCGATGGAGAACGAGATCATGGGCGCGATCCTCAACGACGGTGCCGATCCGGTCGACGCGGCGCAGGCCTGGCTGGCAGCCAACCCCGATGCCGTGGCCCCCTGGCTTGACGGTGTGACCACCGCCGATGGTGGTGATGCCATGGCGGCCGTGTCGGCAGCCATCAACATGTAACGCCATTGGGGTTCCCGGCCACCGGCCGGGGACCCCGCAAAAGACCGAAGGCGGGCCTGCGGGCCTTGCCTGGAAAGGGCAGGCATGGACTGGCTGACGGATAACAAGATACCGGTGGGCCGCACCGCCAAGGTGGCCTTCGACTGGCTCAAGGACAACGGGGCGGGGGTCTTCGACTGGCTCAGCCTGGTGCTGGAGGCGATGATCGACGGGATCCTCTGGCTGCTACAGACGCCGCATCCCTTTGTGATCATAGCGCTTTTTGTCGTCCTGACCTGGGTCCTGCAGCGCCGCTGGCAACCATGCCTGCTGATCGTGCTGGGATTCCTGTTCATCCTCAATCAGGGCTATTGGGAGGAGACGACGGAAAGCCTGACCCTTGTCCTGTCCTCCTGCGTGGTCTGCATGGCCGTCGGCGTCCCGATCGGCATCGCGGCAGCCCATCGGCCAAAACTGTACTCCTGGATGTCGCCCGTCCTTGACCTGATGCAGACCCTGCCCACCTTCGTCTACCTCATCCCGGCCATCGTGTTCTTTGGCATCGGCATGGTGCCCGGACTGATCGCCACGGTGATCTTTGTCCTGCCCGCCCCGATCCGGTTGACCCATCTTGGCATCTCGTCCACCCCTCAACCCTTGCTGGAAGCGGCAGAGGCCTTCGGGGCCACTCCAAGCCAGGTTCTGTGGAAGGTCGAACTGCCGTCGGCCTTTCCCCAAATCATGGCCGGGCTGAACCAGACCATCATGCTGTCGCTGTCGATGGTCGTGATTGCGGCCCTCGTCGGGGCCAGCGGGTTGGGGGTGCCGGTTGTGCGGGCGCTGAACTCGGTCAACACCTCACTGGGCTTTGAATCGGGGATCATCATCGTGGTGGTCGCCATCATGCTGGACCGTATGCTGCGGGTGACACGCAAATGACCGCGGTTGAGTTCAAATCCGTCTCCATCGTCTTTGGCGATCATCCCGAACAGGCCCTGCCCTTGATGGACAAGGGACAAAGCCGGGCCGAGATTAACGCCGCTTGCGGACAGGTCCTTGGGGTGCACGACTGCTCCCTGACTGTAGGCGAGGGCGAGATCCTCGTGCTGATGGGGCTTTCGGGCTCGGGCAAATCAACGCTTCTGCGGGCGGTCAATGGGCTGAACCCGGTGGTGCGGGGCGAGGTTCTGGTCAAGACCGGCGACGGGATGACCAGCGTCACCCAGGCGGATGCCCGGACCCTGCGCGGGATCCGCCAAACCACCGTCGCCATGGTGTTCCAGCAATTCGGACTGCTGCCATGGCGCACGGTGCGAGACAACGTTGGGCTGGGCCTCGAACTCAGTGGCCAGTCCAAGGCCGCCCGGCACGCCCGGGTAGACGACGAACTGGCGCTCGTGGGGCTTATCGACCGGGCCGATGCCCTGGTCGGAGAGCTTTCCGGGGGCATGCAGCAACGGGTCGGTCTGGCGCGGGCCTTTGCCACCGACGCACCCATCCTTTTGATGGACGAGCCGTTTTCGGCCCTCGATCCCTTGATCCGCAACCGCCTGCAGGACGAACTGCTGGAACTTCAGGCCAAGCGCAACCGAACCATCGTTTTCGTCAGCCATGACCTGGACGAAGCCTTCAAGATCGGCAACCGGATCGCCATCATGGAGGGCGGTCGGATCGTGCAATGCGGCACTCCGCGCGAAATTTTCACCGCCCCCGCGAACGACTATGTGGCCGACTTCGTGGCCCATATGAACCCGCTGGGCGTGCTCTGCGCCCGTGATGTCATGGGACCAGGCAGCGATCCGGAGGCCCCCGACGCGGTTGGCCCTGAAACCGACATAAGGCAAGTGATGGACCGGGTGCGGCAAACCGGCCGGCCAGTGGCAGTCGCCGAGAACGGCAAGATCATAGGCGAGATCACGAAGGATTCCGTTCTGGCCAAGCTTCTTGATCCCAGGGGCTAGGCCGCCCCTTCGCTTCGTCCCAAATACTCGAGAATCAGACCTTGGTTTCCTGCACCGCCGGCGTGATCTTGCGCCGGGCCAAAGCCTCGCGCCAGGTGATAAAGGTAACACTCGCCATGATGATGGCTCCACCGAGGATCACCCAGCAGTCCACCGCCTCGCCAAAGACTGCCCATCCCAGGGTCACAGCCCAGACCAACTGCAGGAAGGTGACGGGCTGCGTCACAGTCAGGGGGGCCGCGGCAAAGGCCAGGGTCATGGTGTAATGACCCGCCGTGGCAAAGCAGGCCACAAGGAACAACCAGCCCAGATCAGACAGGGTCGGCGTCACCCAGACCGCCCAGGCAAAGGGGGCCAGCCCTATGGTCACGGTGACAGACAGCATGCCGACGACCACCGCCGCGCTGACCTCGCCCGACACGATCTTGGCAATGAGATAGCTCGCCGCAAATCCAAGGGCGGTAAAGAGCATGGCAATATGGCCCGGCTCGATCGCCCGGATGCCCGGGCGCAGGATGACGATGGCGCCCAGCAAGGCAAAGCCGACAGCAGGCAGGCGGCGCGGTGGCAGCGCCTCGCCCAGGAACAGGGCTGCGGCCAGCGTCACATAAACCGGGTTGAGGTAATTCATCGCCGTCACCTCGGCGATGGGGATCTGGGTCATGGCAAAGAACCAAAGGATCACCGCCCCCGAATGGACAAGGCCGCGCAGGGTGAAAAGCCCCAGTTGCCGGCGCGTCAGACGGGCGGCGATGATCGGGCGGATCATGGGCAACAGGAACACCAGGCCCAGGACATAGCGCAGGAACGCCGCCTGCGCCGCCGGCACGTTGGAGCCTACGTATTTCACGATACCTGTCACAGCCACGAAACAAAGGCCCGTCAACAGCATCCACATGACACCCACGAGGGGCCGACTACTCTTGTCCTGCATGGGGGGATGTGACCCGAACGGGGCGCCCGGCACAAGGGCACAAACGCCGCTCAACCCTTCAGAATGAGGCTCAGGGCGATGGACCACATAACGCAGCCAATCAGGACATCGAGGAACCGCCAGGCGATGGGCTGGGCAAACACCGGCCCCAAAAGCCGGGCGCCGTAACCGAGGCTGAAGAAAAAGGTGAAAGAGGCCAGGACAGCCCCGGCCCCGAAAACCAGCCGCGTGCCATCATACTGGCTGGCGATGGAGCCGATCAACACGACCGTATCCAGGTAGACATGCGGGTTGAGCCAGGTCAGGGCCAGGCAGGTCAGGACCGCGGCCCAAAGGCTCTGCCCCTCGGCACCCTCTGCCTGAAGCCCAGTCGTGCCAGCCCAGGCCGACCGAAAGGCCATCCCACCGTAGACCACAAGAAACGCAGCCCCAAGCCAGCGCATCAGGGGGACGATCCAGGGTGCGCTCTGGGTCAGATAGCCAAAGCCGGCCACCCCTGCGGCGATCAATATGGCGTCCGACACCGCGCAGGTCAGAACCACGGCCAGCACATGTAGACGACGCAGGCCCTGCCGCAGGACAAATGCGTTCTGGGCGCCGATGGCCAGAATAAGGGAAAATCCGAGCCCGAACCCGGTGACAAAGGCAGACGCCGCCATTCAGGCCTCCCCGCCCGGTTCCGCAACGTAAGGTGGGTCATGACCCACCTTACCTATAGGCACACTCAGCTTTTGCCGTAGGCGTCCATGACGTCGTCGGGGGCCTCGAAGTTGGTGGTGACGGATTGCACGTCATCATCGTCCTCAAGGGTCTCGACCAGCTTCATCAGCTTGGTCAGGGTCTCAAGGTCGACCGGCGTGGTAGTCTGGGGTTTCCAGACCAGCTTGGTCGACTTGCTTTCCCCCAGGTCCGCCTCAAGGGCCGTGGCAACCTCGTTCATGTCTTCGGCCGCGCAGGTGATCCAGTGCCCGCCTTCATCCTCGTCCCCGTCGCCTCCATCGCTTTCAACGTCCTCGGCCCCGGCTTCGATGGCGGCCATCATGACCGTATCGGCGTCGCCGACCTTGAAGTCATAGGTAATCTGGCCCTTGCGATCGAACATGAAGCCAACGGACCCGGTCTCGCCCAGGTTGCCGCCGTTCTTGGAAAAGGTCGAGCGGACAACCGACGCGGTGCGATTGCGGTTGTCGGTCATCGCCTCTACGATCACGGCCACACCGCCGGGACCGTAGCCCTCGTAGCGGATCTCGTCGTAGTTCTCGGCATCGCCGCCTTGCGACTTTTTGATCGCCCGCTCGATGACGTCCTTGGGGACCGAAACGGACTTGGCCTCTTTCACGGCCAGACGCAGGCGGGGGTTCTTCTCGGGGTCGGGGTCGCCCATCTTTGCAGCGACGGTGATCTCCTTGGCGAGCTTGGAGAACATCTTGGAGCGGATGGCATCCTGCCGCCCCTTGCGGTGTTGGATGTTAGCCCATTTGGAATGGCCGGCCATGGCGGTGTCTCACTTTGCGTATCAGGTGTTCGAAGCGGTCTATAAGACAGCCGGTCCCGGGCCTGCAACCCTTCCCGGCATGCCCGGTGGGCTAGAGCGGGAAGAAGATCGGGATGGCAATCGATGCGGTGACAGCTGTCAGCAGGTTCAATGGCACCCCGATCCTGAGAAAGTCCGAGAACCGGTATCCCCCCGGACCATAGACAAGCGTGTTGGTCTGGTAGCCGATGGGCGTGGCAAAACTGGCCGAGGCGCCGAACATCACCGCCACCACCAACGGTCGGGGATCGACCCCCAGCGTAGCGGCCAGCCCGATGGCGACCGGTGTGACGATCACGGCGACCGCGTTGTTCGACACAATCTCGGTCAAGGTAGAGGCAATGAGATAGACGCACAGCACAAGCGCCCAACTTGGCAAGGCGGCCAGATAGGGGGCCAGCCAGCCCACCGCAATCTCGATCGCGCCGGAGCGGTCCAGCCCCACGCCCACCACAAGCATGGCAAAGATCAGCGTCAGAAGGCGTCCGTCCACGAACCCAAAGGCCTCGTCGGCGTCGATGCATCGGGTCAAGAGGACCACCGCCACACCGATAAAGCCCAGCGCCCCGATACTGGCGACACCAAGGGCCGAAAGCCCCACGATTGCGGCCAGCACACCCAGAACGATGGGGGCATGGCTGCGCCGGAACGCCCGTTCGGTCGGCCGGCTGACGTCGACAAGGTTCATGTCCGCGGCCAGCCTCTGGATGTCGGCCGGTGCACCTTCGAGCAGGAGGGTATCGCCCACCCGCACCACCAGATCGTCAAGCTGCCGCCCGATGTTCTTGTCCCGGCGATGCACGGCAAGCGTATAGACCGCATACCGCCGACGCAGGCGCAACTCGCCCAGCCGCCGCCCGACCATGCGGCAATCGGGGGTGATCAGCACCTCGACCGTCGTCGTCTCAACCGCTGACACCTGGTCGACCCGTCGCAGCGACTTGTTTTGCTGCAAGGACAGAAGCTCTGTCATCGCAGTCCGCAGAACCACCCGGTCCCCAACCTCAAGCACCACGTCCGACAAATCCCGCCGCAACGAGGCATCGCCCCGCACGACGTCGATCAACCGCACCCCGTCCCGCTTGAATAGCTGGACGCTGTTCACTTCGCGGCCAATCAGGTTGGAGTCCGGCGGGATGACCGCCTCTGTGAAGAACCGCATCCGCGACTTGTCGGACAAAAGCCCGGCCATGCTGTCCCGTTCGGGCAGCAGTTTGCGGCCGATCAGGGCCAGGTACAAGACCGCCGTTGTGGCGATGATGAGGCCAACCGGCGTAATCTCGAAAATGGTGAAGGCCGGCAGGCCGGCGGCCTGAACGACACCGTCGACCAACAAGTTGGTCGAAGTTCCGATCAGTGTCAGCGTCCCCCCGAAAATCGAGAAATAGCTCAGAGGGATCAGCAGCTTGGAGGGGGACGTTCCCATCTGCTTGGACAGTTTGACGAAGATCGGGATCATCACCACCACGATGGGTGTGTTGTTGATGAAGGCCGACAGAAAGAGGACGGTGAAGGTCAGGGTGATCAGAGTGGCCGCGGGTCGCCGTTCAACATGGCGGGCGGCGAGGCTCGAGATCCAGTCAAGCGCCCCGGTTCGCACCATTGCGCCCACGATGATGAACAGGGCGGCGATGGTCCAGGGGGCGGGGTTGGCAAAAACCTCGATCGCCTGATCTTGCGGCGCGATGCCCAGCACAAGCATAAGAACCGCCCCGCACAGGGCGATGACCTCGACGGGGTAACGCTCTCGGACGAAGGCGCCGAACATGCCAAGGACGATGATCATCGCGATGATCGGCGCGGCCTGCGGCGATAGGGCGATGCCGAACATCAGATCGGGTCTTTGGCTGGCAGGATCAAGGTTGCTTTGCTCCTCAGACGCGGCTGCACCAGTGTCAGGCCCACCGCCATGAGGGCAAGGGCCGCCCAGACATACCCCGAATACCGCTCTCCCAGCAAAAGCATCGCCCAGACGACGCCAAAGCCGGTGACAAGATAGCTGACCTGGGCGGCAAAAACCGCCCCAGCCCGGCCAACCATCCAGACATAGGCCGAATAGACCAGGGCATGGATCGACGAGGACGCGAGCAATGCGTATTCCGCAGCACCCCAAGGACCGCGCGGATCGACAAACTGGCCAAGGCCAAGGGCCAGCGGCAAGGCAAAGAAGGCCCCGACGATCGACGCCCCTTGCAGGACCTGAACCGGATCGACATTGCCGGTTCCCCAGCGGGCGACCAGATTGCCCTCAATCGCGTAACAGAACGGCGCCAGCAGAGCGAGCGGCAGAAAGGCGACCATCGCCCGGTCCGGCAGGCTGGTTTCAGGAAGCGCAATCAGCGCCACGCCCGCCAGCCCCAGCATCAGCCCTGCCATCCGCCGGGCCGAAAACTGGTCACCCTTCAGGGCCAGAGCAATGGGAAAGGAGAACATCGGCACCGCCGAGATGACGATGGACATCACACCTGCGGGAAGGTGAAAAGCGGATGTAAAGCTGGCCCAGTTCGGGATGACGGTCCCGAGCAAGGCGATGAAAGTATAAAGAAACAGGGCCTTGCGATGAAACGGCAGGCCCAGCCCGCGCAGGCTGTTGACCACCGTCAACAGGATTGCGCCAATCACCAGTTGCCAGAACACCAGCCCCATCGGCCCATGTCCGCCGGAGACCGCGATCTTGACCAGCGGCTGGGTCAATCCCCAGCCCGCGCCCATGACCAGAAGGGCCATCGTCA
Organism: uncultured Paracoccaceae bacterium; assembly: GCA_937916485.1. The sequence continues at coordinate 4,432 of CALFSV010000254.1, read as the reverse complement.
GCGTTCCGCGCCCGCCGGGCACGTCCGGTGCATCCCCCCCCAAGGGCATTTCAGGGGTCGAACTGCTCAAACGGGGCCTGCCTGCATAAGCCGCCCGCCCTGGCGCACCATCTCGATCCGGGTCGCCTGACCGGTGCGGTCGTCGGTCTCGACGTAAAGACCGGAAAGGGTCGCGTCGCCATCGGCAGGGGTGAACCTGTCGCGCGGCATACCGGTCAGGAAGCGGCGCATCGGTTCGCCCGGTTCCATCCCGATGACCGAATTATAGTCACCGCACATTCCGGCATCCGACAGATAGGCCGTGCCGCCCGGAAGGATCATTGCGTCAGCAGTTGCCACATGGGTATGCGTTCCGACAACGACACTGGCCCGGCCCTTGCAGAAGTGCCCCATCGCCATCTTTTCACTTGTCGCCTCGCAGTGCATGTCCACAAGGCTGGCGTTGACCATGCCGCCCAAGGGGTGGGTCTTGAGCACGCTGTCGATGGCCGAAAACGGGTCATCAAAGGCCCGCTTCATAAAGACCTGGCCAAGCACCTGGGCGACAAGCACCTTGCGCCCGCCCGGCGCATCGAACACCCGCGCCCCCTTGCCCGGAGCGGCCTTGGAGTAGTTGAGCGGGCGGATGATCCGCGGCTCAGTCTCGACGAATTGCAGCATGTCTTTCTGGTCGAAGGCGTGATCGCCCAGTGTCAGGACATCGGCACCGGCTGCCAAGAGGTCCTTGGCGTGCGCTGGAGACAGCCCGGCGCCCGAGGTGGCGTTCTCGCCATTGACGACAACGAAGTCGAGCCGCCAGTCGGCCCGCAGCCGTGGCAGTTCGGCGCTGATGGCCGCCCGGCCTGACCGGCCCATCACATCTCCCAGGAACAATAGTCGCATAATGGGGTGTTAGGGTTGGCTGCGCAAAAGGGCAAGCGTGCCGAAAGGCCTAAGCGCCGGGATGATGAGTATTTGTAACGAAGCGAAGACTACAAGGTATCACTTGGCCCGTTTGCGAGGCGCCTTCGTCATCGAGGTGGCAGATCAAGGATGCCTTTTTCCGTCACGATAAGGTCGAGGGGCTGGTCGGTTTCTTCCAGCGGGAGATCTTGAGCCTCTTGCGCGGCGAAGGCAAAGCCGATGGCGAGTACCGGCCCACGGGCGCGCAACCCTTCGAGGGTCCGGTCGTAAAAGCCGCCCCCGTAGCCCAGCCTGCCGCCCTGCCGGTCGAAAGCAACAAGCGGAACGATCAGGATCTGCGGCGTGATCCAGTCGCCACTTGCGGGGATCGCGGCCCCGAAGGGACCGGGCTCCATCGTGCAGCCGGGCGACCATTGCCGGAAGAGCAGCGGTTGTCCGGCCCCCTGGATGACCGGGACGCAGACCGGCCCATGGCCCGCGGCCTCTTCCATCGCGGGGGTTGGATCGATTTCGGTCCGCATGGCCATGTAACCGGCCAGTGGCACCCCCCGGTGGGCGGCAAGCACTGAGGAAAGGTGGCTGGCCTGTGTCGCCTCCGCACCTGCGTGGGCGATCTTGCGCCGGGCGAACGCCGCCGCCCGGGCAGCCGCTTTGGCAGCAGTAAGGTCCGTCATAGCAGGATCACGGCGGCCAGTCCGAGGAAGGCGAAGAAGCCCACCACGTCGGTGACTGTCGTCACAAAGGCCCCCGATGCGAGCGCCGGGTCGACCCCCATCCGTTCAAGCGCGACCGGAATGGCGGTGCCCGCCAACCCGGCAATGACAAGGTTGATCACCATGGCCGCCGCGATCACGATCCCCAAAAGCGGCGAGCCGAACCACAAGACCCCGACGGCGCCCATGACAACCGCAAAGATCACCCCGTTGATCGCCCCCACGGCGATCTCGCGCCGGATGACCCGCCAGAGGTTGGAGCCGGTCAGGTCGCGTGTTGCGATGGCCCTGACGGCCACGGTCAGGCTTTGCGTGCCCGCATTGCCGCCCATCGAGGCCACAATGGGCATCAGAACGGCCAGCGCCACCAGGGCCTCGATCGTTCCTTCGAACAGGGAGATGACACCAGAGGCCAGAATCGCGGTCAGCAGGTTCACCGCCAGCCAGGGAAACCTTTGCCGCGTCGTTTCTAACACGGAATCCGACAGCTCTGATTCGCCGCCCACACCGGCGAGGCGCAGGATGTCTTCCTCGTGTTCATCATCGAGCACCTCCATCGCGTCGTCGATGGTGATGACCCCGACCAGCCGGTCGTCATCGTCCACCACGGGTGCCGAAATCAGGTGATACTGGTTGAAGGCATAGGCGACCGCGCCCTGTTCGTCTTCGACATGAAAGGTGCGGAAGCTGTCTTCGAGCAGATCGCGCAGCAGGACTTCGCGCCGTGAGGACAAGAGCCTGCCCAGGGTCACATAGCCCTTTGGCTTCATCCTGGGATCCACAAGGATGAGGTGGTAGAACTGCTCGGGCAGGGTCACGTCAGAGCGCAGGTAGTCGATCGCCTCTCCTACGGACCAATGCTCGGGTGCGCGGGCCACCTCGACCTGCATGAGACGACCGGCGGAGTATTCAGGATAGGCCAGCGCCTTTTCCACCGCGACGCGGTCGAGGGCATTGAGCGAGGCCAGGACCGCCTCTTGCTGGGCGGCATCCAGATCCTCGACCAGATCGACGACATCGTCGGATTCCAGGTCCCGCATGGCCAGTGCCAGATCGGCCGGGGCGAGGGCTGCGATGATTTCTTCGCGCAGGTTGTCGTCGAGTTCCGACAGGATCTCGCCGTCCATTCCGCCTTTCCACAAGGACAAGAGCGCCCGACGGTCGCGGCTGTCGATCTGTTCGAACAGGTCGGCGATGTCGGCGGGGTGCAGAGGGTCAAAGAGCGCGTCCAGCGCCTTGGCGTCGCCCGCCTCGACCGCATCGAGTACGGCATCAAAAAGCCCGGATGGCAGACCGAAGTCATCATCTGTTGCAGCGGCTGTTTCGATGTCTTCCTCGTCACTCATGCGGTGCTCCGTCCTGGTCAAGAGGTGATTGGCCGTGGCCGCGTCAGGAAAACGATGCCTGCCTTGTATCCATAGCGCCTGACGTGCGTAATGGAAATCTTAAGCACCGTGGTCTTATGACTGCGTCGGCCAACTGAACCAAACTTCGGCACGAAGGATCCCGAATGACCACCCATCTTCTGCTGGGCCAGACACTTGGCTTTGACGCCGATCCGTTTCATGTGCCCCTGGACCAGGCGGTCCGGCATTCGTCGCGCGGCGGTGTCCTGGTCCAGGGTGGCGAGGTCGTCAAAGTGGGTGAGGCGGACGCCCTGCGGGCCGCCCATCCCAGGGCCGAGGTGACGGACTATGGAAGCTGCCTCATCTCGGCGGGGTTCGTGGATGCCCATATGCACTACCCCCAGACCGCCATCATCGCCTCCTGGGGCAAGCGTCTGATCGATTGGCTGAACCTTTACACATTTCCCGAAGAAACCCGGTTCGCAGATGAGGCCTATGCAAGCACGATTGCCAACCGCTGTCTTGACCTGAACCTGTCAAACGGCACGACGACGGTGGCGAGCTATTGCACTATCCACCCCGCGAGCGTTGATGCCATCTTTACCGCCGCCGAAGCGCGGGGCATGCGAATCGTAGCAGGCAAGACCTGCATGAACCGCAACACCGCCCCCAAAGACCTGCGCGATACGGCGCAAAGTGCGTATGACTATTCCAAGCGGTTGCTGGAGGATTGGCACGGCCGCGGCAGGGCCCGCTATGCCATTACCCCACGTTTCTCTCCCACATCGACGATTCCCCAGCTTGAGGCTCTTGGTGCGCTATGGGCGGAACATCCGTCGTGCCTGATGCAGACCCACCTGAGCGAGCAGGTGGATGAGATTGAATGGGTAAAAGGGCTTTACCCACAAGCGCGGGACTACCTTGACACCTATGAGGCTTATGGCCTGCTTGGCGAAAGGGGGGTTTACGGCCATGCCATCCACCTTGAGGCCCGGGAAAAGGCCCGCCTGAAAGAGGTTGGCGCGGGCCTTGCCCATTGTCCGACATCGAACACCTTCATCGGGTCCGGTCTGTTTGACATGGCTGGGTTGAAGGCAGGCGGACACAAGGTTGGGTTGGCGACCGACACCGGGGGCGGATCGTCGTTTTCCATGCTGCGCACCATGGCCGCCGCCTATGAGGTCGGCCAATTGAACGGTGCGGCCCTACATCCGGCCCAGCTTTGGTGGCTGGCGACTGAGGGCGCGGCACAGATCCTGCATCTGGGCGGCCTTGTCGGCAATCTCAGGCCCGGCGCGGAAGCCGACCTTGTCGTCATCGACCTGAAATCTACGCCTGCCATCTCCCAAAGGGCAGCCCGGGCGGGTGACCTTTGGGATGCGGTCTTTCCCACGATCATGATGGGAGACGACAGGGCAATTCGGGCAGTCTGGGTTGGCGGCAGGCCCTGGGCAGGGCCTGCCAACTAGA
>CALFSV010000253.1 GCA_937916485.1 uncultured Paracoccaceae bacterium | reverse complement strand
CGTAGGGCATCGGAGTTGACTGACAACACGAACAACAACGGCGAGAAGAACACCGTGATCCGCAGGTAGACCAACCCCAGCTGAGCGAGTGCCTCTGACCCTCCTGCCGCCAACAAGGCGACCGGCTCTCCAAAGAGGACGAACAACACGATCAGGATCGCACCCAAGACAACGGCCAGGCCATGTGCTCCAGCGAACGTGGCACGTGCGTCGTCTAAGTCTCCAGCGCCAAGCGATCGCGCCAACAGGCTCGACATGCCGTTTGCGACAAGCGTGGAAAGCGCCACGATCAGCATATAGACTGGGAACATCAGGGTGACGGCCGCTAACGCGTCTGGACCCACGCAAACGCCCAAAAACAAGGCATCCGCAAGCGACAGCAGGCCAGTCATCCCCATCACGAAAATGATCGGGAGCGCGGTTTTCATGTAAATGGTGCCAAGCGCCCCATCAGTGAATGTATTGGGAGGGGTATCACTCATAACCCATATCTCTCTTGCCAGATCGCGCAGTTTGAGGTGGGGCTCGCATTGCCATCCGCGCGATTTGCGGAAAGAGGTAGATACAGATTCGACGTCGTAGAACTTAACCAAGACAGATGTCAGCGAGAGGCAGGCGTCTACGGCCGGCGTCCCGCGTAATCTCAATTACTTTTTCCCTCAAGTTGTAAGGGAGCATCCTAGATTGCAAAAAGCTGACAATCGCCTGTCGCCGAAAATCGGCAAACTGCGCTCCAAGTTTACAGGCGCTGCGATCGGGACGAAGGTCAGGTAGCTAAGCGGGTATCGCTCAGGGCAGTCGACCTAGCACGCCGAGAAGGCGATCTGATCCGCCCTCAGATGATTAGGAAAACGAACGGTGCAATGCCGAACAGGCCGTAGAGTCCCGCCTGAGCTCGGGGCGAGAATGATCTGTTTCGGGTGAAGATAAAGACGCAAAAGATGCCAATTGCGGCCTCGAAAGCCAACGCCGCCGGCAGATTCAGGTGATACCAGTCCGTACCGATAGAATGGGTATCAGGCCCGAATATGTGATGCCCGTAGCCTGACACCAAGTCACCCAGCCAATGGGCCAACGACAAGGCCATGGCGACAAGCACGAACAATCGGCGCCGTGTTACCGCGAACGCAATTGCACCGGCAAGCAATGTCCAGCCAATCTGGGGGATCAGGTCGTGGCTGAACGTCATCTCGGTGATTGCGTTCGCCATACTCGGACGTCCGCCTGTCGGCTCCATTGTCTCGATGCCTAAGCCCACGAAGGTAAACATCGCGATGTCGATCAGAAAGGCGCTCACAATAAGAAGCCACCAAGGCATGGTTGGTGTGACGCGTTTGGCGACAAGCGTCGTGGCAGCATGACCCAGGATCATACCGTTTCCTTACTGTTCAAATTCTCAATCACCTCAGCCGTTGTGAGGATGGCTTGGGCGTAGGTCGGACCATTGATGTGATGCGCGGCGTGCATCGCTTCTGCGGACATGGCGGCCGTTGCATCGCGCACCAGTGTCACGTGATAACCAAGTTCGGCCGCAAAGCGCGCTGACGTTTCAATGCAGGTATTGGCAATCAAACCGATGAAGATGACATGGGTGATGCCATGCTGGCGCAACTGCACATCAAGATCGGTATTGGCAAAACCGGACGCGCCCCAGTGTTCCTTGATGATGATATCGCCGGTTTCAGGACCGAAACCTTCGTAAAATTCACCGCCCCAACTGCCTTCGGCGAACAACTGATATGCGTGCGCTGCGGCCTGAGATGGTGTCAGGTGCGCCCATCCCTCAAAGTCCGTCGAATGATGCCGATGGTGCGGCAGAATAAAAATCGGCATCCCCGCCTCACGCGCAGTTGCACGGACCTTGGCCAAGTTGGCGTGAAGGTCGACCGATATGGCGATCTCTCTGAGGGTGGGCCACATCTTGCCCCCCTCTGCGAGGAAATCGTTGTAGGGATCGATGCAGAGAAGCGCTGTCTTGCCTTTGGGGTATTGGGGGGCGGTCATTGATCGTTCCTTTGAGTTGTTGTCGGGGATCGTGCGCATTTCGTGAAATCGCCGCATCGTGCGGACGATAAGGTCCCGATAATCAAGCCATCCTATTTTCCTCGGCCCTTACGAGGTTCGGGACTTAACTGCAGGAGATGCGTTTGCCTCAACTTCTTCGATAAAGCTCAGGACCTTGTTGAGGTAATCCGAAGGGTTGTCTTCCCATGCATAATGCGCCGTACCGGGGACGACAGCGAACCTGCTGTTGGGCAGAAGATCTGCCAGCCGCTGTGAATTGGTCATGGACACAAACGTATCGTACTCGCCATGCAGCACCTGCACCGGGGCTTCGATCCGGGTGACATCGCGTTCCAGCGCAGGTGTTTCCCGCGGGTAGCTGCCCAGAAACCCCACTTGCCCTCGCAGTTTGGCAAAGCGTGTAGAACCCGCGAGGTAGTCCGCCTTTGCCTCCGGCGACGGTTTGCTGAGGCGGTAGCCTATGCTGTTCGCGGCAGCGCAATAGAGGCGCCCGCCAATGGGGCCACCGGCAGAGAGAGTCGACCATTGCACAAGGCGCGAATAGACAAGCGCCCGGAACAGAGGCGATCCTTCCACCTTTCCGACCGCGCCAGCATCGCCCACGGTAGCCGATTTGATCCGACCCGGGTTGTCCGCCATGAACCGCATCAAGGTCGGTGTGCCGATATCGGGCCCAACGGCATGTGGGTGCGACAGCTCGAATTCGTCCAGGATATTGCCCAGAAACACCGCGTGCTGGCTGACGGACGTTACATGCCGCGCGGGATCGGAGCCGCCGTGGTTGGGTAGATCCACCGCCACCACGTCAAAGCTCTGAGTAAGCCGATCCCACCAGTTGCGGTAGGTCAGAACGCTCATGGGTTGCGGCGAGGTCAGCAACAGTTGTGGCTTACCTTCGTTTCGGCTGGCCGCGTAGCGGATCTTGATGCCGCCGATGTTTGTCATCTCGAATTTCATATGTCCGGATCCGGCCCCGCTGCGTTGAGGTGAGGCTAGGCCCAGCCGCGAAGGGTATGAACATGCAGATGCGGTCAAACGCATGCATGTTGCACCAATCAACTTGCAGAGTTTGCAAGCAGCATGATTTGACAAGAACGAGTGAGAATGGACCACCGGTTGATTAGGTGACGACAATGCAGGAAACATATCCGCTCGCGCTCGGGTTGAACGCTTGCCGCATGTTGGGGGTCGATCCGACAGAGATGCTGCGGCAGGCGGGTCTTGGCGATCTTGATCCCAAGCAGGCCGCGCTTGGCGTGACGGCCGCACAATACCTGGCCGCGTGGGACGCGACGGTCCGTCTGGCCGGGCGCGAGGATTTGCCCAGCCAGCTGGGTATCGCCATTGCACGTGGTCCGCTTGTACCTGTGTTTCTGGCGCTTGAATGTGCGCCAGACCTGGAACAAGGCTTGCGCCGGATCACCCGGTACAAGCGTCTGATCGGACCGACCAGGATGCACGTTTTCCGAGATGACGAAAAACTGACGGTCGAATACGATAGCATCGCGCCTGATCTGGAGCTGCCCGCCTCCATGTTGGCGCTTTATCTCGCATTTATTGTCGAAAAAGCACGGCTGATGACGGCGCGATCAATAATCCCGACAATGGCGACGCTTAGGGCCCCAGAAGAGGTGCGCCATACGCTGGCTCGGCATCTCGGGATAATCCCAGGATACGGTGAAAAGGCGACGCTGAGTTTCACGCTTGCCGATGCAGCCGCGCCATTTCTGTCCGAAGCCCAAGGGCTGTGGCACGCCATGGAACAGGATCTAGAGCGCCAACTCGCTGCGCGTGCCCGCGCCAGCGACATGGCCTCCAAAGTCGTCAGCGCGCTTCTGACGCAACTGCCTTTGGGACGTTCCGACGTGGGCTCTGTGTGCGCAGAGCTGGGGGTCAGCCGCAGCACGCTGCAGCGGCGCTTGCGCAACGAAATGACAACGTTCCAGAAGATCCTCGACAAGACCCGCAAAGACCTTGCGCTGCGATACCTGACCAAGAGTACGCTGGCGATTGAAGAAATCTCTCACTTGCTGGCTTATAGCGATCCCAACAGCTTCTTCAGGAGCTTTCGCCGTTGGACCGGATCGTCGCCGAGCGACCTGCGAAAAACGGCGGGTCAGGTCGGCCAATAGCGACGGTACAATGGTGCCACCTCTGCGGGCGGTCGCGCATGAGCGATCTCCGCAGCCGGAGGCGGACGAGGGCGAGCGCCTGAAAGCGGCACAAGGCAGTCAAGCGTTCCATCGGCGAGATGAGATATTGGCGCTTGGATGAGCCCTGCAAAACTCGGTCACTCGCCTGACGGGGTGAACGAGAAGGGGCTTGGTCCACTGACCAAGCTGTCGCGTGCTTGGGACGGGATGTGTCAAACCTCACCAAAGACAAAGCGCTCCACAAAGCTGTTGCGGAATTTGCCCGGCTCGTCCTGCGCCAGGGCCAGGTCTCGGAAATCGCCCAGACGTCCATAGGCCCGCATCACCGCCGCAGGCGGCATCGTTGTCACCTTGCCCCAGTGTGGCACTGCGCCAAGCGGGGAAAGAGTGGCTTCGATGGCGGGCAAAACGGTTTGGATGGCTTCCCAATCGCGCTTGAAGGTGAAGTGCATGGCCAGACAAGGGCCGCGATGGGCAGGGCTCAGCCAAAGGTTATCGGCGGCAATCGTTCGCAGCTCTGAGATCATCAGGATGGGGGCCAGACGGTCGCCGTGCTGCCGCATGGCGGCGATGGTGCGGGCGGCTGTGTCGCGCGGCAGGAAGTATTCGGCCTGAATCTCTGCCCCGTTGCTGGGCGTGAACGCCATTCTGAAATGCGGCAGCCGCTCGTGCCATGCGCCAGGCACGCCCAATTGCGGGGTGCAAACCGTCGCGTCTCCACCCGGTAATGGATGCTGGTTTTTCGTAGCGGCACGAGCGCCGAAGAATTCGGCACGGGCGGCCCCTTGGCCAGACTTGGCATCCACCACCTGCTTGAGCCAGACGGCCTGTGTTGTTGCGCCGCGCCAGTCGGTAAAGACGCTGACGCTTTTTGCCGCTCCGAAGATGGCGTCGAAATCGGAGGCCAGTACGTCATGGGACAGGCCGGTATAGACATCCTGGCGAACCTCATATGTGGGCTCGACCTCAAGTGTCATCCGCGCGACTGCGCCGAGCGCTCCGAGATTGACCACTGCGCCGGCAAATGTGTCGCCATCCGCATCGCGCGACAAGCGGGCGATCTCGCCGCTGGCGGTGATGATGTCCATCGCCACGACCGCTGTGGCCAGATTGCCTGTGTCCGACCCCGAGCCATGTGTCGCCGTCGCGACGGCCCCGGCCACAGAGATATGGGGCAAAGAGGCGAGGTTGGCGAGCGCGAGACCATGCTCCTCAAGCACTGGAGCAAGATCGCCGTAGCGAATGCCGCCTTCCACCTCTACGCGCATGTTGGCAACGTCGATGGCCAGTACCTTGTTCAGGGCCGCCAGCGACAGCTGCGTCTCCTCGGAATCGGCAATGCCATTAAAGCTGTGCCGCGACCCCAGAACCCTGACCTTGCGGGCGGCCGCCACAATCTCCTGCGCCTCGGCTATGGTCGTCGCCTGCCGCAAGTGGGGCGCCTGATATGTATAGTTTCCAGCCCAGTTCGTGCGCATGCTGGTCAGCCTCCGTGCTTGATAAACGCGGCTGATCGCCCGAGCGCCGCAAGAGAGCCAGTGGGCTCCTGGCACTACAAAAACACCAAACAGGGTGCCGCCGCCAGCCTTTGAGGGATGCATCACTTCACCGGGCATGGGACCGGTGGGACGGCAAGGGCCGGGGTGGGGCCAACCCTGCATCTGCGAAGCGAGATCAACATTGACAATTTTTGGCCAAGCGGGCGACATGGCCGGCATGGACAGCCAGCGAGACCGCAAAGACAATCGGGCCGCTTTGCCTCTTGTTCTGCCATTCGTGCTCGTCTACGCGGCACTGTTCATCTACCCCTCGCTACAGATGCTCGCCACCAGCTTTACCGACGGCGCGCTCACTAAACAGGGGGCTTGGGTCGGGCTTGCCAATTACGAGAAGCTGTTGTCCGACAGGGGCTTTGGTGCAGCATTGCGCAACACCCTTTATTTCGTGGCCCTGACAGTTGTGCCCGGCACGCTGGTGGGGTTGGCGCTGGCGATGGTGGTCAATCGCCTGCACAGCTATTGGCAGGCCATCGTGCTTTCGGTGTTTTTTGTCCCGTATATTCTCCCGGTTTCGACCGTCACATCGATCGCCTATCTGCTGACAGACAGCCCCAACAGTCCGCTTGGAGGTCTCGCCCAAGCAGCCAATGGCACCACGATTCCGGTCTGGAGCAGCGCGGCCTGGTTCATGCCTTCGGTGGCCGTGCTGACCATCTGGTGGACTGTCGGCTTCAGTGTTCTGCTTTTCCTGGCAGGTCTGCGCGCTATACCCAAGGACCTTTATGAGGCAGCCCAGCTTGATGGCGCCGGCCGCTGGGCACAGCTGAGATGGATCACCTGGCCGTTGCTCAAGCCGATCACTATCCTGGTCCTAACCATTCAGCTGATCCTGCAGATCAGGGTGTTTGATCAGGTCTACCTGATGGCCTCTCAGGCGCCCAGCCGTTCGGCCACGGTGCTGGTCCATTATATCTATTCGGTCGCCTTCCAGCGCAATCAAGCGGGGTATGCATCCGCTGTTGCTGTCGCCCTTTTCGTCATCGTCCTTGCCTTCGTTGTGCTTCAGTTCCAACTGCTCCGCATCAGGCGCTCTAAATGAGCGGCGGGTTGGGCGGACGATGGGATTTGGGCGGCCTTGCGCTTTGGGTGGTAAGCCTTGTTCTGGTGGTGCTTTGGGCCTTTCCCATCTTTTGGGCGGTCTTCGCCACGGCAGGGCCGGCCGATGCCACGGCCGGGTTCCTGCGCACCTATGCCAACGTTTTGTTCAACACTGATCTGGGGCGCTGGTATCTCAATTCCATCGTGACCTCGGGCGGCGTCACTCTCATTGTGATTGCCATATCCTCCACCTGTGGCTACGCGATTTCCCAGATCGAGTTCACCGGGCGACGGCTGCTTTGGTATGGCATTCTGGGCAGTTTCATGATCCCGGTGCAGGCCCTGATCGTGAACCACTTTTTTCTGATTTACCAATGGGGGCTTCTCAATACCTGGCTCGGCGTGATCCTGCCCCAGCTGATCGCCCCCATTGCGGTGATCGTTTACAAGCAGTTCTTTGACAGCATCCCCCAAGAGCTGGGCGAGGCCGCCTTCCTTGATGGGGCCAAGCATTGGCAGATCTTTCTCAACATCTACCTGCCCATGAACTGGGGGGTGACCGTGGCCCTGGCGATCATCGTTTTCATTGGAGCCTGGAATGCCTTTTTGTGGCCCTTTCTGGCGGTGACCAAGCCCGAGATGATGAACGTCACGGTCAGTATCGCCCAAATCCGGTCCTATGGCGTCAGCGGCCTGGCGGCCGCGCTTATGGCGGGCCTTCCGGTCGTGGTCATCTACCTTCTGTTTCAGCGGCGAGTGACGGAGGCGGTTACGTTGTCGGTCGCGGAAAAGGACGAGGCGTAGCGATACCCCTCCTGAAGATTCCGTCGAGATACATCCAGCCTTCGCCCTGGCTGACGATCTCTAATAAGTGGTTGGGACTGATGGGACATTACATGACCGAAATGGGCCTGACGCCCGCGACGCGGCCAGGGCTTTCGGTCCACGCACCAAGGATCGTCATAGCCGTACAGCCGGGCTGGCCAAGGTCTTCAAGCTGATGATTTCAAGGCAGAAAAGATTGCGAAGGTTCGAAGGTAATAACGGGCTGCCGGAGACTGTCCAGGGGATTGAGTTGCACGACAGAATCCGAATATTGCACATTGTGTCTTGATCAGGCGTCACCAACTTTTGCCCAAAAATTATTCCAGACATTTGGCCCGCTGTGATGGCAGGTCACGAATGCGCCCCTAAGGATACCACATGCGTTCGTATTCAATCACGAGATACCGCAAGTTATTGCTTGAGCTTGGTTTCAGAGATCGGGCAACCGCTGATTTAACCAAGCTTGCCCAAGACTTTAGCACCCCAAGACGCCGGGCGCTGGCGGCTCGGGAGTTGGCCTTTTTGGGCTTGGCGGCGGGGGGGGCATTGGACCATCAAGCCGCGCTTGATTCCCTTGAGTTGGCCCTGACTGCGGATGCCGATGAGGCCTATCGGCGCGCTGCTACGATTTTGGCGGCTGAAGCCCATCTGAATCTCGGCAAGGGCGAGCGAGCTCAGGCAATTCTGAATGAGCATCTGGCGTCTGACGCATGCTTGGACCTCTATCTCGGCCTTGCAAATTGCTTGGAGGGGCCGGACGAGAAATTGGCCCTTGTGAACAACTATATGCGCGCCAAGGGCTTGGCTGACGTGTCCCTAAAGCAGGTTGGGCAGGCCGCCCGTACCTACGATCGCCTGACGGTTGACGTGCAGGCCCTGAAGGCAGGACCAGAGGCTGCGGATCAGCCCTTAGTTGTTCCATCCC
>CALFSV010000252.1 GCA_937916485.1 uncultured Paracoccaceae bacterium | reverse complement strand
CCTATGGCAACCGGGTGCCGCAGTTTTCGTTCGAGGTGTTTCGCCCCGCGCCCCGGCGCCGGCCCGAAGAGGCCGAGGATCTGGCCCACCTCATTCGCGCTGTGGCAATGATCCCCGGCACTGGCGAATATGCGCTGGCCACCAGCCCGGTCTACCTGAGCGGCAGCTACGGTGAGCAGACCCCCGTCAACCTGAACTCACCCAGCGGCAAGACCGACTTTGCCACCTCGCTTCAGGCGCTGACCGAAGAGCTGCCGCAATGCGCCTCGGTCAGTCTGGTGGTGTCGTGGTTCGGGGATGATCTGCGCTGCGGCAGCTGCACGATCCGCCCCAAGGTCGAACAGGCGGTGCAAGAGGCCGAGGCAATGCCCTGGCAGGTCTCGGGCCTCAACCGCAGCACGGCGCAACTGGTGCCGCGCATAGACGACCGCCCCGTCTACGGCGGCACCCCCTCCGACCGGTCAGTGATCGAGGCGATCGAAGCGATGCATGCGGCGGGACAAGAGGTTGTCTACTACCCCTTTATCCTGATGGACCAACTGGCCGATAACAGCCTGACAGACCCATGGACCGGCCTTGTCGGCCAGCCGCCCTTGCCTTGGCGGGGCCGGATCACCGGGTCACTTGCACCGGGGCTGGCGGGCACCCCCGACCGGACAGCAGGGGCCGAGGCCGAGGTGGCCGCCTTCTTTGGCACCGCCCAGCCGGGCGACTTTGCCCCTACGGCCCAAGGGATCACCTACACCGGTCCCGATGAATGGTCGCTGCGCCGATTTATCCTGCATCAGGCCCATCTTTGCGCCGCCGCCGGGGGTGTTTCGGCCTTTTGCATCAGCTCTGAAATGCGGAGCCTGACCCAGATCCGGGGCGTGGGCGACAGCTTTCCCGCCGTGGCGGCCCTGCGGGCGCTGGCCGCCGATGTCCGCACCATTCTGGGGCCAGAGTGCAAGATTGGGTATGCTGCCGACTGGTCCGAATATCACGGCTACCAACCGCAAGGGACGGCGGATAAATACTTTCACCTCGATCCCCTGTGGGCCGATCCGCAGATCGATTTCATCGGCATCGACAACTACATGCCGCTAAGCGACTGGCGCGATGGTGACGACCATCTCGATGCCGGGTTCGGGTCGATCTACAACCTTGACTACCTGACCGGCAATGTCGCAGGCGGCGAGGGGTTCGACTGGTACTACCATTCGCCCGAAGCGCTGGAGGCGCAGATCCGCACACACATCACCGATGGCGATGGAGAGCCCTGGGTCTGGCGCTACAAGGACCTCAAGGGCTGGTGGTCCAACCCCCATCACGACCGGATCGGGGGGCAACGGCAGGCCACGCCGACGGATTGGGAACCGGGCAGCAAGCCGATCTGGTTCACCGAAATCGGCTGTGCAGCCATCGACAAGGGCACGAACGAGCCAAACAAGTTCCTTGATCCCAAGTCATCGGAAAGCTTTTTGCCACGTCAATCCAACGGGATGCGCGACGATCTTATACAGATGCAATACCTGCGGGCGATCCATCGCCGCTTTGCCGACCCGGTCGCCAACCCCGCTTCGGACCTCTATGTCGGGCGGATGGTGGACATGGCGCAAGCCCATGTCCGGGCCTGGGACGGTCGCCCTTTTCCGGCCTTTCCGGCCCGCTCTGACGTCTGGTCCGATGGCGGCAACTACGCAAGGGGCCACTGGCTGAACGGTCGTAGCACCGCGCGGTCGCTGGCCTCGGTCGTGGCCGAGATTTGTGCCCGCGCCGGGGTGCAAGCGATCGACACGACAGAGCTTTATGGCCTTGTCCGCGGCTACCGCGTGGACGAGACCGGGACGGCGCGGGCGGCCCTTCAGGTCCTGATGCTGGCATACGGCTTTGACGCGGTCGAACGGGACGGCCTTTTGGTCTTTCGCACCCGCGACGGCAAGGCGGACGGGGTGGTCGAGGCAGGGCAGCTGGCCTTTGACCCGGGGGCCGAGGCGGTGATCGAACGGCTGCGCGCCCCAGCGGCCGAGGTGGCGGGGACAGTCCGGGTCGGTTTTGTCGATGCGGAGGCAGACTATGATCTGCGCAGCGCCGAGGCGGTCTTTCCCGACGATGCGCTGGCCTCTGTCACGGCCAATGAACTGCCGCTGGCGCTTTTGGGCAGCGAAGGGCGGCGGATTGCAGAGCGTTGGCTGGCCGAGGCGCGGGTGGCCCGCGACACGGCCCGCTTTGCCCTGCCGCCGTCGGCCAAGGGCTATGGCGCGGGCGATGTGGTGCGGATCGGGTCAGATGGTACACAGGCCCTCTGGCGCATCGACCGTCTGGACAGCGCCAGCTTCCAGGCGATTGAGGCCGTGCGGGTTGAGCCTGAGACCTACCGCCCCCACGAAACCGCCGACGACACACCTGGACTGAAGTCCTTTGTCCCACCCGTACCGGTCGAGGCGGTGTTTCTCGACCTGCCCCTGTTGACCGGGGACGAAGACTCGGTCGCTCCCCATGTGGCGATGACCGGACGACCCTGGCCGGGGTCTGTGGCGCTATACTCCGCGCCGCAGGACGAAGGATATACCCTCAACACCCTGTTCCCTGTGGCGGCAACGGTGGGGACCACCCTCACGCCGATGTTCCGTGCGCCTGCCGGGGTATGGGACCGGGGGCCTGCGCTGCGTGTGCAACTGGTGCGCGGGGGCCTGACGGCGGCGACAGAGGCGCAGGTTCTGGCGGGCCTGAACATGGCCGCCATCGGGGACGGCCAAAGCGATCTGTGGGAGGTGTTCCAGTTTGCCGGGGCCAGCCTTGTCGGGCCGGACACCTGGGACCTGTCGTTGCGGCTGCGCGGGCAGGCGGGCAGCGACGGGGTGATGCCGGCAGACTGGCCGGCGGGCAGCCGGTTCGTGCTGTTGGACGGGGCGGCGACGCAAATCGCCCTGTCGTCATCGGCGCGTGAGGCGGACCAGCACTACCGCTTTGGGCCGGCGCAGCGGCCCTTGGACGACGCGACCTACCGCTACACCAGCCGGACCTTTTCCGGCATCGGACTGCGGCCCTATTCGGTCTGTCACCTGACGGCACAAAGGGCGGCGAACGGCGACCTGGCGCTGCACTGGATCCGCCGTACCCGGATCGATGGTGACAGCTGGACCCCGGCTGAAGTCGCCCTTGGCGAAGCGGTCGAACGTTACCTCGTCGAGGTCTGGCAAGGCGGGACGCTGCTGCGCAGTGCCGAGGTGGGCAGCCCCCAATGGATCTATCCGACCGGGATGCAGACCAGCGATGCCCCGGGGGGTGACGTTACGGTCAAGGTCGCGCAACTGTCGGACCGCTATGGCCCCGGACCGGCCAAGGACCTGACGTTGGCTCTGGCGACATGAGGCAAGTCCTGCCGACTGATCTGGATCGATGTGCCCGGGCGCTGATGGCCAGTCCCGAGCCTCTGCGCCCTGATCTGGCGGCCCGGATCATCGCACGGGCCGATCTGGCGGACCGGTATCGCAAACGGCTGGGCCGGGCACTTGCCGGTGCGGGTGATGGGACCCTGTCATCGGCAACGCAAGACCTGTCGATCGCGGCCCGGCCGGGGCGTTGTAGCGCGTTGTACTGCGACTGCCTCGCCCTTGTCCTTGCGGCCCTTGCGGACTGGCGCCAAAGCCAAAGAACCCATCGAAACCGGTGATCCCTGTCATCACGCCTTTATTCTTTCCGACCATAGCCTATCTGGGTTAGAGTGGATCGCAAATCGAAAGGCAGTCTCATGGCACAGCGCAAGACGCAGATCGCTGAAATCGACCCCAGCTGGTCCCGCATCAGAAGCGAGGCCGAAGACGCGATCAAGGCAGAGCCCTTGATGGGCGGGCTGATCCATTCAGGCGTTCTGCACCACAGGTCGCTGGAACGGGCGCTGGCCTACCGCATCTCTCTCAAGCTGGCTTCGGGCGAAATGTCCGAGCAGATCCTGCGCGAAATCGCCGACGCGGCCTATGAGGACGACCCTGAACTGGGCGCCGCCGCCCGGGCCGACCTGGCGGCGGTCTTTGAACGTGACCCGGCCTGCCATCGGCTGTTGCAGCCGCTTTTGTACTTCAAGGGCTATCAGGCCGTTCAGGCCTACCGGATCGGCCACTATCTGTGGCTGAGAGGGCGGATTGATCTGGCCCATTTCATCCAGATGCGGGTGAGCGAGGTGTTCGGCGTCGACATCCACCCGGCGGCCCGGATCGGACGCGGGCTGATGATCGACCATGCGCATTCCATCGTGATCGGCGAAACCGCTGTGGTGGGGGACAATGTCTCCATGCTGCATTCGGTGACGCTGGGCGGGACCGGCAAGGAAGAGGAAGACCGCCATCCCAAGATCGGCAACGGCGTGCTGATCGGGGCAGGGGCGAAGGTTCTGGGCAACATCAAGGTTGGCAATTGCTCGCGCATTGCCGCGGGATCGGTGGTTCTGGAAGAGGTGCCCGCCTGCAAGACCGTCGCCGGTGTGCCTGCCCGGATCGTGGGCGAGGCGGGTTGCGCCCAGCCGTCGGTTCTGATGGACCAGATCCTGCACGAGTAAAGTGGGTCTGGACCCACCTTACGATATGCCAGACGTGACAAAGGCGGGGTTTCCCCCGCCTTTTTTGTGGTCATTGCGTAAGGTGGGTCCAGACCCACCTTACCTGGATCAGGCCAGCATCATCATCGGGTTCTCGAGGTTGGTCTTGATCGCCTCAAGCAGTTGCGCCCCAAGTGCGCCGTCGATGACCCGGTGGTCGACTGACAGGGTGACAGACATCACCGTCGCCACAGCCAGTTCGCCATCTGCACCCACCACCGGCTTCTTGACCCCGGCACCAACCGCAAGGATCGCCCCATGCGGCGGGTTGATCACGGCGTCAAAGTTGTCGATGCCAAACATCCCCAGGTTCGAGATGGCAAAGCTGCCCCCCTGATACTCGTTCGGCGCCAGCTTGCGGTCGCGGGCGCGGGCGGCAAGGTCCTTCATCTCGGCCGACAAGGTCGAGAGGGTCTTGGCGTCGGCATCCTTGAGGACGGGGGTAAAGAGCCCGCCTTCTATCGCCACGGCCACAGCAACATCCGAAGGCTTCAGCTTCAGGATCCGGTCACCTGCCCAGACGGCATTGGCATCGGGCACCGCTTGCAACGCCAGCGCACAGGCCTTGATGATAAAGTCGTTGACCGACAATTTCACGCCACGCACTTCGAGCTGCTTGTTCAGCTGACCCCGGAACTTGAGCAGGGCATCAAGCTGGATGTCCCGGCGCAGGTAGAAATGCGGGATGGTCTGCTTGGCCTCGGTCAGGCGGGCGGCGATGGTCTTGCGCATGCCGTTGAGGGTGACTTCCTGATAGTCCCGACTTTCGTACATCTTGATGACCGCATCGGTGGATGGGCCGGTCGCCATCGCCGCAGGGGCGGCAGCCGGTTTTGCGGGCGCAGAGGCAGACGCAGAGGCAGACGCAGCGGCAGGGGCAGCGGCGCTTTGCGGCTTGGCCACCTCAATATCGGCTTTCACGATCCGGCCATGCGGACCAGAGCCTGCGACGCCTGCCAGATCAATGCCCTTCTCGGCAGCGATCCGCCGGGCGAGGGGGGAGGCGAAGACGCGGCTTCCGTCAGCGGCGGCCGGTGCAGCGGGTGCTGCGGCAGGTGCCGCCGGTGCTGCTGCGGCAGGTGCGGGGGCGGCTTCTGCCTTGGCCTCTGGCTTGGCTTCAGCTGCGGCCGCAGGGGCCGCGCCCATGTCAGAGGCGCTTTCACCCTCTTCCAGGAGCACCGCAATGGGGGTGTTCACTTTCACCCCTTCGGTCCCTTCGGCCACAAGGATCTTGCCGACAACGCCTTCGTCGACGGCCTCGAACTCCATGGTCGCCTTGTCCGTCTCGATCTCGGCCAGCAGGTCGCCGGAGGACACTTTGTCGCCCTCCTTGACCAGCCATTTGGCCAGCGTGCCTTCCTCCATCGTCGGAGACAGCGCGGGCATCAGGATTTCTGTTGGCATCGCGTCAAACTCCTTAGCGGTAGGTCACTTTTTTCACGGCCTCGACCACTTCATCAGAGGTCAAAAGCGCGTGCTTTTCCAGATTGGCGGCGTAGGGCATCGGAACGTCCTTGCCTGTGCAGTTGATAACAGGGGCGTCCAGATAATCGAAGGCCTCTTGCATGATTACCGAAGAAATGTAGCCGCCGACCGACCCCTGGGGCCAGCCTTCTTCCACGGTGACACAGCGGTTGGTCTTGCGCACGCTTTCCAGAATGCTTGCCGTGTCCATCGGGCGCAGGGTGCGCAGGTCGATGACCTCGGCGTCGATCCCGTCGGCAGCCAGCTTTTCAGCGGCCTCGAGCGCATAGGTCATGCCGATGCCAAAGGACACGATGGTGACGTCCGATCCTTCGCGGGCGATACGAGCCTTGCCGAAGGGAACGGTAAAGTCGTCCATGACCGGCACGTCAAAGCTGCGGCCATACAGGATTTCGTTCTCGAGGAAGATGACCGGGTTCGGGTCGCGGATCGCGGTCTTGAGCAGGCCTTTGGCATCCGAGGCCGTGTAGGGCATCACCACCTTGAGGCCGGGGATCTGCATGTACCAGGCGGCATAGTCCTGGCTGTGCTGGGCACCTACTCGGGCAGCGGCGCCATTGGGCCCACGGAACACCATCGGTGCCCCCATCTGACCGCCGGACATATAAAGCGTCTTGGCGGCAGAGTTTATAATGTGATCAATGGCTTGCATCGAGAAGTTAAACGTCATGAACTCCACGATCGGGCGCAGGCCACCGAAGGACGCGCCTACGGCGATCCCGGCAAAACCATGTTCGGTGATCGGTGTGTCGATCACCCGCTTGGCCCCGAATTCGTCGAGCAGGCCTTGGCTGATCTTGTAGGCGCCCTGATATTCGGCCACCTCTTCGCCCATCAGGTAGACCGTGTCGTCGCGGCGCATCTCTTCGGCCATGGCGTCGCGCAGCGCTTCGCGGACGGTTTGGGTCTTGGTCTCGGTGCCTTCGGGCCAGTCGGGCGACTTGTCGGCCTTTGGCGCGGCGGGGGTCTTGGCCGCGGCCGGCGCTGGTGCCGGCTCAGCCTTGGCCTCAGCCTCGGCCGGAGCGGGGGCCGCCGCAGGGGCGGCAGCGGCGGGCGCGGCAGAGGCGTCTTCGCCTTCGTGCAGCAGCACAGCGATGGGGGTGTTGACCTTGACGCCTTCGGTTCCGGCGGCGATCAGGATCTTGCCCATCGTACCTTCATCGACGGCCTCGAACTCCATCGTGGCCTTGTCGGTTTCGATCTCGGCCAGGATGTCACCGGCGGCGACGGTGTCACCTTCCTTGACGAGCCATTTTGCCAAAGTGCCTTCTTCCATCGTGGGCGAAAGCGCGGGCATGAGAATTTCAGTTGCCATCGATCAAGCCTCCTGCGGAACTTCGTTTGCGTAAATGTCTGTCCAAAGCTCTTGCAATGCGGGCTCCGGGCTTTCCTTGGAGAACTCAGCCGCCTCGTTGACGATTTCCTTGATCTCCTTGTCGATGGCCTTGAGGTCATCCTCGGTGGCATGCGCGCCGGTCAGCAGGATCTGGCGCACCTGTTCGATGGGGTCCCGCTCATCGCGCATCTTCTGGACCTCTTCGCGGGTCCGGTATTTGGCCGGGTCCGACATGGAGTGGCCACGATAGCGATAGGTCTTTACCTCAAGGATATAGGGGCCTTTGCCGGCGCGGCAGTGGGCGACGGCCCGTTCCCCGGCTTCCTTGACGGCCAGAACGCTCATCCCGTCGACTTCTTCGCCCGGAATGCCGTAGGCGGCGCCACGCTCCCACAGGGTCTTGGACTTGGTCGAGCGTTTGACGCTTGTTCCCATGGCATACTGGTTGTTCTCGATCACGAAGACGACGGGCAGGTCCCAAAGCTCGGCCATGTTGTAGGTCTCATAGACCTGGCCCTGGTTGGCGGCGCCATCTCCGAAATAGGCGAACGTCACGCGGCCGTTGCCAAGGTATTTGTCGGCAAAGGCAAGGCCCGCCCCGATCGGCACCTGGGCGGCGACGATGCCGTGGCCGCCGTAAAAGTGCTTTTCCTTGGAAAACATGTGCATGGAGCCGCCCTTGCCCTTGGAAAAGCCGCCCTCCCGGCCTGTCAGCTCGGCCATGATACCCTTGGGGTCCATGCCACAGGCCAGCATGTGCCCGTGATCGCGGTAGGATGTGACGCGCTTGTCGCCTTCCTCTGCGGCGGCCTCGAGGCCTACAACGACAGCTTCCTGTCCGATGTAGAGGTGGCAGAACCCGCCGATGAGGCCCATGCCGTAAAGCTGGCCCGCCTTTTCCTCGAACCGCCGGATCAACAGCATTTCGCGGTAGTGGCCCAGTAATTCCTCGGCTGAGACATTTGGCTTTGCAGCGGCTTTTCTTGTCGCCATCGGTCGCGGCTCCTCGATTGTGCAAGATAGTTTAGCTTTAAACCATCTTTACAGGAGTCGTCTGGGCAAGGGTAGGGGCTTTCTGACGCTGCGCCCTTCGCAGGGTGCATGGCCGGTCTGCATCCGGGGCTGGCAGCAGGG